>SXMN01000125.1 GCA_005777315.1 Verrucomicrobiales bacterium
GTCAACGACAGCCCAACCCAAAATACAAAACCATCACCGACTTCCACGCTGACATGGGGGAAAACAATCTCGCCAAAGCCATGCGCTTCGTCTCTCGCAAGCGTCCCTCCCTTTGAATCCCCTTCATGCATACGCGCTGAGAGCAGGCATCTTCCTTCAATCCTCCCTTGTAACGTCACCTTTTGCGGGCTAATAATCGATCTCATCAAGTGAGAACCCCTTGGCAGTCATTGTGAAATCCCACCTGGCATGCCGGGCAGTCAAGGCGTTCACTTTGGTAGAACTCCTTGTCGTGATCGCGATCATCGCGATCCTTGCTTCGCTCATTGCCCCGGCGCTTGCCAGCAGCAAGGAAAGAATGCGACGCACGGCTTGTCGCAATGACCTGCGACAATTCCTTCTGGCGACACATCTCTACGCGACGGATCACACAGACAAGCTGCCAAGCGGCGCGAGCGAGACAGCGCACAGGCCTGGAGATGAGCATATCCCAATGATGTCGAGAACCACCCGTGAACAGATGATCTTCTATACCGGCACCCGAGACACTCTGAGTTGCCCAAACTGGCGTGAGTACTTCAAGAAGCGGCCCGAGTGGCGTTTTCCGATTTATGGATTTGTGCTCGGTTACAATTACCTTGGCGGACGTTTTGGCACTCCGTGGCCCGTACTCGGCCCGCCCAGGGAACCAGGCTGGATCTCGCCACAAACTCTAAGCGACAGCGGCGACCTGGTACTGGTGACCGATCCCAATAATTGGTCCAGCGGCTATGCCCGCGCATTCGCCCCTCACACTCGGCGAGGTTTCAAATTCTATGGGAATCCCATCGACGACTCGGAGATCGATTTTACTCCGGGCTACGTGCCCGTCGGCAAGCAACTGGGCGGAGAAGGCGGCAACGTGGGACGATTGGATGGCTCGGTTGCATGGAAGCCAATGCGACTGATGAAAATCTATCGTGGCAGCGGTTATTGGGAAGACGGCGGATCCTGGGCGGCATGGTGAGGTGGAGCGCCCGCTCTCGTAATCACCCCCCTCACTCCAGACATAGCAGATGCCATCCAGCAGACCCGCATGATTCCCATTCATCGTGGATTACAAAGCCGCAAGTGTGGTCACACGTTGCAAACCAGTTCGAGAGCGCTCCTCCTGGACTGAACAATCGGACCTTGACGCGGGATTCCGTTCAACGCGTGCTTTGCCAGTAATTGGCCGTCTGTTATTCTCACATCAACATGGCCTTTGAATCCTACCGGGACTTCGTCTCCCAACTCGACATGGCAGGCGAACTCATACGCATCACCCAACCTGTCGCAACCGAACTCGAAATTACTGAACTGGCTGACCGCGAGATGAAATCGCCCGGCGGTGGCAAGGCGTTACTCATCGAGAAGCCCACCGTGAACGGCGTGGTCTCACCCTTCCCCGTCGCGATCAACACGCTTGGTTCGCACAAACGCATGGCCCTGAGCCTCGGCGCCGAATCCGTGGACGCCGCCGCCGCCGAACTCGGCTCGCTCATGAAAGCCAAGCCGCCCACTTCGTTGCGCGAGACAATGAAACTGCTCGGTCAGGCTTTGGATTTGCGCCACGCGAAACCAAAGCTTGTGAAAACCGGCCCGTGCAAAGAGGTGATCCGCAAGTTCGACGCTCCGCCCACGCGCACCGAACCGTGGCCCTCCGCTCCTTCAATCGACAATCATCAATCATCAATCATCAATCATCAATCTTCCACCCTGCTCAACCTCCCCATCCTCAAATGCTGGCCTCTCGACGGCGGGCGCTTCATCACCCTCCCCTGCGTCGTCACCAAGGATCCCGACACCGGCGAACGCAACGTCGGCATGTATCGCATCCAGATTTACGATGACCGCACCACCGGCATGCACTGGCAGCTCCAGAAAGTCGGCGCGCGCCACGGCCGCCGCTATTACGAAACCGGCACGCGCATGCCTGTCGCCATTTTTCTCGGCGGCGATCCCGTGTTCGCCTTTGCCGCCACTGCGCCGTTGCCCGACGGCTTGGATGAATTCCTGCTCGCCGGTTACCTCCGCAAGAAATCCGTGGAATTGGTGAAGTGCGAGACGAATGACTTGGAGGTTCCGGCGAATTCCGACTTCGTCATCGAAGGCTATGTGGACCCGACCGAGCCGCTTCGCGATGAAGGCCCGTTCGGCGACCACACCGGCTACTACACCTTGCCCGAGCCGTATCCCGTCTTCCACGTCACCGCCATCACGCATCGCAAGGACGCCGTTTATCCCGCCACCATCGTCGGCATCCCGCCGATGGAAGACTTCTACATCGGCGGCGCGTCCGTGAAACTCTTCCTGCCCATCTTCAAGATGAACTTTCCCGAGATTGTGGACATCGCGCTACCGGCCGAAGGCGTCTTCCACAACCTCGTCTTCGTGAGCATCAAGAAGACCTACCCAATGCAGGCCTACAAAATCATGCACGGCCTCTGGGGCATGGGGCAGATGATGTTCACCAAATACATCGTGGTAGTGGACGACGACGTGAATGTACACAACACCAGTGATGTCCTCTTCCGCCTCTGCGCCAACACCGACCCGCAGCGCGACAGCATCTTCACCAAAGGCCCGTCCGACGTGCTCGACCACGCCACCAGCGAAATCGCCAGCGGCAGCAAGCTCGGCATCGACGCGACGAAGAAATTGCCGGGCGAAGGCTTCAAACGTCCATGGCCGCCGCTCATCAAAATGAGCGAAGAAATCCGCCGCAAAATTGACGCGCTGTTCAAAACCAACCCGTAGCAGCCGACGTGAGGAGGCTCAAAACACTTTCGACACCAACTCAAATCTGATTCAAATGTGAATATGGAAACCAACCAGCAACCACCGGCATCGCAGACGACAATCGGTTTTCTCGGCTATCGCGAATTTGACGACGGCGTAGCGTATCGCGGTGCAATCCTCGTCACGGATGAATGGAGCAAGCCATTGGAGTTTCGTTGCACAGCGCCAGTTCGCCCGACGCAGCTTCAACGGACGCTCTACGGCAAATCACTGCTGCCTCACGTTCTAACGGAACTCATCGGTGCGCCGCTGATTTCCTCAGTCCGTGAGAAACCGCAACTCATCTTGATAGCCGACGAGGCTTACTTCGACGTGCGCCACAAGGTTTCCGCGCCGGTCATCCGAGTTGCCCGTCCAAGCGGCGCGAAAGCGAAGCAGGATGACCAGCCCAAATCCAAATCGCTTCTCCTACAGTCTGCGTCGGGGAAGTTTGCCCAAGTGGAGATTGAAGCTCACTGGAAGTTTGCGGCTGACTTTGATTCTTCTGCCGAGCGGTTGCGCGATTTGTTTGGCCGTTGGGATTTGACCGAGCCGTTTCAACGCCTCGCCGAAGGGCTGCAATATGTCCATGACGAGCGCGTGCTCGAAAGCTGATTGGCTGTGCTCTCGCTTCTCCAAAAAGTTCAAGAACGGGTCGGAAAAGCGGCCAGTGAAATTCCCGCGCCATCGTTGCGCGAATTGCGAGTCGAACAGCTTGCAGAGCCAACAGTCGGCTGGTTGCCGGAAGCAGATTACGGTTTTCATCCAGCGCAATCGAGTGCGGTAAGCTTTCCAGCGATTTCGTCTCCGCCCCAAACTTCCCCACCTCTGCTTGCAGTTCCGCGCAACGTCGCCTGCCAACTTGGTGAGCAGGCAGAGACTGCTGAAACCTTTGCCGAAGGTTGGCGCTTTCAAGTTGAGCCGGTTGCGCATTCGCCTCTGGCGTTGCTTGGACAAGCCGACACGGAAGAGCTTCGCGCGAAACTGCAAGCCTCTACCGCGCCGAATCGTATTCGTCGTCTCACCAAGCCGCCGATTGTTTCCGACAACTTGAATCGCAGGCTCGGAACGTCGCGCCGGCTGCCGACCGAGGATTGCTTGGCGTTGCTGATGGCCCGCGACACGGTGTCAGAGGATTTGCACAAGCCGCTTGCTCGTTCAGCCCGGGCCGACGGCAAGCGATACGCTGCCGAAGCGGAGACGCCAGGAAAAGCCCCCGGCCTTGATAAGTTGCAAACCCCGCCCCTCGCATTTGGCGGCGCTGGTCTTGGTAATCGCAAAGCATTTGAACAAGCGCGTGGGCGCGTGACGCGCGGCATGAATGTTTGGGATTTGCTGCTCCCGCTCTTGCAACGTCCGGTCAATTTGGATTTGGGAACTGTCGTTGACCTGCCATCGAATCTCTACGCCTTCCAGACCAAGGGTGTTGAATTCCTTGTCGAGACGCAGTCGGCGCTACTGGGTGACGACATGGGAACTGGCAAGACCGTCCAGACTTCTGTTGCTCTGCGGATGCTGTTTCAGACGGCCAAGATTCGGACGGCCCTCATTGTTTGCCCTCTCAGCGTCATTCCGAATTGGGACAGAGAGCTTGCAAAGTGGGCTGGAAACCTTGCTGTCACGGTGGTGCGTGGCGACAGAGAGCATCGAAAGATTTGCTGGCGACAGGCCTCCCACGTTTGGCTGACGACTTACGACACGTTGCGGAACGACCTTGAAAACGTGCTGACGTTGCGAAAAGGCGGATTCGATTTGGTCGCTCTCGACGAAGCGCAGCGCGTCAAAAACTGGAGCAGTGGAATCACCCGCGCAGTCCGCGAGCTCCGTGCAACATATCGTTGGGGTCTCACCGGCACACCTCTGGAAAACAACACGGATGAGTTGTGGACAATTCTGAACGTGCTCAAGCCAGACATTTCTCAAGGACAACTTGACTGGTCGCAGGGAATCCAAAGCGTGCTGCGGCCCATGTTCCTTCGCCGCCGGAAACAGGATGTGCTCACCGATTTGCCGCCGCTCGTCCAGAACCCGGTTTGGCTGCGGCTGGAAGATGAACAGCGAAGAAGCTACGACCAGCTTGAAAAACAAGGCGTGCTTGAACTTCACGCCAAGGGCGAAACTATCACGGCTCAAATCATCATCGTCCTCTTGAACAAACTGAAACAGGTCTGTAATCGCTGTCCGAGGTCGGGCGAGAGTTCAAAACTCGTTTGGCTTCGTGACAGTCTCGATGACATCGCGGCGGAAGGGGACAAGGCGTTGGTGTTCTCGCAATACACCGACGAGCGGTTTGCCGGGGCTGACTGGCTGGAAAAGGAACTGGCTGATTTCGGTGCGCTCAACTACTCCAAAGCGACGAGCGACAACAAGCGAAAGGCGCTACTCGCCGCGTTCAAAGAGAAATCGGAGCACAAAGTTTTCGTCGGCCACCCGAAAACTGCTGGCTTGGGGTTGAACGAACTCGTGGTTGCCAACTACGTCGTTCACTTCGACCACTGGTGGAATCCGGCAGTGATGAATCAGGCAACCGCTCGCGCTCATCGTCCCGGACAGACGAAGACCGTGTTCGCCTACGACCTCTGGGTTGAGGAGACTTACGAGGAAATCATTTTTAAACTGCTCGAACAAAAACAGAATCTTTACAACGAGGTCATCGACAGCATGAGCGCGCAGCGCGAGCCGTCCGAAAACTTGGCGTTCGCGGTTGCGGACACGCTGTTCGTCAAATACGGACTCAAGCCGATTCAGCGGAAGGCGGCATCGGACGCTTCCGCTGATGCGCCTTGAACGGACGAAGCCAAACCGAATGACTATGGAAAAAGCGCACGATGGCGAAACCCTCCGCAAGACTCTCCTGAAGACCATAAAGGATTTGGCTGAGAACGACCCGGACAACTTTCAGTCCGGCGTGATTCTCGGCAGGGTCGAAAGAGAGCTTAACCTGCGAGAGCGCGACGACGTATCCGAGCAGCAAGCGTTGCTCACCTTCTGGCATGACCTTTTTCGGACGGGCTACCTGTCGTGGGGATACAACATTGATAATGTTGAGTCGCCTCATTGCCACCTGACTGAAAAAGGGCGCAAGTGGCTGGAGCACTTCAGTCGCGACCCGGCGAACCTGGACGGTTATCTGGCTTACCTTCGGAAGCACGGCAAGCTGAACGCGATTGCCAATTCATACCTCGAAGAAGCCGTCCAGACCTACAACAGCGCGTGCATGAAATCCGCAGCGGTCATGGTGGGAGCGGCGGCAGAGAGTCTTGCTTTGGAACTCAAAGAATCGCTCGAAGCGAAGATGAAAGCTTTGGGACGCGCTGTTCCAAGCGATTTGCTGGACTGGCGAATCAAGCGCGTCTTGGATGCATTGGAGCGAGAGATTATCGCTCAGAAACAGAAAATGCCTCGCAAGCTCGCCGACATGTTTGAATCGTTCTGGTCGGCGTTCATTCAGCAGATTCGCTTGGCCAGGAATGAAGCAGGACATCCGAAAAGCATCGATGCCGTGACGCCCGAAACGGTTCACGCATCTCTGCTCATTTTTCCGGAGTTAGCGAAGCTTTGCCATGAACTGCGCTCTTGGATTTCAAAGTCGTATTCATGAAGTGACCCAAGTTGGCCGAGCCTTGAAAACATTTTGCCCGAATTGAAAACCGTTTTGCCCAACGTCCGCCTTCGCTGCGCTTCGGCGCGACAGGCCGACTTCGTCATCGAAGGCTACGACACGACAGGCCCGCTTGAGAAGCCGAAGCCCGGCGGAGGCTCTTTCGGCGACCACACCGCCTACGCTACTGCTTTCCGCACGACGGCCATGATTGCTTCCTGCAAATCTGAGCCTTCGGAGTGGAGCGGGTTCATGCCGCGCGCGAGGGCGAGGCGCAAGTCGAGCAGATGGCTGCGATTGGGATCATCGGCGGCGCGGACCAGGTCGATCTTCGACAGTTCGGCCTGCTGGTCTTGCGCGGGATTGAAGAAGCCGTTGAGTTCGCTGCACTGATGGCACACGCCCGACTTGTTGATGAGCGCGCAGCGATGTTCGAAGACGCGCTCCATCGTCAGACGTGCGTCATGGAGCAAATGTTTGAAGATGCCGAGCGTGACGCCGACAATCTCCGCGCCCTCAGTGGCGATGAAACCGTAAATGTCCGCCAGCATCACGGCAAGTTGCTGTTCCAATGGCAGCGTCTTCATGATGCAGGTGAGGCAGAAGTCAATGTGCTCGCGGATTTCGTATCGTCCCGCTTCGGACAGGCGCGCGACGCGGCGGAATTCCCCGGCGGTTTCCGGCCCGGACTCGGCGAGCGCGCGGGCATGATCCTGCGCCTCCACGGGCCAGCGTTGCTTGGCGCGATGGTGGTCGCGGGCGACAGACGTGGCGATGGTGAACAGCCAGGTGCGAAAGCTGGAGCGGCCCTCAAATCTGGCGAGGTTGCGGAAGACGCGCACCCACACGACTTGCGCCAGGTCTTCGGCGTCCTCGCGGCAAGCGGTCATGCGGTAGAGGTAGGAACGGATTTCGCGTCCGTGCGCGGCCATGAGTTCGTTGAAGGCGGACTCGTCGCCCGCCCGCGCGCTGGCCAGCACTTGCTTCTCATCCGCGTTCATTGGTGTCGCGATCATACTACGCCTCCTTCGCCAGAGCGGTATTTTTCCAGAGCGATTCCGCCGTGGTGGCGATGGCGAACGCCTCCGCCAGCGCGACGACGGCCCAGAAGGACAATTCCACCGCGATCAACGGCAACGGTTCGCCAAGCTGGTTGAACGGCGTGAAGAATTCCCAAAAGAAAAACGTGAGCGCAAAGCGCAGTGTCGCCAGCCGGAGCGCCCGCTCGCGAATGCCGACCGGCCAAGCGGGCGAGAGCAGGCGGTAGGTGACGGCCTGCATGAACGCGAACGCATACAGACCGATGATGATGACGTATGGTTTGGCCACGACCAGAGGGAGCGGTTCGAGCTTCGTCCAGACGGCGATGAGTTTGGCGCTTTGGGATTGGGGGTTAAGCAGGACTCCGTGGCCGTCCACGCCGAAACCGATCAGCCGAAACGTGAGGAACATGGCGACATTGAATGCGGCCCAACCCGCCGCCGCCGTCGCCAGCATCTTGAAGAAGCATTTCATACAAAGGATGTAGACGATGATTCCGCAAAAAGTGATCCGGCATCCCGCCGATGGAGGCCTTCTACATCGGCGGCGCGTCCATGAACCTGTTCCTGCCCATCTTCAAGATGAACTTCCCCGAGATCGTGGACATCGCGCTGCCGGCGGAAGGCGTCTTCCACAACCTCGTCTTCGTGAGCATCCGCAAGGACTCACCAAAGGCCCGTCCGACGTGCTCGACCACGCCACCAGCTAAATCGCCAGCGGCAGCAAACTCGGCATTGATGCGACGAAGAAATTGCCGGGCGAAGGTTTCAAACGCCCCTGGCCGCCGCTGATCAAGATGGCCTGGAGTGAAACAGTGAAATTCCTTTTGCCGAAACGCTCCCCAGCCTTGAAACTCCCGGCATTGAGGTGTGCAGATATCCGGTTCACCAAATATGGCTCTTGCCGAACTGACGGCTCTGCTCCCGCAGTGCCTGCTGGGCGACCGCGCGCGCCTCGAAGCAAAGCTGCACACCCTTGCGTCGCACCCGCCGCGCCGCAATGTCCTGCCGGACTTGCTCGAACGCTGGCTCTCCCAGGCCCGCCGCTCACGCGAGATTCGAGAACGGCGTGCCATCGCCCTGCCACAGGTCTCCCATCCACCGGCGCTTCCAATCACCGCGCGACGTGATGACATCGTTGCCGCCATTCGAGAACACCAGGTCATCATCATCGCGGGCGAGACCGGTTCGGGCAAGACCACGCAAATACCGAAAATGTGCCTCGAGGCCGGTCTTGGAGTCGATGGCCGGATTGGATGCACGCAACCTCGGCGTGTGGCGGCACTATCCATCTCCCGCCGCGTTGCGGACGAACTTGGCGTGACACTCGGTCGCGAGGTGGGATGCAAGATTCGGTTCGCGGATCAGTCCAGCCCGGAGACTTTGATCAAGTTCATGACCGACGGCATCCTGCTTGCCGAGACACAGGGCGACCGCGACCTGCGCGAGTATGAGGCGATCATTGTGGACGAAGCGCACGAGCGCAGCCTGAAC
>SXMN01000126.1 GCA_005777315.1 Verrucomicrobiales bacterium
AGCCCTTCCTTTTCGAGCCGTTGCAACACAAACGCATCGATTTCGTTGCGGATCCATTTTTTACCCGCAGGGGTGGGAACCGCCGGTTTCGAAGGCGCGACGAAGGCCCAGTGGGTGTCGTATCTGGCCCCCTGATTCACCCACACCTCACCCTGCCCTCTCCCCTCCCTCCGAGGGAGCGGAGAGGGTATTCTCTCCGTTGTCTGTCACCTATCCCTCAGCCTCCTCTGTATCCTCGCACTCAGCCTCGCTGGCCTCTTTGTGCATGCCGAAGCATCCGAGACGACGAAGCCCACCTCACCCTCTGCGCAATGGCCTTTCGCACCCCTGTCCAATCCCACAGTCCCACCCCTCACGCGTCACTCATTACGTTTCACAAATGCCATCGACCGCTTCGTCTTGGAAAAACAGGAGCGAAATGGAACCAAGCTCGCGCCCGCAGCTGACAAACGTACTCTGATTCGCCGCGCCAGTTTTGACCTCACCGGTCTGCCACCAACACCGGAAGAGGTTGAGACCTTTCTCGCCGACAAATCCCGTGACGCCTGGCCCCGGGTCATCACCCGCCTGCTCGACAGTCCGCGGTATGGCGAGCGCTGGGCGCGGCACTGGCTGGATGTCGCCCGCTTCGCCGAGAGCAGCGGCTTCGAGCACGACTACGATCGTCCTCACGCCTATCACTACCGGGATTTCGTCATCAAAGCCCTCAATGCCGACATGCCCTACGACCAGTTCGTGCGCTGGCAGCTCGCTGGCGACGAGTTCGCACCCGAAGAGCCACTGGCGCTCATGGCCACAGGCTTCCTCGGTGCCGGCGTGTTCCCCACGCAGATCACCTTGAATGAAGTGGAGCGCACCCGCTACGACGCGATGGATGACATGCTCGCCACCACCGGCACGGCCATGCTCGGCCTGACCATCGGCTGCGCGCGTTGCCACGACCACAAGTTCGACCCCATCCGTTCAGAGGACTATTACCGGATGCTCTCAACATTCACGACCACCGTGCGCAGCGAACTGGAACTTGACCTCCAGCCCGAGGTTTATCGGCGCGCAAAGGAGGAGTTCGACCGCGAACACGCACCGCTCGACTCGGCTCTCAAGGCTTACGAAGAAAGGGAACTTGCCGGGAAGTTCGATGCCTGGCTTGCCGCAGGCGCACCGTTGCCATCGTCACCAAAATGGGAATTACCCGAGGTCGAGGAGGTGAAATCCAGGGCCGGCGCCACCTTCAAGAAACTCGACGACGGTTCCTATCTTGCCGCAGGAACGAATGCCGACGCGGATCGCTACACGTTCACGTTACAGACGGCAACTCGGGGCCTCACGGCGCTGCGCCTCGAAGCGCTCTCGCATCCGAGCCTGCTCAAAGGCGGTCCCGGCCGCGCCGACAACGGCAACATCGGCCTGAGCCGCATCCGAGTATTCGCCGCGCCCTTGACCGGCGGCGCATCGAACGAAGTAAAACTCGTGCGCCCGCGAGCGACGTTCGAACAGAACACGAACATTCTCTCCATTGCCTCCGCGCTCGACGACAACGCGAAGACCGGTTGGGCCATCGACCCGCGGATCGGCGCCGACCATGCCGCGGTATTCGAGTTCGAACGGCCGGTTGGCTTCGACGGCGGCACGCGATTGACTGTGAGGCTCGAGTTCGAGTTGAACACACGCCACAACATCGGACGCCCGCGCCTGTCTGTCACCACCGCAACAAATCCCGGGTTGGATGGTGATGTGATGTCGGCCAGCGTGGCAGGAGCGCTGGCGAAAATTTCATCCCTCAGCAACTTGCGTGAGGAGGCTTGGGTCGAAACCCGAAATCCGAAACCCGAAATCCGAAATGACAACAGTTCCGTGAGATCGGTGACCACGTCGCTGAACGAAAGTGACCGGGCGACCCTGCTCTCCTGGTGGAAGCGCAGCGATCCCGGCTGGAGCGAACTATTCGCAAAAGTCGAGTCCCATGCCCTACAAACTCCGAAGCCCAGGCTCACGAAAGTGATGGTCTGCGCCGAAGGTCACACACCATTGCGAATGCACACGCAGGGAGCAGACTTTTTCAACGAAACATACGTCCTTCATCGCGGCAGCACCGATCTCAAGCGTGGAGTTGCGAACCAGGGATTTGTGCAAGCCTTGCTTCGCCCGAGTGATGACATGGAGCGCTGGCGATGGACTCCTCCGAAGGATGCTAAGTTCTCGGGCCGTCGCCGGACACTGGCCAATTGGATGACCGACACTGACAGCGGCGCTGGACCATTGCTGGCACGAGTCATGGTTAACCGGCTCTGGCAACATCATTTCGGCCAGGGGATCGTTGCCACACCGAATGATTTTGGCGCGCAGGGCACCCGACCGAGTCATCCGGAATTGCTCGACTGGCTGGCTGGCGAACTCATCCGGAACGGCTGGCACCTCAAGCCCATGCACCAACTCATCATGACAAGTGCTGCGTATCAGCAGGAAGTGGGCGGGAATCAGGCGTCAGGAGCCAGCCTGCACCGGAGTTCCGTTTCTGACGCCCGCCTCCTGCCTCCTGATCCCTCCTTCGCCTTCCCCCAACCTCGCCGTCTCGAAGCCGAGGCCATACGCGACTCGCTGCTGTTCGTCTCCGGCGTTCTCGACACAAACATGTTCGGCCCCGGTACGCTTGATGAAGGCAGCAAACGCCGCAGCATTTACTTCACGGTCAAGCGCAGCAACCTCGTGCCATCGATGCAATGCCTCGATGCTCCCGAACCGTTGGTGAGCCAGGGCACACGCCCGACCACGACCGTCGCCCCGCAAGCCCTCATGCTCATGAACAGTCCCCACGTCCGCTCCTGGGCTGGCAGTTTCGCCTCGCGACTTCAGAACTCAAAGGACACTTCACCGGCGGGGGCTGTTCGACGCACCTACAGCCTGGCGTTCAACCGCGCTCCCACCTCTGCGGAGACCCGCGATGGTGTCGCGTTCATAGAAACGCAAACCAGGCTGTACCGATCCGCAGAGCAACCCAACGCCCGGGAAACGGCTCTCACCGATTTTGCGCAAGCCGTCTTGAGTTTGAACGAATTTGTATATGTGGAATGACCCTCGATTATTGACCCGCCGTGAAATGCTGCGCCGATCTGGAGGCGGCGCTGGCTTGCTCGCGCTCGCAAGCTTGCTCGGTACGGAACGCCTGCTCTTGGGTTCGGCTCAGGCATCCGCCACTAATCCGCTCACGCCCAGGCCGACGCACTTCCCCGCGCGCGCGAAGTCGGTCATCTGGCTCTTCATGAACGGCGGTCCCAGCCAGGTGGACACGTGGGATTACAAGCCCGAGCTCGCCCGTCGCGACGGGAAGGATTACGAAGGCTTCGACAAAAAGACTGGATTCTTCACCGAGTCGGTGGGGCCTTTGATGAAGTCTCCATTCAGTTGGGCGCAACACGGACAGAGCGGAACATGGGTGAGCGATTTGTTCCCGCACATGTCGCGGCACGTGGACAAGATGGCGTTCCTCCACTCGTGCCACACCGACTCGAACAACCACAGCCCCGCGCTCTTCATGATCAATACCGGCTCGACGCGCATGGGTTCGCCGTGCGTCGGTTCGTGGGCAACCTACGGCCTTGGGAGCGAGAGCCGCAGCCTTCCGGCGTTCGTGGTGATGAGTGATCCGCTGGATCGCGGGCTGCCCAAAGGCAACGCGAACAACTGGGGCGCGGGTTTCCTCCCCAGCGTGTATCAAGGCACCTGGCTTCGTCCGAAGGGCGAACCCATCCCAAATCTCAAACCGCCCGTCGGCATGGGCTACGCACAGCAACGGGCGCAACTCGACTTGATGGCCCGGTTGAACCGGCACCGACTCGGCAACTCTCCGATCGAAAGCGAACTCAATGCGCGCATCGAGAGCTTCGAGCTTGCCTATCGCATGCAAACGGCTGCTCCGGAAGCGTTCGACATCCAACGCGAGCCGGAACACATCCGGCGGCTCTACGGCCTGGACCAGAAACATTGCACCCACTTCGCCGCGCAATGTCTGATGGCCCGCCGCATGGTCGAGCGCGGTGTTCGTTTCGTGCAGATCTACTCCGGTGGCATGGAGAACCAGCGCAGTTGGGACGGCCACGAGGACATCGTCGGGAATCATCGCGGCTTTGCGCTCGAAACCGATCAACCCATCGCGGCGCTCCTCGCCGATCTGGAACAGCGCGGGCTGCTTGACGACACACTCGTCATCTGGGGCGGTGAATTTGGCCGCCTGCCCGTGTCACAAAAAGGGAAGAACCCGGGACGCGATCACAATCCCCATGCGTTCACGTATTGGCTTGCTGGCGGCGGCGCGAAGGGCGGAGTGCATCACGGTTCAACAGATGAACTGGGGCACAAGGCCGCCATCGACAAAGTCAGCGTCAATGATCTCCACGCAACGATCCTCCATCTGCTCGGATTCGATCACGAACGCCTGACCTACTTCCATAGCGGCCGCAACTTCCGCCTCACCGACGTCGCAGGCGATGTGGTGAAGAAAATTCTAGCGTGAAGTGGAACGGCGGAGCGGACCTCATGCGCTTTAGTCGCGGACGTGACTACTCGATTCCGGCGCCCGCGAATCACGCCAATCACACGAATTTACTGAGGAAACTGAAGGCTTTTCACAGCGTTGACCGTCACCAGTGATTTGTATTCCGGCCTGCTTATCATCGATGAACTCCCTTATCCGCGTCCATTTGATTCGCGGCCCTTCAACCGAGTGGTTACGTCCTGGATAGTCCTTTGGCACTACTTTGGCGCGATGGGCTCACGCCAACTGCGCGGGTTAGGTTTCGGGCCGGGTGGTTTGCCGTCGAGTTGAGGCAGGAGCCAGTCGAGGCCGTCGAGGTTGTCGCGCAGACGGACCTCGGCGTCTTCCTCGGTGTGATTGAGAATGCCAATCGGCCCGCGCCAGCCGCTGCCGCGAATCACCTTGAGTAATCCAAGGTCAAGATCGCCCTGACCGAGCGGAAGAATCTTCTTTCCAACTTTATCCCCATTGCGGGTCATGCCGTTGAGATTCAAGACGAGCAAGTGGGGCTTCATCTGTTGGAGCAAAGTGGCGAACCTGTCGAGGTGATCATGGCCGTGATGCTGGTTATAGACGATGCCCACGTTGGTGATGCCGTCCTGCTTGAGGCGCTCGATGATTTGAATCTGATTCTCCGGCTCGCCGAACCAACTGCCGTGATTGTAGAGCGCCACCTTGCAACCGATGGACGCGGCAGCCTCGGCGATGGTGCGAATACGCTTCGCCTCGGCATCAACGCGGACGCGCTGCTCCTCCGCAGTCTTCGTGAGAGCCCCGCCACCCATGACCCAGAGCTGCGCTTTCACGTTGTTGCGCTTGAGCACGTCGAGGATGAGGCGTGCCTCGTCGTTCATCGTCGTGGGAAACCACCACGCATCGAAGCCCACACCGTGCTTCCTGCACGCGGCAATCTCCGTGTCGAAGCTCGGGATGTGCTCAGCGCGGTAATCGTAGGCGAAGTGTTTGAAGCCAATCTTTTCCATCATCGCCGCGCGTTCCTCAGGACCACGCATCTTGGCGTCAAACGGCACGATGCACCAGGCCATCAGATTGGTGCGGGCGAAAAGCTGGTATTCAGCCGCCAACGCCGACGGCAGGCAGGTGAGCAACATCAAGCCCGCCAGACAGGACCATTTTAGTAATTGATTCCGGTTCATAGTGATTCTCAATCCAGTAAAATCCGGTTTTGAAAAGATGCTTCGAGGCCGGGGCTAGGCCATGATGCCCTTCGACACTTCCGAAACTGCCGCCTCTCCGCAAAGCCGACGCACCAGCGCAAGGCCGAACTCCACCGCAGTCGCGGCGCCGCGCGAGGTGATGACATTCCCGTCTTCAACCACGCGCTCCTGCACCTGCGACTCTGGCAATTCCGGAAGAACACCCGCGTGCGAAGTATAGCGTTTGCCGACGAGCAACCCGGCATCCATCAGCACAGTGGGCGCGGCGCATATCGCAGCCACAGGTTTGCCCGCCTTCGAGTATGCCTGAGCCAGTCTCACAGCACGGCCATCCGCACGGACTGCTTTGATGCCCGGGCCGCCGGGAATCAGGAAGAGATCAAACTCCTGCGCCTCCACGTCTGACAACGTGGCGTCGGCCTGTACGGTGACATTGCATCGCCCGGTGACCAACTTCTCACCGGTCAACGACGCAACGATCACTTCCACTCCGGCGCGCCGCAACAAATCGACAGGGGCGACGGTTTCGATTTCTTCAAACCCGGGGAACAACAGACAGAGAACTCGTTTGCTCATTCTCAAAGAACGCTAGCGAAACAATTCTAGTTCGTCGAACACTCTCGGAGGCAGGACAAGGGCGACCTCGGATAGTGGAGGCGATGGTAAAGTGGCGCGGAAACAGTCAGTCGTCGTGCCATGCGATATAAACAGCTCCGGTCAAACCACGTGTTCATCCAACTGCACAACGCAAAATCTGAAGCGCGGCTGAGTTCCTGCGAGGACCGTGGGATAGTCTGTTTGAAGAAGTAGGTGGCACAGGGCTGCTGACCCACCATATCAGTCCTGTGGCCTGGTCCACCCAGAGGGCAGCTCTAGCGCAGACCAGTGCATTCACAAATTGGCAGTAGAGGGGCGCGGAATTCATTCCGCCGGACCGTGGAAACGGCGTCCGGGCCGTGCTCCATCCGGGCTCCGGAGGTCTCACATCTCCCTGCGGAATAAAATCCGCGCTCCGGCACCGCACTCGACCACCCCTTGTCTTGAAGTCTTCTCGTCACGGAACGGCTTCGGGAGGCACCGGTGCAGGCTACGAGCACGTTTCCACCTTGCACGAGACGATGCCGCGTCATTTACTCTGCGCACACGCGAGTCAGCCGGCATACGGCATCGTATCAATTATGAAGAGCATTTTTCGTCCATTGGCAGCCTTGTTGTTGGGGCTGATTTTCCTGCCCGGATTCACGCCTTCCTCCAAGGCGAAGGGAAAAGCCGAGCACGTGGTGATGATTGTGTGGGATGGAATGAGGCCGGATTTTATCACTCCGCAATATACGCCAACTCTGTATGGGCTGGCAACGAACGGCGTCTTTTTCAAACATCATCACGCGGCTTACATAAGTTCCACGGAGGTCAATGGAACAGCGCTTGCCACCGGGGTTCATCCCAGCCGCAGTGGTATCATGGCCAACACCGAGTACTGGCCCGAGATGGGCTGGCTCTCCACTTTTGGGACGGAACACCTCGATGCAGTACGCCGGGGAGACTTTTTGTCCGACGGCCGGTATCTCAATGTTCCCACCATCGCCGACATCCTGCACCAAGCGGGGATACCCACAGTCATTGCTGGGACCAAGCCTGTCGTTCTCCTCCATGACCGCGCCTGGAACCGAACCAGTCAGGCCGCGAAGGATTCCGCCCTGATCTTCGAAGGCAAGGCAGTTCCGCGCACGTTGGGGGATTCGCTCAAGAAATTGAATGATGACAAAGCATTTCCCACCACTGTCACCTACCCCAACACCGCCCAGGACACCTGGACCACCAAATCGCTGATTGAAGGGCTTTGGAAAAAGGAAGTGCCGAAGTTCTCGGTCCTATGGCTCAGCGAACCGGACAAGTCGCAGCATGAAACCGGCGTTGCATCCGACACCTCCATCGCGGCGATCGACGGGAGTGATCAACGCCTGGCCGATGTGATCAAGGCTCTGGACCGCAGAAAAGTTCTCGCGAAGACCGACATCATCGTGGTGTCGGATCACGGCTTCTCCACCATCAATCGCGGGCCGGACGTGGCGGATATTCTCAAAAGGCGCGGATTCAACGCATCCAAGAAGTTCGAAAATCCCGAGCCAGGCGACGTGATGGTCGTCGGGCTGGGTGGAAGTGTTTCGCTCTACGTTGTCGAGCGGCAGGAGTCAGTGATACAAAGATTGGTGGATTTCCTGCAAACCTCTGACTTTGCCGGTGTGATCTTCTCGCGGCTGCCGATCGAGGGAACCTTCCCGCTCGAAACGACACGGATCGGAACCGCGAATTATCCACCCGATATTGTCGTTTCATTGAGATGGAGCGCCGATCCGAATGAGCGCGGTGCTCCAGGGTTGATCACTTCTGCCGATGGCACGAAAGGTAAGGGACATCACGCATCATTGAGTCGGTTCGACATGCACAACACGCTTGTCGCATCCGGCCCTGACTTCAAACGCGGTTTGGCCAGTGAAACTCCCAGCGGAAATATTGATGTGGTTCCCACAATCCTGTGGTTGCTTGGAGTGAGGTCAACCAACACTTTTGACGGCCGGATCCTGCACGAGGCTCTGGCCGGCTCGAAGGAACCGCCAGCCACGGCAACAGAACGAAGAATCGAAGCGACACGAGACACGGGTTTCTTCCGCTGGCACCAGTACCTGCGATTCACTGAGGTTGGCAAGTCTGTCTATTTCGACGAAGGGAATGGACGACCCACGCTCAAATAGCTGGAAGATCTGACCGGGGCGGTGGCGAATCCTACAACCAACAAAAAAGCCCTTCCGCATCGCACGGAAGGGCGTTTTATGCCTGGCGCAGGAAGCCTGGCTCAGGCCTCGAAAGAGTTCCCACACCCGCAAGACTGCCGGGCGTTCGGGTTTGAAATCTTGAATCCGCCGCCGGTGAGGCTGTCAGAAAAATCAATAACGGCCCCCTTGAGGTAATTTGCACTGAACGGGTCCACAAGCACCGACACCCCAAACAACTCGGATGTTAGATCATCGTCGCGCTTCTCATCGAACACCATTCCGTACTGCATCCCGGAACATCCCCCCGCCTCGACATAGACCCGCAGACCTTTGGCTGCTGCACTCTCTTCCTTGGCAAGCATGGATTTAATCTCCCCAGCAGCGGGTTCGGTAATTGTGACGACTGCTTCGCGTTCTGTGGTATTAGTCATATCTCTCTTCTACAGTTCAAAATTAGCAGTGTGTCCGGGCCATGTCAAAGAGGCACTTTACACCAGCAATTTACACCCATCGAACTTCGAACTTCAACTCGCTCACCCCGATGAGGACCGCTTCATCTCCTGCTCAAGAGCTTCGATCTTTCTAATCCAGATCTCCTTCATCGAAGGCAAAGTGATCTGAAGACGCTCGTAGATGCCACGAGCCTCCCGCAGCATCCCCATCCTTTCGGCTGCGAGCACGCCCGCCGCAAGCCCCGCCTTATTTACCCAGAACATCTCAGGTTGTTCCCCCTTCTCGGTTCTCAGCCGTTTTCCATACAAGACATTAAGATAGTGATCGAGGGCATCGAGTCGCAGTCGGCGGGATTCCTCTGGTCGTCGCGTTGGCTCCAGGGCTTGTTGCTCCAGCACCAAACCAAGTCCAATTTCCGCCTGGCTCCGTGTGGCGACGTCCGCGTCAGGAAGTTCAATCACTTGTGCGAATTCATTCGTCGCCAGCTCGTAGTTCTGTGGATTGATCGTTCCAAGTTGAAAGTAGCAATCACCGATGTGGCCTCGGGAACGCGCCGCAAGCCAGTTGGTCGCAGGAACCGCTCTGAAGGCGCCAATCGCATTGGTGTACTTCTCGAAAGGACTCGCATTGGGGCCCACCGGTTCAGCGAGCCGGATTTCGCCCAGGAGGAACATAGCTTCCGGACGCAGCGAGGGTGGCGCATTGGTGTCCAGATTGATCGCGTTGATAAGGTTGGTGCAATGCCGGAGTGAGTCGCGGTATCCCTGCCGGAAATACGCCGCCTGGCCGGCGCGAAAGCGGGCCTGGTACGCGAGTTCCACAGGCGCGTTGGTGTTTTGAATCAACACACGATCCTGGTAACTTGCTTCCGCCAATTCGTACGCTCCCACGGAAAAATAATGATCTCCCACCCAATACTGCGCGAGCGGCGCCAGGCGGCTGGCAGGAAATTGTGCGACAAGATTTGTCAACAGCACGAATGCGTTCGTCCCGTTCCCGGCACGACTATGGGCCATCGCACGGTCGAATTCCGCCTGCGGTCTTGCCGGATGGTTCGTAAACACGCTACTCCAATGATCATAGGCACGGATGGCTGACGCCCAGTCCGACTCTGCGTCATAGCATCGGGCCAGTTTCAACTCGGTCTCGGCTTTGAGCGCGGACCGCGGAAATCGCTTCTCAAAAGTCACGAGATATTCCCGCGCCTTCGATGCGTCGCCGATGTCGAGCAGCGACTGGGCAATCAAGAGCATCGACTGATCCGCCAGGGGGCTTGCCGGGAATTCCGCAAGCATTCGCTCCATCGAACGCTGCGCTCGCGACATATCGCGAGCTTCGATGCTTGCTCGGACCATCTGATGCAGCGCGTGATCAAACCAGCGCGCCTTCACCGCTGGTAAATTCTCATACGCGGCCAGAAGTCCTGAGTAAGTTACCACTGCGTTGGTGAAGTTTCGTTGGAGGAACTGGCAGTCAGCCCATTTGAAACGAGCCACCGCCTGGTCCTCGGAAATGGGAAGCCGTTCCGTCGCGGTTTGGAAAGCCACCAGACACTCCGGCAGCCGCGCCTCGCCTCCCGGCGCCTGAGCCTCCTCCCAAAGGCACCAGCCACGGTTCAAGTATGCCTTTCCCAACAAGAGGCTGTTTGTGAAGACGCCTATCATTCCATCGAAGCGCATCCTCGCCAGAGACAGGGAGTTGGTATCCGCCATCCCACCATTGGTGACGGATTGATAATAACGTTTGAGGTGAAGTTCACCCAATGTGAACACCAGTAGATCCATCGCCGCATTGAGTGGCGCGTTGGTCCGTCCGACGAACGATTCGAGCCGCCCAATGGCGTTGGTTAACAAATTCGCCTTGATGGCCAGATCGACCGCTTTTAACACCGCTTCCCGCGCGCGATCACCAGGCACGTCCTTTATGGCCACGATCCGATCATAAACTTCCATCGCCAGGGCCGGTGATTGTTGCTCGAGGATCTCCGCTTGAAGTTTCAGGGAGCTGGCTTGCAGCTCCGGTTTCACCGCCGCGCTCGCGATTGTAATCAAGTTCGTTGTTCGGGTGAGCGCTTCAGGAATTCGTTTCTCCGCTAGTTCCACCATCGCCAGCAGATATTGCCGCTGCCATTCCAATTCCGGCGCCGGCATCCGAGCCGCCAGCCCGTTCAAAACTTCCACCGCGGCGCGAAATTCTTTCTGAAGTTGCAAAGCCTCAGCCAGCACCAGCAACCCCCGTACGGCCAGACTGTCTTCCGGCCTGGCCATTGCAGCTTGCTGAAAATGCCCTTCCGGATTCCTCAGCAGTGTCACAACTTTCGCCGGCTCGCCCAGTTTTAACCGCGCGAATGCTTCACCGTAGCTTGCCCGCAACCCCAACGGCGACCCTGGCACGACTCGCAATAGTTCTCCGTAAGAGTCCGCTGCAGCGGCAAAATTCCCCTGCTCCAGTTGCGCTTCTGCAATCCAATAACGAAACTGGTCCGCCCGATCGGCAGCCTTGGCGAGTTTCCCGGTCAACAGGGTGACGACCGCGTCATAACGCTTCATCTGAAACCGGCTCTGCGCCTGCAATAACAAGGCTTCCGCCAGATGATCCGACTCGGGATGGCGGGTGATGAATGCGCCGAACTCCCTTTCCGCTCGTTCCCAAAGCTTGTCTTCAAAGAGATCCCCGGCAACCTGAAATGCTTTGTCCGACTGAGCGCTGTCTGCCGCCCCAACAACCAGTGCCGCAACAATGAGCCCCAGACAGAGCAATCGCGACCACCAGTTCGCCAAAGTTTGAGTCAATTGGTATGTTGTCATGGTTCCGTCCGTACTCTGTCGGCTGTCTCATGGAGCAATCGCTTCAGGTATCTTCCCGTGTGGCTGTCTGCGCATTGAGCGACAGCCTCGGGAGGACCTTCACACACGATTCGTCCGCCCCCTGCCCCGCCTTCCGGGCCGAGATCAATAATCCAGTCGGCACACTTGATCACGTCAAGGTTGTGTTCAATCACCACGAGCGTGTTGCCAGGCGCGCGCAATTTGAAAAACACTTCAAGCAGTTTGGCAACATCGTGAAAATGCAATCCAGTCGTGGGTTCATCCAGTATGTAGAGAGTCTGTCCGGTCGATTTGCGGCTCAACTCTGCCGCCAGTTTGACACGCTGGGCCTCGCCGCCGCTGAGTGTCGTGGCCGATTGACCCAGCTTCAGATAACCCAGCCCGACCTCGGCCAGTGTCTGGCACGGATCAAAAATCTTTGGCACCGCGCGAAAAAAACTCACAGCCTCGTCCACTGACATGTCGAGTACATCGGCAATGTTCATGCCTTTGTAGGCGATTTCAAGCGTGGCCCGGTTGTAACGGTTGCCACCGCAGGCTTCGCACGTGATGTAAACCGGCGGGAGAAAATGCATCTCGATCCTGATCAAACCGTCGCCCTGGCATTTCTCGCAGCGTCCTCCCTTGACGTTGAAGCTGAACCGTCCCGCGCCGTAACCTCGCACCTTCGCCGCTGGAAGTTTGGCAAATGTTTCTCGAATGTCATTGAACATTCCCGTGTAGGTTGCCGGATTGCTTCGTGGAGTGCGTCCGATCGGCGCTTGATCAATGACGATGGCCTTGTCGATCTGTTCGATGCCCCTGAGTTCACGATGGGTGCCAGGCCGTTCCTTCGAGCCGTACCATTGCCGGAATAGCGCCCTGCGCAGGATATCATCCACCAAGGTGCTTTTCCCCGATCCGCTGACACCGGTGACACAAGTAAACATCCCAAGGGGAATGCGCGCGTCGATATTTCGCAAATTATTCTCCGCCGCTCCAAGAATCTCGATCCACCCCTTCTCTGGCGACGGTCTCACACGCTTTCTGGGCACGGGAATGCTGATCTCTCCCGTGAGATATTTTGCGGTCAATGATGAACCTGACCGAAGAACCTGCTCCAAATTTCCCGCCGCGACCAGTTCGCCCCCCCGCACACCAGCCCCTGGACCAAGGTCCAGGATGTAATCCGCGCGACGAATGGTGTCTTCATCATGCTCCACGACCAACACACTGTTCCCGAGATCCCTCAACCCTTCGAGCGTCTTGAGCAGTCGCTCGTTGTCCCGCTGATGCAGCCCAATGCTCGGTTCGTCGAGGATGTAAAGCACCCCAACCAGTCCTGCTCCAATCTGTGTTGCCAGCCGGATGCGTTGCGCCTCGCCTCCACTCAATGTCCCACTCTCCCGATTCAACGTCAGGTAACCCAGACCGACATTGCGGAGAAAACCCAGCCTTGCTCTCACTTCCTTGATGACTTCCTTCGCAACTTTCTGCTGAAACTCTGTGAGTTTTAGTTCTGCAAGAAACGCATCCGCTGCTTCAATCGTCAGCGAGCATAAATCCATGATGGAGGCACCTGGGATCATGGTTTTTGGATTAAAACTTTCGGATTGTGTGTGGATTGCAGCGACTGCCGGTTGATTACCGTTCGTCGGATACTGTCGGCTGTCCCCGCCCAAAGTCACGGCGAGCATCTCAGGCTTCAGACGGTGCCCTCCGCACGCATCGCAATCTTCCGGACTCATGAAGCCCTTGAGACGATTCTTCGTGAACTCGCTCTCGCTCTCCACATAGAGGCGTCCCAGATTCGGAATCACGCCCTCGAATGGTTTCTTCACCGAGCTGGACTTTCCGGCACGCCAGAAGTTAAAGCTGATCTCCTCATCGCCCGAGCCGTGCAGCAACACTCGCTTGAATTCTTCCGGAAGATCCTTGAAAGGCACTTCCAAACTCTGCTTGTAGTGGCTGGTCAATCCCCGGAGCATGCCCTTGTAATAGACTATCATCCTCTTGCCGCCGCGCCGCCACGGAAGCACCGCCCCGCCTTCCAACGTCTTCTCTTTGTCAGGCACGACCAGATCCGGATCAAACACGAGCTTTTGACCAAGGCCGTGACAGACTGGACAGGCACCTTGAGGTGAATTGAAAGAAAAGTGCTTTGGGGTCAGTCTGTCGTAGCTCTTTCCGGTGGCCGGACTGTACATTCGATTCGAGTAAAGCGTTTCCTCCCATACGCTGGAATTCTCCGTACCCGGGAGCTGTTGCAATACCAGCATGGTGCCTTCACCCCATTTGAGCGCCGTTTCCACAGAATCGCCCAGACGAACGTGAATCTTCTCATCCATCACTAATCGGTCCACCACCACGTCGATCCGATGCCGCTGCTTCGGATCAAGCTTGATCCGGATGCTTGCCTCCAGCTCGACGATTTCGCCATCGATTCGCGCCCTCACGAACCCCTCACGGGCCAGACGTTCCGTCACATCCCGGAACTCCCCCTTCTCATCGCGAATGATGGGAGCAAGCAACATCACGCGCGTCCTGGCCGGCAGCTTCAGGATCTTGTCCACGATGTCGCTCGTGGTTTGATGTGAGATCGGAACACCCGACTCGGGACAATGTGGTTGGCCGACATTCGCGTATAGCAGCCGGAGATAATCATAGATTTCCGTCGTGGTTGCGATCGTCGAACGTGGATTCGTTCCGGAAGTTCGTTGCTCGATGGCGATAGCCGGTGACAATCCTTCGATGAAATCCACATCCGGCTTCTGCATTTGATCCAGAAACTGCCGGGCATAAGCCGACAGGGATTCCACGTACTTCCGCTGGCCCTCGGCATAGATGGTATCGAACGCCAGCGATGATTTCCCTGAACCGCTCAACCCCGTGATGACCACCAGCCTGTCCCGGGGAATGCTCAAGGTCAGATTCTTGAGATTATGCTCCCGCGCTCCGCCGATTTGAATGAACTCTCTGGGCATCTCCGTATTCTTTCAGTTGAGAATCCGGCAAGCATACACAAATCCCAAGACTTGGAAAGCGCCTTGCCGGGAGGTTCGACGTGCGCTGTGAGGAAAATTTTGACTTCATTTTCAGATCATTCCGTTTGACACATCGTCGGCTCTCCATGAAATATCTTCACCCGGTTGCCAGAGTAGCTCAGGGGTAGAGCAGAGGACTCATAAGCCTTTGGTCGGCGGTTCAATTCCGCCCTCTGGCACCATTTCAATCTTAACCAATAGAGTTAGAGTGGAATAACCGTTGTTCGTCGCTCAGTGCCAATCTGACTGGCTTGACTGCTTGATCAAGCCAGCGCACGTGCCTGGACTTGGGAAAGCAGCGAGACCAACTGTTCAACTTGCCACGGCTTGAACACGCCTTCCGGGCCTTGCGGGTGTAAATCGGTAAATGGGGATTCGTAAAGCAATTCAGGTTTCATCACGCCGTGCTCGGTCAGGTGGTCAACAATGAGGTTTACGAACTCGATTTGATTTCCTGTCAGCGTTGTTCCAGACACGAACGTCGCCAGAGCTTGCTTTGCTGCCTCGCGATCCATACCGACAAGGGAGCGGACAAACAATCCCAGCCCGTTGCTTTCCGTCATGGCCTGTGCCAAATGCTCGGGCCGGGCCAAGCCGCTCGCGGTCAGCATCCGCTCCAACTCGCCGAGGTCCGTCGCCGTCAGCGGTTCGTTCATGCGCAGCTTGTGAATGACCAGATCATCCTCATGCTCACGCAAGAATTGTCGGGTCTTAGCGCGGAAACGCTCGTAGCTGTCGGGGGAGGTGAAGCCTGGCAGTTCCACGGTTGTCTCGCTGCCAAGTTCATCCTCGAAGTCCGTGTAAATCGGTTTGCGCTGTGCCTTCTCGATCAGCTTCACGAGGGTGCGCAAGCGGCGGCGGACGTTTTCCAGCATCGGCACGGTCACGTCCTGCCACCACTCGTCTGTCTGGAGGTCTTGAATCAGCGGCATCTGCTCATGCACCATCGGGATGCTGGACTTCTCTTCCAACAACCCGGCAATGGCCTTCACTTGTTCGCTCAATCGCTTGAACGCGGGTTCGACGCGCAACACTGCGAGTTGCAGGTTCAAGATAAGCAGGTCGAAGCGTTTCGCCTCCTCGTCCTCCGGTTCCAATTCGGATGGCAACCCGGCGACCTCTTGCGCCAGCTCTGCGAATGCCTCTGTCTTCAATTCGCCCCACGCCTCCGGCTTGCCATATTTCTCGACCAACCGGCGTTTGGCGCGGACCACGAAATTCTCCACGTTCATCGCAGCGACCTCGCCTTGCAGCAGCGCCGCCACTTCGCGCCGCAACTCCGCTTCCTTTTCCGGGCCTTCCCGCGCCACGCCGGACAACTTGCGGTCCAGTTCGCTGATCAACTCCAAACGGGTCTTGAACAGGCGTTTGCCGAGTGATTCACCGAGCGCGCCCTCGGTCGTTTCCGGGTTCTGGCTGAAGAACTCCAGGTTCTGGCAGTAGTCGAAGATGTAGAAGAACTCCTTGTGCCTGCCCGGTGCGAACAGGTCCGGGCACAACCGTGTGCCGCGACCGACCATCTGCCAGAACTTCGTCTTGGACCGTACCAGCTTGAAAAACACAAGGTTCACCACCTCGGGGATGTCGATGCCCGTGTCGAGCATGTCCACGGAGATGGCAATGTGGGGCGCTTTATTCTTCTGCGAGAAATCATCGATCAGACTCTGCGCGTATTCCGTCTTGAATGTGATTGTGCGTGCGAACTTCCCGGCGAGGCTGGGATAGTTGATGTCGAACCGCTCCTGGATGAAATCCGCGTGCGCCTGGTTCTTCGCGAACATGATGGTTTTGCCGAGCCGGTCGCCGCCCGCCACCTTCTGCCCGCGCGTCATCAGATGCTCCAGCACCTTGTCCACGGTATCGATGTTGAACAGCCACTTATTGACGGCCTCGGCCTCCACGTAATCCGGCGTGACGCCGTCGTCGCTCCATTCCTTCGCGTCCCACTGTTCCTTTTCCTCCTCGGACAGGTCATCGTATTTGATGCCCTGCCGCTGGAACTTGAGCGGCACCGACACCGACTTGGAAGGCACGAGGAACTTGTCCGCCACCGCATCCTTCAAATCATACGCGTCCGTGGGCACGCCCTTTTCGAGGTCGAACAAGCCGTAGGTGTCGCGATCAACCTCGTCGCGCGGTGTGGCAGTCAGGCCGACGAGTAGCGAATCGAAGTAATCGAAGATGGCACGATACTTTTGATAAACCGACCGGTGTGCTTCATCAATGATGATGAGGTCAAAATGCCCGACGCCGAATCGCCGCTGACCATCCTTCGTCTCGTCAATCAAGCCCATCATCGTCGGGTAGGTGGAAACGAACACGCGGCCCTCGGTGTCCTTCTCAGTGACCAAATTCACCGGCGACGCTTCGGGTAGATGTTTCTTGAACGCATTCACCGCCTGATTCACCAATGCCACGCGATCCGCGAGGAACAGCACCCGTTTGGCCCAATTGCACCGCATCAGCAAGTCGGTCAGCGCGAGGACGGTGCGCGTCTTGCCGCCGCCGGTGGCCATGACGACGAGTGTCTTCCGGTCGTGGTCTTTCTCGAACGCCTCGCCGATGCGGCGGATGCAGCGCGTCTGGTAGTAACGCTCCACGATGGCCTCGTTGATTTTTGCGTCCGCCAGCTTCTTGCGCGTGGTGCGGCGCTGAATCAGCAACTCCAATTCGGCCTTCTTGAGAAAGCCCTGCACGGGACGCGGCGGATAGTTCATATCGTCCCAAATCCAGTGCTCATAACCGTTCGAGTAGAAGATGATGGGCCGCCGATCGAACATCTTTTCCAGACAGTCCGCATACAGCTCAGCCTGCCGCTGGCCCACGCGCGGGTCGCGCTTGGTGCGCTTGGCTTCGTTCAGCGCAAGCGGGAGGCCGTCGTCGCCCCAGAGCACGTAATCCACGAATCCTTTGCCCTCGTTGTTGGGCATTCCATCCACGGGATATTCCCGATCGCGCTCCTGATCGAGGGCCCAGCCTGCCTCCTTGAGCAGCAGATCGATGAAATAATCCCGCGTTTCGGCTTCGGAATAGTTGTGCGTGTCGGCCTGCGCAGTGTTGGCCTTCTTCGCCTCGGCCACTTCGGCGCGCAACAGATTCAGCTCTTCATCCAGCGCCGTCTTGTCCACCAGCAACGCCGAGAGCTTCTCGTCCCGCTCGCGCAGTTCCTTTTCCAGCCGTTGCAGTTGCTCGATGGTCTGCCTGGGCAGCGGCGTGGTTTTGGGCAGAGCATTGGGATCGAACGCCAGGCCGGGTGCTGGCTTTGCCTCGCGCGCGTAAGTGTGGGCCAGCCAGTAGGTGACGTGGAAGAGTTCCCGCACCGCCGTCAGTGCATCGAACTGTTGGACAGGTCGATGCCCATGCACGGCGGAATTGCCCAGGCGATTGATGAGCACCGTCTTGGCGAAGACCGCCGCGCCCGCCGTGGTCTTGAACGTCGGTTCGTGGATGAGCGCGCTCAGGTTGTCCTGATACGGCAGCTTGAGTGACGCATCATGCTTGTAGAGCCAATGCACCAGCAGTTCCAAACTGCGCCGCGCGTGGAAGCACGCAGTCCGTGCATCGGGATACGCCAGCGCCTCCGCCTTGCTCGCGGCGTCGTGCAGGTCGGGCCATTCGGTTTGGAGGAAGGCGAAGTTGGACATGGCATCTCAGGCCGAAAGGAATCCGTAAACCTTTCCCTTCGGCATGACCTTCACGCGCTGGAAAAACTCGGTTTCAGTAATTTTCGTAGGCCAATCGAGGTTGATGCTGATCAGGAAACCGGTCTTGTCCGGTAGGCGCTTCGCCGCAATCGCGCCCATGCCAATCAGATAATTGAGATCGCGGATCAGGGCTTTGTAAGGGTTGCTGACGTTGAATATGTGTCGCGTGCGCTCGGTCAGCGCGGTGAGGGTCATCTCCTCCTCATCGAGCAGCAAGTTGAGCAACTGAACGTGCCGTCCCGAAACCACGCGCTTGCGCGGCGATTTCAAGCGGCCGAACAGGTCTGTGACCGTGTTCCGGTAAAGCGCCTTGGCTACTTGCTGGCGGATTTCACCGAACAGTCGGCGGCATTGGCTCTCGACGCCCTTGAGTCCGAACTTCAGAAACAAGGTCAGGTCATGGTTGGCCGCGCGCGTGGCGTTGAGCGCGTTAAGATACCCCATCTTCTGTTCGTAATAGTAGTTGGACATTGCGATGAACAACGTGTCCCGCAGCCCCGTGCGCTGGAGCATGAGGGCTTCGAGCGCGCGGGCGGTTCGGCCATTGCCATCGAGAAACGGGTGCATCGCGGCGAAGTGGTAGTGCAACGCCAGCGCTTGAATCAGTGGGTCGTGCTCACGGAATGGTCCACGCGCCGCAGCCACCAGCCCACGCAAAGCCACCGCGCATTCGTCCCCGCCTTCCGCGCCGCGATGGCGGGGAGCGCCAAACGTCACGTTCTGATCGCGGGTGCGGAGTTGACCCGGCGCACAATGGTCATCATCGCAACCGGAAACCAGCCGGCGATGGACCTCGGAGACCAGCGCCTCGTCCACCGGACGATCCGCGGCCAATCCGGCAATCCAACGGTAGGTGGCCACGGCGGCGGCGGCCTGCTTTTGCGATCTGGTTTCCAACTGTTCAGGCGTCTCCCGCATCGCTGCGTCCAATTCCTTCTCCGTGAATTCCGCCCCCTCGATACGTGACGTGCCGGCCACTTCGCGCTTGAGTTGCACCTTCTGGAGTTCGTCCGCCCAGCTTCGTTGGTAGGGGATTTGGGTGAGCGCAAGCATCCCAGCCTTCGCGGCCATCAATTCCTCAAAGACCGCCAGACGGTCGTAGGCAATCCAGTCCCGAGGGATTTCATAGCGAACAATCATGCCCTCAATAAAACAGAGTTCATTTCCAAATCAATGCCTTTCTAGTTCATTCACAAGTAGCTTGATTGCAATCATTAACAACATTTCTGAACTCAGAATTCGACTTAAAAGAACCGGTTTCATTTCCAGTTCGTTTCCAGTCTGGCGGACCGGGTCGCGACCTGAAGTTCTCACAATTCTCCCCTGAAGGCGCGGTGCTGGAGGGTGGCGAAGAGCGCGTCCAACTCCGCCAGCGACGCGCGCTGCGCCGTCTTCAGCGCCTCCACCGCCGTCACTCGCCGGGCGTAGAAGCACGCTGTCCGCGCATCGGGATTCGCGAACGCCTCTGCCTTGCTTGCCGCTTCGTGCAAGCCGGGCCACTCAGCTTGGAGAAAGGTGAAGTTGGAGTCCGGCACGACCCTTCACTTGGGAAACCATTCGATGAGTTGCTGGCGCAACCGAATGAACGCCTCATCGCCGCATCGTCGCAGGCTGATCTTTTCGGCGATGGTTTGGTAGAGCGCCGATGATCTCGGCAAGTCTGGCAGCCTCAGCGCGGCTTCCAGCGCCTCCTTGGGGCGCTTCGGCTTCCCGTTTGCCTCGAAGGCAAAGTCTCGTTCTCGCAACCAGTCACGCACGCTCTTGCCTGTGGGCCATTCAATGGCTGCTTCCACAGCATTGTCCGCACCCCAAACCCACACATCCAGTTCCGGCTCGATCGCGATTGATTTTGCCGCGCCCTTCCAGTGTGCGGACAGCCCCGCGTCCAACTGCGCTTCCAACGCAGTCGCATCCGGCAAATCCGTTCCGCACCCCTCGAAATCCAGCACCAGCAAGGCGTGTTGGAATCGCCGCCGCTCCAGCGCCAGCACTTCCGGCCCGCTTTTTCGTGCGCCACCGTCCCGTCCCGGATGCACGCGAAACTCGAATTCTATCGGGCGAATCCCCAGTGCCTCCGGTCGGCCCAATGCGCCCTTGAGCGCGAATTGCGCATTCTTGTCCGCCACCAAAAGCACGAGGTCTTTCATGGCGAATTCTCAACTCAGAATCCCTGAGGCGAAGAGCACACCCAAATCCGGCTCGCCTTTCTTCCACTCCCGCAACGCAGGATGGCGGTCGCCGGAGACGATGTCGGTCGCTCCATTCGCGTCTTTGGCGAAGCAAAGCACCTCACGCGGTTCCAGCATGTTCAACGCAACCGGGCTGTGTGTGGCGAGCAGCACCTGACTTTTGTAAATGGACGACAACGATTGCAGCACCGTTTCAATGGCGCGCGGATGAATGCCGTTCTCCGGTTCTTCGATCAGAAACGTCCCTTCGATATCGGGCAGATAAGCTGGAATCGTCAGCGTCAACAACCGCAGCGTGCCATCCGACGCCAGCCACGATGGAACTTTGGCCCCGTTCATGTATTCGATGACCAGATAACGGTGCTTGTCCTCGGGGCGCTCCACGGAGTCCACATCCTTGATGTCCTCCAGTGCCGTGCGGACGTGCTCAAGCCACGTCCGAAAACGTTTCTGATCCTGCCGCAACTCATGCACCACCCACGGGAGGTTTGAGCCGTCCGTCTGGAAACGCCGGCCCAATCCGGGCGGGCTCGGCTGGCGCATTAACTGGCTGTTCAGCACGAAAGGCTGCACGCCCTTTTCCAACAGGTTGCGAAACCACGTGCTCACCGGGAAGCTCTCGGTGTCCGCCGGAATATTGGCCAGCGCAGATTTTCCCCGGCCCAGTTTGAACGACGGTGTGTAGGAATCACGACCTTCCGGATAATAGTTGTCGTTACCCCCCGGCTTCTTGCTGAGAGCGGACTTCTGCCCCTTCTGCGATCTGCTGATCAGGCTGGCACTCTCCGGTTGTGGCGCGGGAAACAAGTCGCGCTGCGTGGGTTTGTGGTCCTCGACCGGCTCTTTCAGCCACAGGGTCTCGTAATCCAATCCAATCTCATTGCTGACCGCATCAAATCCCACCTCCACTTCATAGCGAACGTGCGTGAACCGTTGTTTGTCCTCGGCCATGACTTTGCGCACGGCTTCCGGGATTTCCGCCTCCACCGCGAGTTGGAAAGAATGGCCCTGGCCCATCCACAGCAGCTTTTCAAAACTGCTGCTCCGGGCCTGCACCGTTTCCAGCACACCGCCGCGGTTGCGCACCAAATCGCCCAGAAACCCGATGACATCGAGGAACGTCGTCTTGCCGCTGGCGTTCGGGCCGACCAGCGCGCGAAACGGGCCGAGCGTCTGATCCACCGACTTGAGGCAGCGGAACGAACGGGTCTGAATGCGCGTAAACATGGTTCGATGATGGATGAATTTTTTATGAACTACAACTCCCCGCGGAAGGCGCGGTGCTGGAGGGTGGCGAAGAGCGCGTCCAGCTCCGCCAGCGACGCGCGCTGCGCCGTCTTCAGCGCCTCCACCGCCGTCACTCGCCGGGCGAATTCGCGCTGCAATGGGATGGGGGGAATGGGAACTTCCAAGCCGCGCAGCCGCCCCATGCTGATGCGGGCGCGCGTTTGCCCGTGAATCAAATCTTGGGCCATTCGTTCGGTGGCCGGTTGATTCAGCAACGCACAAATAAACATCGCGTTCGCCACGCTCCCATCGGGACGAAGTAGAACACAGTCCGCCTTGTTCAGCGCGATCGTGAGCCACTCCGGCTGGATGCACGCACGAAGGTTTGGGTCGCCCATTGTGCCAATGAGCACATCGCCCGGTCGGCATTCGTGCTTCCTCAATTTCGCGAAGTGGTGCTCCGAGATGTAAGCCGCATCGTCGTCCACGAACTCGCCGACGCCGATGTTCTGAAGTCGAATCACACGCACGCCGGTTCCCGTGTAGTGCTCGCTCTTGAGGTTCGAGCCGAAAGGTCCGTCGGAGAACTTGGATGCGAGCGAGCCGACTGGCTTGGACGGCCAGCCTTTCGGGTTGGTGGCGGGGTCGCCGAAGAGGTCGAGGAAGAGGGATTGGGTGAGGGAGTCGAGTTGGGCGAGGGCGGCGCGGCGCTTGGCCCGCAACGCCTCCGCCCGGTCCAGCACCTCCGCGATCCGCCGCTGCTCCGCCAGCGGCGGCAGGGTTATCTTCGTCGCCTTGAGGTGCGACGGCCCGAAGTTCTGCTGCGCCGTGCCGGTGACAAACTTCGTAATCTGCGACCTGAATTCCCGGCCATTCAGCCAGAGCTTCAAGAATCGGAGGTCTGACATGCCATCAATGGCTTTGAATCGAATCGTGCTCGTGTTGAGACACAGCGGCCGGTGTTCTTCACGAACGAACGCGCCCCTTGTGCGAAGCAGGCCGTCGTCATCAAACGAGATTCCCGAACTCGCGATTACGAGGTCACCTGCATCAACGAGGAAGTGGGAGTATTTCTTCGCGACCTCGGTTTCATCGAGATGCCGGTCGGTCTTTTCCAGATTCAGCGTCCCGCCCTTTTCAATGTTCGCGACGTTGAGGAGTTTGATTCCAGACGTGGTGAACTGCCAGTTGCGCATGCCCGGCCCTTCCTGAAACCAAAAGGCTTCAGTTAGCGGCAACGACGGCCATTTCACAGCCGCTTTCACTTCAGCATCCCCTCCAGCTCCTTCATGCCCTGCTGAATCTCCGCTTCCAGTTGGCCGAGGGCTTTGAGGATTTCGCCCGGCGGGCGGTGCGCGACTTCGGCGTGGACGACTTCCTTGTAGCGGTTGAGCGAGAGGTCGTAGCCCTGCGCGGCGAGGTCGGCCTTGGGCACGCAGAAGCTTTGTGCGGTGCGCGGGTTGTGACGCTCGGCACGGTCGCGCTGCGTCCAGCGGGCGAGGATGTCGGGCAGGTTGTTCTTCGCGTGGTCGTCGGCGGTGAGCGCGGTCCGGGGCACTGGGCCGAGCTTTTCCGGCGGGAGGAGTTCGGTGCGTTTGTCGTCGAGCGACATGCCGTCGGCGTCCACGTCGTAGAACCAGACGTGGTCCGTGCCGCCGGAATTGGTCTTGGTGAAGAGGAGGATGGCGGTGGAGACGCCGGCGTAGGGCTTGAACACGCCGCCGGGCAGGGAGATGACGCCGTCGAGTTTCTGTTCCTCGACGAGGAGCTGGCGCAGGGTCTTGTGCGCGTTGGACGAGCCGAAGAGGACGCCGTCGGGCACGATGAC
>SXMN01000127.1 GCA_005777315.1 Verrucomicrobiales bacterium
CAATAAAATCCAAGGTCTGATCAAAAAAGCCTTTGGCTATCGGAACAAAGAGCGTTTCAAGTCGGACATCTTCTTCCATTTGGGTGGATTGGATCTTTATCCCGCTCAATGAAAAACTACCGCTTCATGCCTGAAGAAGCTAAACTTGGAACTCATATTGCGTCTCCGGCGAGAGGATTAAGCCGGTGACGATTCCTCCCTTGTCCGTCGTTCCACGCTGAACGAAGAGTGACGTCTTGTTTTCGAGTCGATAGAAGCCGGACTCTCCTTCAAAAATCGGGAATTGCCTGCCAAGAGCCGTTGCCAGCGCCTCAACTTGCCTGATCTGATCCAACGCAAAGTCCGTCCTGCTCCGCTGTCCAAAAAGAGACGTCTGTTCGTTCGCCAGAACCGTGAGTTGTGACACCTGTGCCGGTGAGAGATCCTCAGGCCGCTTGGCGGCTCCCCTGATCGCGCGCGCCTCCCTCAACAACTCGAGTTTTCGCATCAGACGTTTTGAAAAATCATCCATCAACTGCAAACCCAGTTTCATGTCGGCGGCCCCTCCTGTTGCCGCGGCAGTCCTGCCGGCAGGCAGGGGAAGTTGATCACCCTTTGATTCGCAGGTGATGCAGGCATCGTAGCCGCGACTGCACGCCTTCTTGCATTCGGTGAGGGCGTTTCCACAGACTTCCGCATCACCGCACAAATCATCACAAAACAACTCGTCAAGCAGACTGCCCAGAACTGGAATTGAACCAATCAGCCTGCCACACGCCGCCGCGCAAACGGCGTGATTTGCAAAGCAACTCACCACCAGGCGAAAACAGTCAAGAGCACATTGGAATTGCTCCAAACCACAGCCCAACCCGGAGCTGCTTAATGCGACACTTGATGAAGGCAGGATATTCTGCCTTGCAACCCTCGCGACTGCCGGTGCGGGAGCATTACCTGGATCGTAACACCATTCCGGTTGAGTGGGCGGTCCGGCGGGATTCCCACCAGGCGTTCCCGGCTGTGTCCCGTGCCACCCCGGCTGACGGATGCCCACGCCGGGATCGGATTCCACAAATTTTCCGTCGGCGCTTACAGTCATTGATCCTTGAATCTCCCAACGGCCGGTGTCGTGGTTAAAACTCCAAAGGGCGCTCTTGGCACCGGGGGCCAACAGTACGCCGGTGACCGGATCGGGCAGGTTCGGAAATCGAGCCGGCACGGGCGCACCGAAATTACTAGGCCCGTCACTTTGCACGGTGAGGACGAGTGGAAATTTCAGCCCTGCTGGCAGCGGCTCAGGCAGCCGATCCGGTGGAACTGGAGCGATTCCCACCTTGCCGCCGCGAGTGCCGCTATCGCTGAACAAGGAGTTCGCAGGAACGGTGATCGAGACTCCTTGGAGCGCGGGATTTGCCTGAAGCACGTCAGCCGGGAATGTGATCGGAGTGTCTTGGGTGGCGCTTACGGTCTGGAGAGTTCCCACCTTGATCAGCGGCAGAAAAATCTCTCCCGTGCCTCCGGCCAGGTTGTCCTGACGTCCCGCCGCTGCTTCCCATGCCTTGCCGACAAAGGGATAATACGCTCCGTTGGGATAGCTGCTGCCTTTGGCTGGACGGCCATCAATATGAACGAAGAACCGTCCAGCCGGGGAATTTGTCAGTTTGAAATTGCCCTGCGCGTCGGTCGTGGTTCGCAACGTTTGCTCCATGCCATCCACGGTGATGATGACACCTTCCAGTGGCTTGTTGATCGCGCTTGCGCCCGTATCCGGTCCGGCGACGAGTTCGGAAGCGAACACTCGGCCCATGATCGTGGTGCCCGCCACTGACGTCGTGCTGAAGGTCTCGAAGTCGATGATTGCGCTGCCGCCCGGCTGACCATCCTGATCTGCGTCAAGGAAGCGGCCTTGTGCGTCAGCCAGAGCATTGCCGTTCAAGGTGACGCGCACCCGCGCGCTCGAAGGCAAATTCTCCAGGTAGAAAAGGGTGGCTGCCAGCCGGTCACTCGACAACTCAACCCGGCTCAGAACCTTCCATCCGCCAAATTCGGCGTAGAACTGGGCCGGCGTGATCTGCGCTTTCGAATCAAGCGGGGGCGAAAAGCGCACAATCGTTTCCCGCGTCACAGCCACGCCGGTTTCGCCGCTGGCCGGCGAGGTTTCGGAAATCGTCGTCAGCGCCGGTAGCGCCGCGCCGCGCAACCGGAAGTAATGGTCGCCCTGCGACGCATCGAACGTCTGAACAAAGTCCAGGCCCTCTTGTGTCGGGCCGTTCGTGACCGTTTTCCAGACAGGTGGATTCGCCAGCGGGCTGGCGGCCTCAAGGGCGAAATTTCCCGCCGCCGCAGGCCAACTGATCCGCACCCGCCGGTCGGCAGCGGTTTGGATGGAGACTTTCGGTGACTGGGCTGCTGTGCTGATTTCGAACAGGGGCACACCAGCGGCAAAGGAAAGGGCGAAGACGCAGCCCAAGAGGTTTCGGGTTTTCATAACGGAAGTGTGTTTCTTGGCGGTCGAGTCCTAAACTGCCCCGTGTGGTCTGGCGACATAAATCCCAGCCGCAAAGACCACCATCAAGTCGCTGGCGGCTGATCCGGCGGTCGCGGCTTGAGCCGGCGCATCCGGTCGGCGAAGAGGAAGTAAACGCCCGGCCCAAAGGACAGCAGCATCACGGAGACTCCCAGGGCGATGCCCCAAAATGTCGCGATGGGCGCGCAGCAAACGTCCCGTTGCCGCACGATGACATGGCACGGAACGGCGATCAGCAATTCCAGCGCGCTGCCCCGCATCAACCATTGGACGCTCCGCTTCAACAACACGTCCGGGTCATCCTCCCTGACATATCGGTGAAACACCAACCCCCAGACCAACCAGCATACGCCAATAATTCCGATGATGGTCAGGGCGATGAAAAGGTTCTCTCCGAGCGTGACGCCGATTGCTGAGAACGAAGACTTAAGCAACGGCAGATGATTTACCAAGTCCTCCGCCTTTTCCGCCGGCCAGACGAGGGAAACCAACCCCTCATCCTTGAAGACGGCGCACAGCACGCTCAACAGCCCGGCCAGCGCGAGGTTTCCCAGGAAGAACCCTCCAGTGAGCACCGCCGGCCAGACCCGGCGTCGTCCGACGGGACGTTCCCGGGTGGCATCCAGCGGGAGGAGCAATAACAACGCCTGGCCGGCGAGCATCACACCCAGCCAGAGCCACAGAATCCAGTGACCATAAAACTCCGCAATCTCGGTGAGATCGAAGGATTGATGCCAGCCATTCGCGCGGGAGAATTCGAGGCCGCCAATCCAGAGCAGCGGGAATGACACCAGCGCCAGGATGATGGCGTAGAGCAAGACGGTCAGGGCAGCCCAGCGTTTCATATCTGAGTCTTATCGGTCGGGATGAGGCTCCATCTTCGCAATCGCCAGCATAATTTCGTCGGCAACCTGCTGGTAGATTTGCTTAAGCCGTTCCTTCGAGCATGTCCTGGCTTCTGCACGAAGGTCAGCGAAGGCCATCGGCTCACCGTATTTCACCGTTACGCGATAGGGCCGGGGAAACTTCATGTGGCGGCTCCATGCCTCGTAGGTGCCGAAGACGCGCGTCGGCACGACCGGGGCTGAAGACTTGATCACCGTGAGGCCAATGCCGGATCGGGCTGGTTGGAGTTTTCCATCGTGAGTGCGCGTGCCTTCGGGGAAAAGAATGATCGCACCGCCATCGAGAAGGCGATCCAGAATGATTCTCAATCCGCGGGCGCCGCCGCCATCGCGATCGACCGGAACCGCTTTCCATGAGCGAATAATTGCTCCCACGACTGGTATCCGGAAGAGGGATTCGCGCCCAAAAAAGTTGATGGCACGAGGAACGGCGCAACCAATGAGCGGCGGATCAAGGAAGCTCGCGTGATTCGCAGCCAGGATAACGCCTCCAATCATCGGGACACGTTCCGGGTTGAGCACCCGCCAGCGGAAATAGGTGGAGTAGATGAGCCGGAAGATCAGCCAACTGATGCGATAACTCAGGTTCATGTGCCCAAAGCTGCCAGGCTTCCAATGAGGCTCATTTGTGCCGGGCAGTCTTGCGATGTTCGAGACGGCGGTGGACTTCAGTAATGATCAGGTTGGCGCTCTGTTCCGGTGTCATCCCGGAATTGTTTATCTTGTGCGCACCCAGCGCGGGCATGAGAGGGGCGGCGGCCCGCTGGCTGTCCCTCTCGTCTCTCGCCGCCAGATTCTCGTGAACGCCCTCGGCCTGGCGGCGGCCCGCCCGTTCGTGCAGGGGGGCATCGAGCCAGAATTTGAAGTCCGTCTCTGGAAAAATATGAGTGCCGATGTCGCGGCCTTCCATGACGAGGTTGCCGAATTGGATGCACTCGCGTTGAGTCTTTTTCATCCAATCACGCACTTTCGGGATCGCGGCAACGTGGGCGACGGCGGCGCTGGTCTCCGCTGTCCGTATTTCCTTCTCCGGGTAGTAACCGTCCACGAGCAACCGCACTTTGCCTTCCACGCAATCGAGGCGCGCTTTCCATTTGCGAAGCAAACCCGCCACGGCTTTCGCGTCATGCACATCGACACGATTTTGCAGACAATGCCATGCCAGCGTCCGGAACATCGCCCCGGTGTCCACGTAAACGTAGTTGAGCAATGCCGCGACCATCCTGGCGTTCGTGCTTTTGCCGCTGGCGCTTGGGCCGTCGATGGCGATGACGATGTGTTTCATTTGAGGTTCAATCGGCGAAGAGATCGGCCTGCGAGAGAGGCTGACCGGTGTGTCCGTCGAGGATGGTAGCGCCCAGGCCCTTCGGAGGCGCCGCCGCGAGTTTCTGAAAAAAGTTTGGGAATGTTTTTTTCACACAGGCTGGATTCTTGATTTTGATGCCCTCCACTTTCAATCCCAGAATCGCAAAACACATCGCCATGCGGTGGTCGTTGTAGGTTTCGATCTCGGCGCCGTGGAGTTCGGACGGGAAGACCTCCAGTGTGTCACCGGTCTCGAACACCATCGCGCCGCATTTGGTCAACTCGGTGCGAAGAGCGACGACACGCTCACATTCCTGGACGCGCAGACGTCCAAGGTCGGTGAAACGCGTTGATTTATATCCAGGAAGTTCTGCATCCGGTGCCGCTTGCGGGCATCCCAGCGGTGCTAACACAACGGCGGTTAACACGCTGTCACCTAAATCCTCTTTGCGCGAAATTGAATACGTCAGCTTCAGCAAGCCGAAAATGGATTTCTGGAACTGCTCGTCGATTTGCCATCCCGACTGGGGCCAAAGATTGACGCGTATTTGGGAATCGGATGTGTGGCTGGAGCGATTGAGTAACCAATGCGCTGCCCAGACGTAACTCCCGCTCGAAGCATCAGGCTCCACTTCAAAAATGCCACCGCTTTTAGGAAAGACGCTGATCAACTGCCGCGTCATTTCCACATACGGCAACTCATCGTCGTTCGCGCCACCGACTTCGATCTTCCAGCCTCCGACTTCCGCACTGAGGAGCAGGGCCGATGCAAATTGTGAACTCTCCTCGACACTCACGGTGCAGCGTCTGGCAGGGACGCGTTCCACCGCGCCCCCATTCTCTGGCTGCTTGGAGTTTGGGACGCGGTGGAACGCATCCCTACCGTGAATCGCCGCCGGCAGCTTGTCATTCGCCGAATCAACCCGATAGCCAAGCTCGCGCAACGCCGCAAAGAGCGCGGCTTGCGGGCGTTCATGCATCCGAGGCACCCCGTGCAGACGATACACGCCCGGACCGAGACAGACCATCGCGGCGAGAAACCGCGCAGCAGTGCCTGCGTTGCCAACGAAGAGTTCCAACGGTTTTTCCACCGTCCCACCGCGCGGAATCTTCCCGCCCAATCCACGAACAGTGATCGTTCGATTGCAAGATTCGTTGGCGTCCGGATCGACGCGCACTTCAAAGCCAAGCTTCTCCAGGCATTCGACCATGACTTGGGTATCCTCGCTCCAGAGCGCGCCGTTCAAGGTCGTCAATCCGTCAGACAGGGCGGCAAGGATCAGCGCCCGGTTCGTGACGCTCTTGGAGCCAGGCACCGTAATCTCGGCGCGTACCGGAGCGGCGAGGGGGACGATTTCAATCAACGACGGCAATGGCATGCTCAAAAAAGAGGCTGGAAGTTATTGGATCATAAATGGCAATGCCAGCGTTCTTTCTACGGCCATTGATTCGTTGAAGACTTGGGCAGTGTCCTGACCATGCTCATCACTTTAATCATAATCTCTCAGAGAAAAAGATTAAGTGCATGAACAAGATTACGATTAGGGTGCGCTTCGTGAAGCTGTGTGAGTCCGGGGGTGAAAGTCCCCTGAGTCTGGGCGGATGGTCCGCTCGGAATTCAACGTGAAAACAATGAATGGAAAGGTCTAACCAACCACCCAAGACCGAGGATTGCTTGGC
>SXMN01000128.1 GCA_005777315.1 Verrucomicrobiales bacterium
AGCATCAAATCGCTCGTGAAGATGGAATTCATCGACAAGCAACCGAAGATATTTTGGGAAGTGCTGCAACCAGCCGAGTATCCCTTCGAGTCGAACGTCGATCCCGGCGTGCCCCATCCTCGCTGGTCACAAGCCACCGAGCGCCTGATCGACAGCGGTGATCGTGTGAAGACACTTCCGTACAACGGCTACGCCGACGACGTGGCAAAGCTCTACGCGAAGAAATAGCCAAAAGTTCGGCAAACCTGCCTTGCCGCTCCTCTCTCCCCGGCGGCGGATTCCTGTTGGAGGCTGCTATGCCAGCAGCTTCGCTAGTTGTTTCCCGAGCTGCTTTGCACAAGCTTGAACGACCGTGGCCGATGTCAAATCTCCGGCCAGCCAGGGAATGGAAACGAACCTGGCCGACGGCTCGCATTCTCGCAGGAGGATTTCGTTCGTCTCTGACGAGTCATCTGCTTCCTTGCATCCCATCAATGCCACTCGAGGTCCGGCCGTTCTGAGCTGTCGCAGTGCTCCGGTTGTAAGAAGCGTGTGATTGATCACGCCCAGTTTGTTCCGAGCCGCGATTACGACTTCGCCTCGCAGACGGTGAATCAATCCCGGCAGGTTAAACCCAACTCCCAGTGGAGCCAGCAGCCCGCCCGCACCCTCGATCAACAAGACATCGCATCGCTTGCTGACTTGCTGAATCCTGGCCAGCACGTCCGCGATCTGGACACGCTTTCGTTCCAGCCGCGCCGAAATGAGTGGAGCGAGCGGCCTGCGGAAGTGGAACGGGTTCACTTCAGCGAGGGTCATTTCCCGCCCGGCAATTTCCTGGAGCAACTTCGCATCATCGCGGTCTCCCGTGCTGAATGGTTTCATCGCGAGCGCATTCACACGATGATGGCGAAGATGAGCCAGCAGCAGGCTGGTCAGAACCGTCTTGCCGGCCCCGGTGTCCGTGCCGGTGATGAAGATGATCCGGCATCGCGGCTTTCGTTTGTTCAGGTTGCTCACTCCCGACGGGTCTCCTATTTCCAGTGGAAGTATTGTATCTGCACATCACGTGGTGCGGCGGCATTGCGCCGCAGGAGCGCCACGAATTGTCGCTTGAGACCGCCGATCCGGGCTTCAACTGTCACTTCAAACGTGTAGCTTCTCACACCAAGAAATCCCTGTACGCCCGAGATGAATTGCGGATGCATTCCCGGCACGTTGATCAATTCGCCCGGCGACCGGAAGGGAATGTCATCCTCGGTTCCATCCGTGCCGTCCAACCCCGCGCGTGTCATGATGATTCCCTGCGCCAGCGCTGAATCCACACCTGGAATCAATTGAAGGACCGCTGCGGAAGCTGTGTTGATGTTGATCGTGCCGAATGAAATCGGCGTGAAGAAATCAACCAGACCGGCTGCTCCCGATGATTCCGTCATAGACCCCGGCGAATCAAAGGAGGGACTCACAAATGCCTGGTTTGCCCGTTGCAGTCCCATCGGTCCCCAGTACATTTCCTCAGTGATGCCGCGGATGAGCCGCAGTTCAGAGATGTCGTCCATCGGTCCGTTCTTGGCAATGTAGGGGGCGAAGCCAGGGTTCGGCGTGGCGGCGTAATCCGCGCTCTCAGCGCCGGTCATGCGCGGGTTGTCATCCGGATCGCGCCAGTCCATGAAGGCGTTGACGACCGGCATGGATTCCGAGGGCTCCAATCCAACCGCTATCAATCCCTGCTGAAGAATGCTTTCGTTGATGACGTTCACATTAAATTTCCGTTCCGTGTCCGTGATCTTGACGGAGAACATACCTCGCCCAAGTTCCTGGTTAACGAGCGAAATAGCCATCAACGCTTCGTTCGTGCCTTTCGGTCCGCCAGCCCATTTTTGGTTGAGTGAATCCCAGGGTTCCTGCGGAAGGGCCGCGCCCTGTGAGATGACATAGCGCGCGAGCTCGACTCCCGAGCGTCCCATCCATTCGAGTTCCGAATCAAATGAACCGTTCTGCGCGAGGCGAGTCTCGACTTTCATCGAATACGCCAGACCACCTGCCATCACGCCCAGCACCACGATGACGATCATCACGATGATCATCGCAATGCCGCGGCGGTTTGGTGAAAGATGGATCTTCACGCTTGTGAATAGTTGATCAGGGTCTCCGGGGTGGATTTGCGCCTGGATTGTTCACGGGGGGAGTGCCTGGAGGTGGTGTGCCCGGTCGGTTCCCGCCGCGATTCGCAGGGACCTGCGCTTCTCGCGGGATCGCGGTCGAGGCGATGTACACCGTTTTGCTGATCAACTCGTCCGCGTCGATCCGTCCGCGCTTGGGATCACCCAATGCCAGTTCCACTCGGACCATGCGTGGAAGCCGGTTGGTCCAGAGCCATTCTTCCACCCATTCGTGAGTGTTGGTTTCCCAGAAGTAGGCTTTGAATTCCCGGATGCTTGGCGCGAGCACGATGTAGTAAGGTTCGGTCGCGGTTTCCGGCGGCTCGAGCACCGGCCTTTGGAAGAGCACAAGCTGGTTCCGGCCACTCTTGTCCGGTTCGACGCTGAACGTGACCCGTCGCACGGATTGATCGCCAAAAAGTCCGCTCCCAGGAAATGACGGCGGTAAATGGGAAACAAAACTCAGCGACGCAAACTCTCCGGAAGTGTCCGCCATGAAGGCGTAATGCCGCAGATTGGCGAGAAACAATTCGGTCGAGCCGAGAGATTGTTCGAGAGCGTTGACGGTGATCCTCCCGCGTTGCGCTTCTGCGGCGGCGGCGTGGCCCAACTGTGTGCCGCGCAGGATCGCTGACCAGCTTGAATAGATCGCGATCAGCACCATGCTGAAAATCGTGATGGAAACCATCACCTCCAGCATGGTGAAACCTCCGTCCCGCACTCCGCTGCACAGGGGGCTTTCTCGGTGGGATTTGTTCAGGGTAATTTTGCCAGGACAGAAGTTCTTCTCCGATGATGCCGCAATCTTGATCCCGCTCTCGTTCTTAATCTCTTTTGCCGGGAGATTATGATTAAGATTATGATCACGACACTGCCTGCTGCCCGCGCTCTGAGACATTTTCATCGCCGCATTCCTCCGATGCGTGATCCAGCCGATGTCGGTCGATAGACCAGGATGCTTAACGTCTCGACGGTCGATGGCCCACGCGAGCGGCGATTAGGGGGCGGAGCGGTGACGAAGAAATCGACCCGATACAAACCATTCGAGGACACTTCCCGTATGTCTCTTGTCCATGTTACTCCAGGGTAAATATCGCCAAAATCGCCCGAGTCGGAACCTTCCTCGAGTCTGTTCGTGAGACACAGCTCGGCCGCCAGCCCTCCGATATCCACGTGTTGCCGTTGAAGTCGCGCTGCGGCACTCAGGCTTTGTGAAGTCAGACTCAGAATCGCGAAAGTTGCCATGAAGAAGAGCGCCATCGCGATCATCACTTCCACCAGACTAAACGCTTCGTCGTGGTCAACGTTCCCGCCGGAGTTGTGAGTCTGGCATTTCATCGGATTACCTGTGAGTTTGCCAGGCCCGTCACCACATCGAGGCTTACCTTTCGCTCTCCTTGGGAGGAGAAGAACATGATTGTGAACTCATCACTCGTGCCGTTGGGGAAGAATCGCACCCGCACTTCCGGAAATTCCATCTGATCCTTGAAATTCACCGCCAGCACACGAATTGCGATGTCGTCGTCCAAAGTGGCACCAAACGACCTGGGCGGTGGTCGTGGCGGTGTGACCTCCTGGAAATCACCTGTCGTCGATGTGTTCTGGCCATCCATGTTTTTCAAAGGTTCAACCGAGATTTGTCCCCCTTCAGCCCGAATCGCGAGTTCCATTGGGAGCCCGCTGAGAATCGCCTGGGCTCGGGCATGGCTGCACGCCTCCATCAAATCCGATTCCGCTTTGCGCAGCCCTTCTTTCTTCATTGCGCGCGCGATCGATGGGATTCCCATTGCCAGCACAATCGAAAGGATGCCCACCACCACCATCAATTCTATGAGGGTGAAACCGCGGCTCGCGGTGGAATAGCCGGCTCTGCCAGGTCCACAGGCTTGATTCGTACCCATGGTTGGGGGATTCAACCCGCTCCAGAACTGCGCCTCCGATGGGCCGCTTCGATAAAGCTCGGATCGATTGAAACCGTGACTTCGGGTCAACACGGCATGGAAGTCTCGGATGTTCATCGTCATCAACGCGCGATGTTGGCGGTTATCGCGAACATGGCCGAGAGCACACTGAAGAGCAGGAAACCCACGCCCATCGCCATCATGATGATCATCGCCGGCTCGATCAGATTCGTCACCACCTTCAATGCGATGGTCAGTTCGTTTTCGTAGGTGTTTGCGACGTTCCGCAATGCTCCTGGAACATCGCCGGTTTCTTCGCCGATCTTCAGCAGATCAATCATGAGTTGTGGGAAAATCCTGCTGCCCGCCAGCGGCTGCGCGATTGTCTTGCCGTCCGTTACAGCTTCCCGCGTCCTGGCGATCGCCTCCTTGAGGATCACGTTTGGAATCACCTGCTCGGTGATCTTCAGCGCCGTCAGCACCGGCACTCCATTCTCGAGCAGCGTAGAGAGAGTCCTCGCGAACTGCCCGAAAAGGTTCAGCTTGAAAACTTTTCCGATCACCGGCGCGCTCATTTTCCAGCCATCAATCCGCCGCCGTCCGGCCTGCGTCGCGCGAAAGCGCAGGAACAGAATCGTCACGGCGACGATCACCATGCCGATGATCATGAGGTAAAGAGGGTTGCTGAAAATATCGCTGATCGTCACGAGCAGTTGCGTGGCGGGAGGCAGTTCGACGTTCATGCCTTTGAAGATCGAGAGGAAGCGCGGCAGCATGAAGGTCATGAAAAAGATGATGATCGCCACGCCGACGCAGCCGACAATCGCCGGGTAAATCAAAGCGGAAACAAACTTGGACTGCACTTCTGCAAAACGGTCGAAGTGCTGGTGCATCCGGTTGAGCACCTCCACAAGCGCGCCGCTCTGTTCGCCCGCCCGCACCATGTTGATGTAGAGCTCTGAAAAAATCACAGGCTGTTTCGACATCGAATCCGAGAGGCTTCTGCCTTCCATCACATCCTGCTTGAGCTGCTTGCTCACGTCGGACGGAATGCCCTTTGATTCGAGATGTGTCATGCTGTTCAGCGCCACCGTCAGTGGCATGCCCGACACAAGGAGGTTTGAAAGTTGCTGGGTGTAGGTGGCAATTTCGCGCAACTTTGGCTTGCGTTGTTTTGTGAAATAATCACGCAGAGCCTGTGGCAACAATCCCGAACTCGCCGGCTGGTTATCCGGCGACTCATTGCGCTTCACGTTCGCCGCAGAGCCCTTTGATGCCTCGATCGTCACTGGGAGGAGACCCAGTTTCTCAATCTGCAGGAGCGCCGCCGAGCGATCCTGAACATCCAGGACACCCTGCACCACCTCGCCAGTCCGGCGCCGTGCTTTGTATGAAAACTGTGCCATAACTCAGAACTCAATAACCATGTAGCTGCGAAAGTTGCCTGTCCCAAGGCAAATACTCAAGAAGTGCTCGTAATCTGAATATGTCTCTCGAGGGAGTTCCGCTACTCTTGCCGAAGGATTCGTTCAAAAGGACTTGGCTCGATCCGACTGATTCACTGTATCTTTCCGGGAAAAGGAGATTCCAACTGATTATCAGGTGGTCGCTCACACACCCTGCGCGAGGTGAGACTGCCAACTCGCAAACCTCGCACTCCGCCCGGCAGCCATTCGCTGGGTAGATTGTTCAAGATCACCAACAGTGCCGCTGTTGGATGGCGCAGAAGGGCGAAATGAATAGCGCACGTCCTTGCAACCGAAATCAGCGGATGGAGGGTGACGGTGAGAACTGTACATGCAACAGGCCACCATCGCTGGTGGCCTGCATTTTTAAGACTATGTGCTGTGGAGACTAGTTTTCTAGCTTGCGTTTGACCGCACTCATTACCGCGAAGGCTGCTCCCACGAGGATGAGTGTCGAGCCACCATCCGGCACTTCGGTTGTGCCGGGCTCACCTAGAATGCCAGCGTGGGAAGTCCCTTGGTATTTGTTGTTTTGGTTCCTGATACCAGCCGATCCTCCGTCATTCCAAAGGGTAATTGAGTCAAATGTACCTGCATTAAACGCAGTTAGATCGACTGAGTCCCACAACAGGTATTTGTTTGACGCCTTCAGGAACGCGGAAGTCAGGTCAGGCTGCGGGTTGCTACCGAATGAGATCTTCACCCAGAATCCAGTGTTTTCATTACCCCCTAGAGTTGAGGAAAAATCCCCTGCAGATGTTCCACTTTCAGCACCGGCTCCCGAAACCTCATAGAAAGAGGATGTAGTATTACCAACGATCTTGGATGCATCTACAGCGTGAAGGTCGAAGTTGACGGCGCTGGCGTTAGAAGCCAGTCCGGCGATCATCGCTGTTGTTACAATTGTTGGTAAAATTCTCATAGACAATTTGAATAGTTCGCTTCGCAGTTTGTTTATTATCCTTAAATCGGCGCCCTGAGTTCCAAATTCAGCACGACCTTAACCTGTCTAAGCTCATGTTGTGCCATCGGTTCTCGATGTTCAGTAGCCGATTCGCATCTCATTGAACTAGAACGCGTAATGTTCCTATTGGTGAAATGGTTATCATCGCGAAGGCATTGAGCGACTTCCGAAAGTGTCGGAGGAGCTTACACTTCCATCTTCTAACTCATTCACCAGGCTCAGAAATCCTGACCCCATGAACTGAGGTGACCCCGTGAATTCAAAGCGACCGCGAATTGGGGAATGAATTCGTGGTCGTTTTGAATTCGCGGGGATAACACCGGCCCTCTTCAATTCCAACTCCCAGTGAAGTTCAGCTTCACGAGACAGGAAATCTGAGGCTGGGGAGAAATGAATTGCCATCGCGAATTGCCCATTCCGTCTTCTGTTCACAAGAGGTGAGGGTTTGCCGGTTAAGGTGATCTTCCACGCGGCGGAGCTTTTAGTTTTGGAATCAAAGTGTGAGGTGTTTGTTTCGTAATTGATGACAGCCTTGCTTCCGATGCCGGGGAAAATATTTCCAAATCGTGGAAACCATCGTCTTCAGCTCGAAGATCGGTCTTCACCCGCGGTGGACCAAGTTTTCAGGCTCGAACATTGTCAAATTGTCATGGACTCAGGCTTCTGTTATACGGTCGGGCACCATGCGAGTTCTGCATACCCAAAAAAACATCTCCGAGTTCATTGGTGGCATTGTACTGCTGTTCGTCATCGCTTGCTTTATCGCTCAAGAAGCCACAGCCGCTGACTCTGCGTCCGGCGCTGATACCAACAGCGTCCTTCTCACAATTGAAGGCAAAGTAGAGCTGCTTCGTTTTGGTGCCACGGATTGGACTGCCGCGGAAACCAACAAGGTGCTCAAGGCGGGCGACCAGGTGCGTACGGCATTCCGCAGCCGCGCCACGTTGCGTTTATCCGACCTCACTGTAATGAGAATGAACCAGCTCACGACACTCTTGATCCAGGCACCCAAAGGCACAGGCGGCAAACCAGGGCTCGATCTGAAGGCCGGCGCTGGCTATTTCTTCGGTCGGGACAGACCCAGCGAGAGCGAGTTCCGCACGCCCCAAACTTCCGGAGCCATCCTTGGAACCGAATTCGCGCTCGAAGTCACGCCCGATGGACGCACGATCGTCACTCTTATTGACGGCGTTGTTCAACTCAACGCCGAACAGGGGCAGCTTCAGCTCAACAGCGGCGAACAGGGTCTGGTGCAGGCCGGCCAGCCACCGCGCAAGACATCTGTGATTGACGCCAACAGCATCATCCAGTGGTCCCTTTATTATCCTGCGATTCTCGATCCATCCGAACTGGGGCTCTCCGCCGCCGAGCAACAAGCGCTCGCCACATCGCTCACCGCCTACCGAGTTGGAAGCCTGCCCTCTGCGCTAGCAAGTTATCCGGAGGGTCGCACTCCGGCATCAACGCAGGAACGTATTTACCTGGCCCAACTCGTTCTCGCCGCCGGACAGGTCACGCAGGCTGAGGAACAACTCAGTCAGATCAACCCGGGTGGCGACCAGAACCAGCGCCTCGGAGCAGCGTTGCGCCTGATGATTGCTGCGGTGAAAGGCCAGGAACAATCGCAAAGCTCCGCGCTATCTGGCGCCCTGGCCACCGAACTTCTTGCAGCGTCCTACTACCACCAATCACGTTTCAAATTGACCGAAGCGCTCACAGCCGCTCGCGCTGCCACTGTCAGGTCTGCCGATTTCGGCTACGCTTGGGAGCGGGTTGCGGAACTGGAGTTTGGCCACGGTCGGGCAGACGCCACCGCCGCCGCCCTCGACAAAGCGCTCCAACTCTCGCCGCGCAATGCCCAGGGCATCGCGTTGAAAGGATTCGTCCTCGCGGCTCAGAACAAGATCGCCGCCTCGCAAGAAACATTCGATGCGGCCATTGCTGTTGACGGAGCGCTGGGCAATTCATGGCTCGGTCGTGGCTTGACGAAGATCCGACAGGGTCGCTCCAACGAAGGCCGCCTTGATTTGCAGGTTGCCGCCACGCTCGAACCCCAGCGCGCTTTGCTCCGCAGTTACCTTGGCAAGGCATTCGGCAACGCCGGCGACCCGCGTCGGGCCGCTCACGAACTTGAGCTGGCCAAGAAGTTCGACCCCAACGACCCAACCTCCTGGCTTTACTCTGCGCTGATTGCGCAGCAACAAAACGAGATCAATCGTGGTGTGAGCGATCTCGAAAAGTCCCAGGAGTTGAATGACAATCGCCGCCTCTTCCGCTCGCGGCTGTTGCTCGACCAGGACCGCGCCGTGCGGGGCGCGAATCTCGCATCTCTTTACCGGGATGCGGGCATGAACGACCTCGCGCGTCGCGAAGCTGCCAGGGCCGTCGATGCCAATTACGCGAATTACTCCGCGCACCTTTTCCTCGCGGAAACCTACGATGCCTTGCGCGATCCAAATCAAGTCAATCTCCGGTACGAAGCTCCGTGGCTGAACGAGCTTCTCCTGGCGAACCTCCTCGCGCCCGTCGGGGCCGGTCCACTCTCGCAAAATGTTTCCCAGCAGGAATACTCGCGCCTGCTCGAACGCGACCGCCTTGGCGTCAGTGCCAGCACCGAGTACCTGAGCCGTGGCGAGTGGAACCATTACAGCTCGCAGTTCGGAACTTTCGGTAACACCAGCTACGCCATCGACGCTGAGTACCACACCTCACCGGGCCAGCGTTTGAACAACGACAGGGAGCAACTCACACTCTACGGAAAGTTCAAACAACAGCTCACACCCCAGGACTCGCTCCTCATCCAAACGATTTATTACGACGCGGAAGCAGGAGATCTTGCCCAGTATTACGACCCGGCCACCGCGAGCCCGACGCTACGGCTCAGGGAACAACAGGAGCCGAATGTCCTCGCCGGCTGGCATCACGAATGGTCTCCGGAAAGCCACACGATCCTGCTGGTGGGGCGACTGCATGATGATTTCTCACTCGCGGATCCCACCGGCTCCACGTTGACGTTTAATCGAAACACGAACGGAATTGTGACGAGCGTCGTGCCACGCGGATTCTCGCTCAACTTCGGCAGCCAGCTCGAGGCGTTCACCAGTGAACTCCAGCACATCCTGCAAAAGGGCAATCACACGCTGATAGCCGGCGGACGCGCCCAGTTGGGCTCTTTCGACAACCAGGCTTCTCTGAGGATTCGCGGATTCCCAGGTCCAGATGTGTTCGCGCCCACGACGAACAATTTCGAATACCTTCTCCGCCGTTTCTCTGTTTATGTCTATGACCACTGGCAGATACTCGACTCGTTGCGGCTCACGGCGGGGCTGACGTTTGATCACCTGCAATATCCTGGCAACAGCGAGATTCCGCCGTTGTCCAGGGACGATAAGTTAAGCGAGGACAAGATTTCTCCCAAAGCCGCCATCGAATGGTCGCCCACCCGGGAAGTCACGGTTCGAGGCGCCTACACCCGGTCACTTGGTGGCATTTTCTTTGATCAGAGCGTACGTCTGGAGCCAACCCAACTGGCCGGTTTCAACCAGACGTTTCGCAGCTTGATACCGGAGTCTGTGGCAGGCCTTGTGCCAGGTACCGAGTTCGAGACGGGCGGGGCGGCCATTGATCTCAAGCTCCCGACGCGAACCTACTTGAGTGTAGTGGGAGAAATTCTCACCTCGGATGGTGAACGAACCACCGGGACTTTCGATCGCATGTCAGGTGCCTTGAAGGCAACTTCCTCCTCCGCATCACAAACGCTGGAATACCGCGAACGATCCTTTGGAGTGATAGTCAATCAACTGGCTGGCCAGAATTTCTCATTCGGCGCGAGCTACCGGTTGAGCGAAGCCGAACTTCAAGACGCCTTCACGGGTGTTCCATCGACGGCAACCGCCACAGGTGGATTTGCAGCCTCTCGTGATCTGACCGGGACCATGCACGAAGTCATCCTCACAGCCCGCTTTCATCATCGGTGCGGATTCTTCAGCGAAGCGGATGCTCTGTGGCTCACTCAATCCAACTCCGGCTACACGACCGCGTTGCCGGGCGACGATTTCTGGCAGGTGAACCTCTACGCCGGCTACCGTTTTCGCAACCGCATCGCTGAGGTGCGGCTTGGACTGCTCAATGTCACCGATCAAGATTACCGGCTCAACCCGCTCAACCTTTACAGGGAGTTGCCGCGTGAGCGGACGCTGGCGGCTAGTTTGAAACTCAATTTCTAAGAACATGTTGGACGGAGAATTCACATTCAATCTCAAGCCACGAATGGACAACTCAATGTGCTGCATTTAACCAACTGCCAGCCATGAAACACCGCCCCCCTCCCGCTTCAAATAGCGAACGCAGATTGCGGCGCGGCTTCACCTTGATCGAACTGCTCGTGGTCATCGCGATCATCGCCATCCTCGCGGGTAGGTTGTTGCCTGCGCTTTCCAAGTCCAAGACCAAGGCGCAGGGGATCAAGTGCATGGCCAGCGGCCGGCAGATGATGCTCGCCTGGCGTCTTTACCTCGACGAATCGCAGGACCGCGTGCCCCAGTCGTTTGGCCTGAACGAATGGGTGCATGGCTCGCTTGATTTCAGCGGTGGCAATCGCAGCAATTGGGACATTAATCCGGACATCACCAAGAGCCTCCTCTGGTCCTACTGGGGCAAAAGCGCCGATATCTGGAAATGCCCCGCTGACTACAGCACGGTGAAAGTCGCTGGTGCGACCAAGCCGCGTGTTCGCAGCATCGCCATGAATGCATGGTTCAATTCCACCGATGTCGAGGGATTTGGTGCCGGATTCAAAAACTTCAAAAGCATGAATGACCTCACGGATCCCGGGCCGCGCGGCACGTGGGTGTTCCTCTGTGAACGCGAGGACAGCATTAACGACGGCGAATTCGTCGTCGGCATGAACGGTTTCCCGGACAAACCACGGCAAGGGGCGATCGTTGATTTTTCGGCCAGTTGCCACAACGGAGCCGCAGGTTTCTCCTTTGCCGATGGCCACTCCGAAATCTGGAAATGGAAGGACGCACGGACCAAGCCGGTTCTGAAGAAAGGCCAGCTCCTTTCATTGGGTGTTCCATCGCCAAACAACCCTGACGTTCTCTGGATGATGGAACGTTCCACTCGAAAGGCGAAGTGAATGCGTTCAAGTGGGATTCTTCGGCCCCAAGGCATGCTCTCAGTCGTTGCATGAGTTCGCGCTTCAAATGCCCATGTCTTGAACCGCGAAGTTTCTTGGAGTGCGGTGGTAAAGCGTGTCCACGGTACCGCTTTCGCACTGCAATGCTGATCCCTTCGTCTTCAAACGCGCTGTCGTCGCTGCGCTCCGCCAGTGCAGTCCAAAATGGGCGGGAACTTACACAAGAATGGATGGTTGGATGCGCCTGAAATGGTCAAAGCTCTGGCCTGCACTCATTGGTGCGGTGATCGCATCAGGCCTGGGTGTCGTCCTTGTAAACTATCCTCTGGGACGTGGGTTGGTGAATCTCAGCTACGATGTTCCACTCTCGCTGCGGCAGCGTTACCAGCCGTCACCTGTTCCTCAAGATGCTGTCATCATCTACATTGACGACCAGTCAGCCGGACGATTGGGGCAGGAGGTTTCGCGAACATGGGAACGCTCGCTTCACGCGAAACTCCTGAATCGACTCACCGCCGATGGAGCGAGGTCCGTCACTTATGATATTTTCTTTGCGGATCCGAGTCCTCCCGAGAAGAAAAATCACGACGAGGAATTCGCCCAGGCGATCAAGCGCAACGGGCGCGTTGTGCTCGGCGCCAACTTCAGTCATCTGGGCTACGAGAAGGATGCCGGCGCCATCGGGATGCAGATCATGCCACCTTTGGACATCTTTTCAGAGTCCGCGGCAAACCTCGCCTCGGTGGAGACGAATCCGGACAACGATCTGGTCATCCGCCGCCATCTCCCATTTTCCAAGCGAGACCTCGTGCCACCCCTGGCCTGGGCAGCTGCCGAACTTTCCGGAGCCTCCTCCGCGACTTCCGCCGTCGTCCGGGCCACCGAGCGTTGGATCAATTACTATGGACCACCTCGAAGCATCCCAAGCTTTAGCTTTTACCGGGCGGTCCCTGATTCGCAGGACCAGCCTTTGCCGCAGGGTTTTTTCAAGGACAAATCCGTCTTCATCGGTGGTGGATTCATGACCCGCCTTGCCAGCGACCGCAAAGACGAATTTGCCACACCGTTCTGGTTGAATCGCGTGGAGTCCACAGACCTCCGGTTCATGGCCGGAGTCGAGATGCACGCCACGGTCTTTCTGAATCTGCTCCGCGGCGAATGGCTCACTCGGACCTCCGGCGGCACGGAATTCTGGTTGATGTTGGGCAGCGGCGCGGTTCTCGGTTTCAGCCTGACGCGGTTGCGCCCGGTGCTCGCCAGCCTGCTCGCTGTGTCAGCCGCCGCGATGTTTGCGATCATCGGTTACGTTGCCGTGACGCGCTACCTGACGTGGTACCCTTGGGCCATTCCCGTCCTTGCGATCATTCCTACGGCCTGGGGTTGGTCCGTCTTTTACAACTCAGTCAGCCTTTATGTGCAGAAGCGTGTGCTCGAGCAATCCCTCTCGCGTTACCTCTCGCCCAAGCTGGTGAAGATCTTCGCCAACCGGCCCGAGTTCCTCAAAACCGGTGCCGAGAAGCAGCTTGTCACCATCCTCTTCAGCGACATCGCCAACTTCACCAGTTTGTCCGAGGGCATGGACGGAGACCAACTGGCCAAGTCGATGAACTCCTACTTCGACCGCGCCGTGCCTTCCTGTATTTTCAAAACCGACGGCACCGTCATGAAATTCATTGGTGACGCGATTTTTGCCATCTGGAACGCGCCCGAGGCGCAGCCGGATCATCACCTCCGCGCGTGCCGCGCCGCCCTGCTTCTGCGCGACGAGATGAGCGATTTCAAACTGCCGGGTTCGGATACCCCGCTTCGAACTCGAATCGGCCTGCACACAGGAATTGCCAACGTGGGAAACTTCGGCAGCGCCGATAAGTTCGGCTACGACGCCATTGGAGAGAACATCAATCGCGCCTCACGCATGGAGGGATTGAACAAGTACCTCGGCACTGATGTGCTGATCACGGGCGAAACGCACCAAGCCATCGAAGGCCAGTTGATCAGCCGACATCTGGGATCATTTCGCCTGAAGGGCTTTGAAAAGGCCGTGGAAGTTTTTGAACTCGTGAGCGAGCCGGAAAAGGCTGCTGAATCCAAAGCCTGGCGTGAAAGCTTCGCCGAAGGCTTGAAGACTTTTGTGAAGCGGGAATTCACCGAAGCCGAGACTTCCTTCCACCGCGTCCTGGAACTCAAACCTGGCGACGGTCCCTCCAGCTATTACCTGGAACGCATCACAGAATTGAAGGCCTCACCTCCAGGGCCCGACTGGACCGGAGTCATCGAGCTAAAGGAGAAGTGATCAGTCGGGCTGCCATCTGATTTGTGTCATCATCCGTCCAGGACTTTTGGTTTGCGCCGGGGTTGACCTCCGGTAGTGTCAGGCCGCGAACGTGCGGGAGAAAGGCCGAATCCCAGTCGGTCGTGATATGAAACCGCAGTCGAAGAAAACAAAGAAACCTTCCACTTCAAAGAAGTCGTCCAAGTCCGTCGCCGCCAGGCCCAAACCAGCAAAAGTCTCCAAATCGAAATCACCCAAAACCGCAGGCAAAGCCAAGTCTTCGCCAAAGGCTCTCAAACCTGCTTCAAACAGAGCCGCGAAGACTGCCAGACCGGCTCGTGGATCCGATGTCAAACTCAAGGTCGTGTCGCCTCCACCTGTGACTGGATCACGACCGCTTAAACGCAAACTGACGATTCCAGAATTTCTGATCGAAGGGGACGCCCCATCTGAGGTTCTGCCAGCGCCGAGCGGGCCAGGCGAGCGTTACGCACTTGGCCCAGTTCCTCCGGCCTTTTCTATGCCCGGTTGGGAGACGCCTGGCGAACTGCCGGAAGGCTACGGAACTAAAAAACTTTTCCTGACAGCGCGCGATCCTCACTGGATCTTTGCCTTTTGGGATCTCAGCAAAGAGCAGCGGCAGGACTACAACAGGCAATCCGCCGAGGGACATCTCGTGGTTCGGACTTATCTAAATTCCTCCCACGGAGAGATGATCTCAGAAACTCAAGTTCATCCTGAGTCCCGCAGTTGGTTCATTTTTGTCGGGCAGGGAGGCGCTCGTTATGTTGCCGAGCTGGGCTATCTCTCGAAGAAAGGGATCTGGCACTCGATCTCGATGTCGTCCGCAACGGTGACGCCACCGGATCGTCAGTCAGATGATGTCTCGGCGCAATTCGTGACGCTTCATCAGGCCGTGAAGTTCGAGGAAGTTGTGGTGGCGGCACGCGAGGTCGTTGCGGATAGTCTGCCCTTCGTGGAGATGATCGATCAGTTGCGTTCTGAAGGCCACTCTGAACTTCCCCGGATTCCAGAATCGCAGGACGCAGGCACCAGCAAGGCCACCGACAATCCGCCTGAGCAGCCCGACTGGACGCCCGCGCAGATGGAGGCGCTGGCCAGAGTGATCAAGCTGGACAGTCTGCGTCGTGTCTGGATGGGATCACTGGAAATCACGGAATTGATCCGCCGCCAGCTCCAGGTGGATGCTATTACAGGGAGAGAGGGGGGGATGGCCGCACCGGGCGGGGCTCCGGGCAAATTGGAACTCGGGGTTTCAAGCCCGACTCATACCGCGGATAAGAGGCACGGGATGAAGCGCGGTTTTTGGTTCAATATCAATGCGGAGCTGGTCATTTACGGTTCCACTGAAAGGGACGCTGAGGTTACGATTGGCGGACGTCGCGTCAAACTGCGTCCAGACGGCAGCTTCAGCTTCAGGTTCGCGTTGCCCGATGGCCGTTATGAACTTCCCGTGTCGGCGGTCGCGTCGGACAAGGAGGATGAGCGCCGGGCGTCCCTGACCTTCGCCCGCTCGACAGATTTTCTTGGAGACGTGGGAGAGCATCCCCAGGATTCTGGGCTGCTGGCGCCGGTGCCTGAAAACGTGCCATGATTCATATCAAGGCCCCCCGCTGAACTCATGCAAGGTTACCTCGCACTCATTCTGCACGCGCATCTGCCGTATGTCCGGCATCCGGATCACGACCGATTCCTGGAAGAAAACTGGTTGTTTGAGGCAATCACGGAATGTTATTTGCCTCTGCTCGACGTGATGGACCGATGGATTGCCGACGGAGTTAAGGCGCGGCTCACGATCACACTCACTCCGACTTTGTGCTCCTTGTGGCAGGACCGGCTTCTGCAGGATCGCTACGTGCGCTACCTCGATGGTTTAATCGATCTGGCCGATAAAGAGGTTCATCGCACTCACTGGGACAAGGCGCTGAATCCAGTCGCTGAGTTTTATCTTGCTCGTTTCCGTGCCGCGCGGGCGTCTTATTTCCGCCGCAACAGGGATCTGGTGAGCGCCTTCCGGAAGCTTCAGGACGCTGGTCTGATCGAGATCATCACTTGCGCGGCGACCCATGCGTTGATGCCTGTGCTCCATGATTGCCCCGGGTCGATGCGCGCACAGATACTCCTGGCTCGGGACCATTACCGCACGTGTTTCGGACGTGAGCCAAGAGGAATCTGGTTGCCTGAATGCGCCTATGCCGACGAGGTGGAGGAGTTCCTGAAGGAGGCGAACATCCGATGGTTCCTGGTGGAATCGCACGGTCTGATGAACGCCACGCCCCGTCCGCGTTACGGAACATTTGCTCCAGTCTTTACGCCCGATGGGATCGCCGCGTTTGGCCGTGACTTTGATTCAGCACGTCAAGTCTGGAGCCGGAATGAGGGCTACCCTGGCGATCCTGCTTACCGGGATTTCTACCGCGATATCGGGTTCGACCTCGATTATGATTACCTCAAGTCGTATCTTCCCGCTCCACCCAACCGCAGCTTTACCGGAATCAAATACTGGGCGATCACTGGAGCGGATCCGAAACAAACATACAACCGGGCCATCGCACTTGATCGCGCTGCCACTCATGCGCAGCATTTTTTGAATGCTCGAATTCAACAAGTCATGCAGGCGGCGGCAATCATGGACCGGCCGCCCATCATCGTGGCCCCTTACGACGCGGAACTCTTCGGCCACTGGTGGTATGAAGGGCCGGAATTCCTGGATTATTTCGTCCGTAAGACAGTCTTCGACCAGAAGACGGTGAAGCTGGCGACACCGGAAGAATACTTGAATTGGCATCCGACGCATCAGGTCGCCAGTCCGAGCGCTTCCAGTTGGGGCGAGGAAGGTTATTGCAAGGTGTGGCTCAACCCCGCCAACGAGTGGATTTATCCTCATCTCCGCGTGGCGCATGAGCGGATGGTGGACCTGGTGCATCGGCATCAGAATCCGGAGCCGCTGACTGAGCGCGCTCTCAAACAGGCGGCTCGGGAGCTGTTGCTGGCTCAGGCGAGCGACTGGCCCTTCATTTTGCGTACCGGCACCAGCCCGGAATATGCGCGCCGCCGTATCAAAACTCACCTGCTCAGGTTCCTCGCGCTCCACGAACAGCTCACGCTCACTCGCATCGACGAACCATGGCTCGCTCACATCGAGTGGCTGGATAATCTATTCCCGGACATAAATTACCGTTGCTGGGGCTGAACACGGCCCGCGTCAACAACCGGACAGATTGGGGAGGGTAGAAACGGTGGTTCCAACTCCTTCTACAAAGATGGAACATTTGCTCGATTTAGCGACACCCAGCCGCAGTATTTGCCTCAAATGGAACTTCGGGCGAAGATCACACCAGCTAGAAAGTAGCGCTTGATTTCGAGCACTCCTCGGGTAGCTTCCGGCTCCCACTTGCTACCGTTGATTTATCAGGATGGCAGGCGAAGAAACGATTCTTATATGGCAACAGCAAATGATATCCGAAAAGGAATGGCGATCAATTACAACGGCGATGTCGCCATCGTGCTGGACAGTCAGCACCGAACCCCAGGCAACCTCCGCGCCTTTGTTCAGGCCAGCATCCGCAGCATCAAGACCGGCAAGAGTTCCGACGTGCGATTCAGCTCCACGGAAAAGATTGAGGTTGTTCCGCTTCAAACCCGGCGCATGGAGTTCAGCTACCTGGATGGTGAAGATTACGTTTTCTCCGACCCCGAGACCTACGAGACAACGACCCTGCCACAGGAACTCGTCGGTGATGCCAGGAACTATCTAGTCGAGAACGCCTCGGTGCAGATGACTTTCGTCAACGAGAAGGCGGTGCAGATCGAACTTCCTTCCAGTGTCGTTCTACTGGTGACCGATGCTCCCGAGGGAATTCGCGGAGATTCGGCCAACAACGTGCAGAAAGCGGTGACCGTGGAAACAGGGATCACCGTGCAGGCGCCACTTTTCATCAAGACCGGCGAGAAGATCAAGATCGACACACGAACGGGCAAGTACATGGAACGCGCCTGAGTCGCAGACTCCCTTCACCGCTGGAATGAAAGCCCGCCGCAAGCGGGCTTTTTGCATAATACCCCAGCGACATTTCATCCGAAGGCTCAGCAACGGATTCTATGGATTCTCACGGATGGGCTGAAAACTACGATCCTATCATCCGTGTCATCCTGAAATGTTCTGTCATCACGGGGTGGTGAATGCCACCTCCGTTAGCGGGCTCCAATCTCCGTCCTTGAGGACTCGCGCTTTGATGACAGCACTTTTCCGTAGCGGGACGGATTCGCGGTAAGGCAGCGCCGTGGGAGAAATCTTGCCGCCAAGAAGCCGTGGGTCCGAACCATCGGAAGTGAAGTAGATCGTTCCCTCGGGCGCTTCCATGGTGAGCTTCGAGTCTGCCAGCGAAGATCCGCCAGGACGGGAGAATTTCGCCGGGGCGAGATCGGGATGGACGCCCATGTTCCAAAGCTGCGCGAGCACCACTTCGCTGCGCTTGGGGAAGTATTCATTCACGATCCGGTTCACTTCCCCGCGCCACTCCACGTCCCGCGTACGTGGCGGGCGCTTCCCGTTCGCGGGCATTTCGCCGCCTCGCCATCCGCCGCCGAATCCGCCTTCCGCATCGCCCCAGCGCGCGGATTCGCAGATGACAGCCTTCTCGATTTCTTTGATGCGTTTCAAGAAGCGCGCCTCTGCCGCCTTCGGAGTCAGCACGCCGCCATTGAAAAAGTGGCGGTGGATGCGGTCGGCAAGGAGCATCCGGAATTCGGCGTTGTCGAGACAGCGCTGCCAGATCCACTGTGGATTGCTCTCGGGATATTGATCACCACAGGTGTAAGGGCCGGTGGCATCTTCGTTCACATCCAGCAACGTGTGCTCCGCATCCCAGATGAAGAATCGAAATCCCTCGCCGCTCTTGCGATTACGGCTGCCGAACCAGTTGTTTGGAAAACCACCCCCGCCAAACTTGGCAATGGGTGAATCGAGATTGCCTCCATACAGAATGACGAGCATGTAATCGATCAGGTTGACGGGATTGAGGAGGACGTCGAACTGGGGATTGCGTGTGCCATCGGGATTGTTGCCGAGGAGCCGTTGGTAGGACGCATCAGAGCTGACACCCGACTTGACTGCTTCATAAAGTCGCTTCCATGCGGCGGTGTTGCCGTCGGTGGCGAACGGCATCTCGCTCGATCTGCCATCGCCGCCGCCGCCCCGGCGGTTTGCGGCACCCGCTCGAGCCTTGAGTGTGTCGTAATCCTCCTTCTTGCCACCAAAATAACTCGCCGCGAACGATGCTTCGGGCCGCTCACACGTGTTGTAGAGCCCCCAATACTGACCGTTGATGTAGAGGTGGCAGGCATCTCCGCGCACGCCGGGCTGCCCCATGGCGAGTTGAGTATCGCGGTTGAGTTCATCGCGCAGGAAGACAGCCTTTGGGTCGCCGCCCATGCTCCAGGAATAATTTTGTGAGGTTCGAAGGTCGAATCCATCCACGGACTCCGCACCGCCTTCGCCAAAAAGCGGATACTTCAGCCGACCCTCGCCGTACTGTTTGCGGAAGAAGACACGGAATCCATGCTTGGCGTTGTTCGGCATCCGGCTGAACCCGCCACGGATGCGGATGCCGCAGTTTTCCTGAAAGCCCTGCTTCCCGTCCGCGTGGATCAGCTCAAGCGAGGCAGGCTTTTCGGCGTCGCGGCCGTGCCATTGTGCATTGGCGTAAATGCCCTTGTCCTTGTGGAAGAGGTCATCGAGCTCCATCACCAGCGAAAAAGTGGGAATCGACTTCAGGCCGGGAATGATCTCCTCCCGATACTTCGGATCGTCCGCCACGCGCTGATCCATGCCATAATCCACCTTGTTCTCGCCCCACGAATAGGGGAAACCAACCGGCGGCAGGCCGTCGCCCGATTGTCTGATGACGTCCGCCGGAAAGATCAGAGTATGCGTCTTGACGTCCGAAGGCTTGAGGCCGGCCTTGAAACTCGCGGCGCGAAGGATCGTCGTCCTCTGAATCTGAATCGGTTGCGAATAAGGAGTCCCCGATGCTGGAGTGGGAACGGAGCCGTCCGTGGTAAAACGGATCTCGGCACCCGCCTCGGCAGTGGACAATGTCAGGTCGATTCCGTGGTCGTAGAATCCCCGTTTGTGACTGAACTTGACCTCCGTGGATTTCTTTTCGGCACCTTTCTTCTCGGCAGCAGAAGAAGGGGTGAAAACCACGCTGGCGATGACAGTGAGAATCGCGAGGAGGTGAACAATAGGAAAACCCGAAGTTCTTTTGCGAATCATGGGGCGTGGAGCAGTAGTGGACAACACACGTTGTGCGGGATTGGCTTTCAATTGGCGCCTTTGGTTTTTGGAGCGCCGCCTTGCGCCTGTCTGGCCAGTGCTTCGCGGGCGGAGAGCAATTCTGTTTCGTTCAACCTGCCATCCTTGTCCTTGTCCGCCTGCTGGAGAATTGCCTCCCTGGTTTCGCCTCCGGAAGGACCGTCTGCCCGGCGGCCTCCCCGTGGGCCGATACCCCGGCGCCCCCTCATGCCGAACATCGTTCGTGGGAGGCCCTCGATCTTGCCACTTTCCATGGCGGCGTTCAGAGCCTCGGACTCATCGTCGTCCAGCCGGCCGTTTGCATTTTTGTCGTACTGTTTGTTTACCTCTTCCCAGCGCTTGCGAATCCCCTCCATCGCCGACTGGCTTTCGGTGTCATCGAGTTTGCCGTCCTTGTCTTTGTCGTAGATCTTGACGATCTCGGGCGGAAACTGGGGCCGGAATCCGCCCCGGCCGCCGCGCGACTGCGACCGGAGCCGCTCCTCAGCACGTGCCTTCCGCATTACTTCGCGTTCGGCATCGCTCAATTTTCCGTCCGCATTTTGATCATATTGCTTGAGGAGCGCCGCGCGCTGCTCAGGTGGACTGGACTGGCGGTTCCCGAAACCCTGGCCGATGACCAGGCCAGGCAGGAGAAGCGAGCCAATCCAGACCGCGAGATGAGTGGGACGTATGAACAGTTTCATGGTTAATGTGACAATCCTGTGGCATTCGGGTTACACGCTCCGCCATGAAATAGGAAGAAGTAAAAGCACGAGGCGCAACAAGTTCTGAGCGGTTCTCGTCAGCAGTGTAACCAGATTCAGATGACAATCCCATGCTTCTTCGAAGCGCTCCCGGAGGAAATGCAGTTTTGCCGGAACAAGAGTCAGGGCAACATGAATGGCTGCCCGCTCGAGGCCCTGAAGCGACATTTGGACAAACGTAACAGGTGTAGCCTTTGTAGCTCAATTCCGTCCGCAATTCCACCGGGCAGATCGGCACGGCTGTGACAAAGTCATTGGAGAAAACAGTTGAGAGTTGAATGGCCATGGCGAGCATCTGATTTCTGGTGAATTTCGGTGGTTCAGCGACTTCAGGAAGGGCAAGGCTTGAGGTTTTTGAACGCCATCACCAAGC
>SXMN01000129.1 GCA_005777315.1 Verrucomicrobiales bacterium
AGAGCATCTGACTACGGATCAGAAGGTTCCTGGTTCAACTCCAGGCGGATGCACCATTAACCATCAGGGAATGTCCACTGCGTGGCTTCGTTCACGTCCAGCGTCCGGTCACACGTCACTTGAGAGCGAGCCGCGCGGACGAATTCCAACGACAGGCTTCTCCTTCCAGGCGTGAGCCGTCCTGCGAAAGCATCGCGAAACTTCAAGTTCCTTGCGTTTCTCCCAGCTCTCAAGAAGATCGCCAATTGTCGCGCCTGGCAGGCAGCACTCGATGTTTTTGCAGCACCAGAAACCTATGACCACCTTACTCCTCGCAACACGAAACCGCCATAAGGTCGGTGAAATCCGCATGATTCTTGGCCCACACTTCCGTTATTTGACGTTGGACGATTTCACAGGGGCTCCCGCCGTTGTCGAGGACGCCACAACATTTGTCGGCAATGCCACCAAGAAAGCCTGGGAGCTGGCGAATTGGATCACCAACAAAGGCCTATCAGGGTGCGGAGAAGTCTTGGAAGATGTTTCAGTGCTCGCGGACGACTCCGGCCTGGAGGTCGATGCTCTCGACGGGGCTCCGGGTGTGCATTCTGCGAGGTTTGCAGCGCTCGATACTGGAATGGAGGGTAATTCCTCAGACACTGCGAACAACTCGAAGCTTTTGCGCCTCATGACTGGCATTCCTGTCTCGAAGCGGACGGCGCGCTTCAGATGCGTTATGGCATTGTGTCCCCTGATTCAAGCAGCCGGAGCTGGTTCAGAACGTTCGTGGCCGCCGGCCAACAATTCACCCGTGACGGTGTTCGAAGGCGTCTGTGAAGGCCGGATACTCGCTCAAGCAAGCGGCGCTGGCGGATTTGGTTACGATCCCTTGTTCGTCCCGATCGGAATGGACAAATCCTTTGCTGAACTCGGCGACGAAATCAAAAACCAGATCAGTCACCGGGCAAACGCTCTCCGGTTGCTCAAAAGTCATTTGGTCTGAGTGAAGATTTTGGGTCGCAGTTTCCGCTGACGAAGGTGATTCTCAACCGCAATGAAATCCATTCGAGTCCATGAACCTGGCGCTCCAGAGGTGATGCATCTGGAGGAGATCCCTCCACTGACTCTGACTTCCGGGCAGATCCTGGTTCGAGTTCACGCCATTGGCGTCAATCCTGTCGATACCTACATTCGGGCGGGCAAGTACGCCCGGATGCCAGCCATGCCTTACACGCCTGGCACGGATGCAAGCGGAGTCGTTGCTGCCATCGGAGAAGGCGTCACACGCTGCAAAGTGGGAGATCGTATTTATACAGCCGGAACACTGACCGGAGCTTACGCGGATCACACCTTGTGCAACGAGAGCCAGGTTCATCCACTGCCAGACCGCGTCACCTTCGAAGAAGGAGGCGGCATTAATATCCCTTACGCGACTGCATGCCTTGCCTTAACTCGAAAGGCACACGCGGCTCCCGGCGAAACCGCGCTCATTCATGGTGCCAGCGGCGGCGTTGGAATCGCAGCGGTTCAAATCGCGAGGGCTCTCGGATTGCGAGTCATTGGCACGGCAGGGTCTGAGCGCGGCCTCGCGATGGTGAAGAGCCAAGGGGCTCACGAGGTTCTGGACCACCGCACATCTGATTATCCGGAACGGCTGATGAAACTCACAGATGGACGAGGAGTGGATGTAATCATCGAAATGCTGGCCAACGTAAATCTCGCACGGGATCTCACCCTGCTGGCAAAAAATGGACGCGTCGTCATCGTAGGCAGCCGTGGCCCAATCGAAATCAATCCGCGTGATGCGATGGCTCGTGATGCCTCGATCATGGGATTGATGCTATTCAATGCTCCAGAGAAGGAACTGGCTTCCATTCATGAGATCCTGGCGGCTGGATTGAAGAAAGGTGAGCTGAGACCGGTTGTTGGACGCACGTTCCAACTCACCGAGGCGTCAAAGGCTCACCATGCGGTCATGGAACCCGGCGCCTACGGCAAGATCGTGCTGCTTCCGTGAGGATCCTAATCAGTGGCACGACTGGGCTGGTCGGAACGGCCCTGATTCCAAAACTTGAAGCTGATGGGCATGAAGTGATCCGCCTGGTCCGCGACAAAAAACTCCAAGGCGCACGACAGATTCACTGGAGCCCTGAGAACCATCAGTTGGACGCGCGATTGCTGGAAGGTTGCGAAGTGGTCATTCACCTTGGAGGCGAGGGCATCGCCTCGGGGCGGTGGACTTCAGCCAGGAAGAAACTTCTGCGTGACAGCCGCATCAAGAGCACCCGCCTCCTGGCCGAATCCGTGGCGAAGATGAACACGAAGCCCCATGCGTTCCTCTGCGCCTCTGCCATCGGGATTTATGGCGATCGCGATGATGCAATTCTGGACGAACACAGCTCGGGCGGTTCTGATTTTCTTGCCACACTGGCGCAGGATTGGGAGGCAGCCTGCCTTCCAGCAGCCGCAGTTGGCGTGCGTGTGATCCATTTGCGTTTCGGCGTGATTCTCAGTGCTCGGGGAGGTGCGTTGAAAAAGATGCTTCCGATATTCCGCCTCGGCCTCGGCGGTGTGATCGGAAGTGGAATGCAATACATGAGCTGGGTTTCCATCGATGATGTTGTCCACGTGATTGAATGGTTGCTTCGGCATGATGAAATTGATGGGCCGGTAAACGTCGTGTCACCCAAACCGGTGATGAATCGTGACTTCACCAGAGCTCTGAGTGATGCGTTGCGACGCCCAACGATGTTGCCTGTTCCAGGGTATGTTTTGCGGCTCCTGTTTGGGGAGATGGCAGTTTCAACAATCCTCGCCAGCCAGCATGTCTATCCTGCGAAACTCATCTCCAACGGATACGACTTTCAGCATTCGGAATTGAGCGCAGCCCTGCGAACATTGTTGCTGGCAAGCCCCGGTGAGAGAATTTCCAAACCATGAGTCTGGCCCGGTTTGCATGACTTCGGGATGCTCTGAACAGGTCTCTGCGTCAATTCTGCCGCTCGACCACAGCCTCTCGCCCTGCTACTTGAAGTTCATGAAAATCTTCATCCGGATCTGTTTCCATTCTCGTGTCACCATTTGCTTCCTTGCGGTCTGGTTGCTCACTGTCGTGGCAACACCCGCTCCATTTCGCGCGGGCATCGCGGCCCGCAACGTGACGCCTGATCCGCTGCTGCCGGTCTCGGGAGGCATGGGGCCGTCAAACCCTGTGACCAACAAGCTGGGCGATTTAACGGTCCGGGCGCTGGTGCTTGAAAGCGACGGAACCAGGGTGGCGATTTGCAGCGTGGACTTTCTTGGCTTTCCTTCAGTACTCGGAAACAAGGTTCGGGCGAAAATCTCCGCGATTCCAGGAGCCAACATCCTCATCGGCGCGACGCACACGCACAGCGCGCCAGACTGTTACGGATTTCCAGACGGCAAAGGCGGATTCGCCTGTGACTTGAAGTATCTCGATTCCGTTTGTGACCGCCTGGCGGAAGCAATCAATGAAGCCTTGGGCAACCTTCGTCCGGCCACGATCAAGATCGCCACTGGTGTCGCCAAGGGAAAAATTGCTTACAATTACTACGCGCCGGACCTCTACGATCCACGCTGTCATGTCATCCAACTGCTTGGGCTGGACGGGAAGCCTTTCGGAACCCTGGTCAATTACGCCGTGCATCCGGAAGTGTTGGGCTCCAGCGCGGGCGTGGTGAGCCCTGATTTGATCGGGCCGCTTTATGAAAGAATCGCCGCTCAAGGCGGGGGCATTGGAATCTTCATGAACAGCGCGCAGGGTGGAATGGTCACAGCCGATTGCCGGGGACCGAACGGCCGTGATATTCAAACATGGGCGGAGTGCTCACGCATTGGAACACTGCTGGCGGATGAGGCTCTTCGAATTATCGGTGCTGCTCCGATTCAGCGGGAGCCGAAACTCTGGTGTTCCGCTCGCACGATTTCCTTCCCGGTGGACTCGCCTCAGTTGCGACAGGTCATGCAGATCTCTCCCCTCGGTTACAAGGAAGCCCAGCCAGGCCGTGTCGAGACCCAGTTCAATCTGATCAATCTGGGGAACGCTCAGATTCTGACCATCCCGGGCGAGGCACTTCCCAACATTGGGTTCTATCTGAAGCGAAAGATGAGCGGCGACCACAACCTTCTCTTCGGTCTGACGAACGATGCATTCGGCTACATCCTGACAAAGGAGGATTGGAGCAGTTTCAAGCGTTACGATTACGTTTCCCGCGTCTGCCTTGGTGAGATGACCGGCCACATCCTCGTCGAAGACTCGCTAAAATTCGTCGGCGAGGCTCCAAAGCCAGAGCGATTCGAGAAAGAACAATAAATCAGAAACGGACTTTCTGAGAGGCTCGCGGGTCTGAGGATTCACCGAGTGCTGCTTCCAATTGTTCGATGACGTTCTGGAAAAGGTGCTGATTTTTCTCATTCATTTCACTCAACGCACGATGGGCATCGAGGATGAGTTGCGGTTCGGGCCGGCTGGATAACTCCGCCAGTCCGGCGGCATCGGCAAGCGCAAGAGAGGGGAAGGCCGGATCTTCCACGAGCAGGAACACCCGGTCAAAACCCATGCTGCGCAGCACGCGATTCACCTCCGGTTGCTTTGAGACGATGACGGGCCGGGCCCGGTCTTGTTCCAGGCTTTGAGTGGCCACTCGCGCCAGGAGCCCCAGGCAGGTGCTGTCGATAAACTCAGCCTCCTGAAGATCCACCACCACTCCCTGGACATCGGCTTTCTCAAACACGCGACCTACCGCCAGGCTCAACCGCTGGCTCAAGGGATAGCGAATGGAGCCAACCAGTTTGAGAAATGCGCGATCGTCTGCGACCGCGTAATAGATGCTCCCTGCACTCATGACATCCCTCCCCTGCTCACCGACAGCACGGTGAAATCATCCGGCAAATGTTTGTTGGATTCCGCGTCCTCGACAAAACGCTGAAGCAATTCCCGCGTGACTAGGCTTTTCAGGTAATCCAGTTTCGCTTCGGGCGTCGGCAATGCCAGGGCATCGAGAGCGCCGTCTGAAAACACCAGCAGGCGAAATGCTTCGGGAAGCGCCATGGTTTCTGCACTGAATGTCGCAAACGGAAACAACCCCACTGCCATGCCCGGTTGATTCATCGGTTGAACGCCGCTTTCACTGAATAGAAGTGGTGGAGGGTAATGTCCACCGCTGGCGTAACACAGCGTATGTGCGCTCAAGTCGAGCACGCCGTAGAACATGGTGAGATGTTTGCCGAGCTCTTCCTGAAGAATATCGCGATTCAACTGTGCCAGCAGGCGCTCCGGTTTCAGGATCAGGCGGTCATGGCGGTCCTGATCACGCTCGCGATACTTCGTGATCAGTCCTTTGAGCAGCACCGTGACAAGCGCGGAAGAGACTCCATGCCCGGATACATCCGCGCAATAAAACACCGCGAACTGCGCGTTGACGGCGAAATAATCAACAAAATCTCCGCTCAGGAAGAGTGAGGGAATGACTCGATGACGGAAACGGTACTGGCCGACAGACCAGTCGGGTTGGGGAAACAGCCGTGCCTGAACTTTCCTGCCGGCTTCCTCGTCTTCGCGAATTTGCGCGTCATACAAATCCAGCTCGTGGCGGATTCTCCTGTTCTGCCGGGCGAGACGGGCTCGTTCCAGATTAGCCTCCACGGTGTGAACAAGCGCGGAACTCTCAGGCAGCGGCTTGATGAGATAATCAGTGTCACCCGCCTTCAACGCTTGAATGGCGTCACTCATCGTTCCGCTGCCGGAGACAATGATCACAGGAACATCTGGGCACAGCCGCGAAAAGTGGCCCAATGCTTCCAGACCGCCCATGACTGGCAGATTCAAATCCAGCAGGATGAGTTCTGGCGCTTGCTCCTGCGCCTTGGCGAGTCCGTCACAACCAGCGGCGGAAGTGAAGACCTCGTGCCCTCGCCGCTCCAGGATTCTCCGGAAAGCCAGCGACACCTGAGGATCATCATCGATAATCAGCACCCTGCCCTGCTGAGCAGCTCCACCTGCGTTTGAAATCAAATTGCTCATGGCACGTGAGCTCCCCGCGGCACAATGAAAATTTTGAGGATCGAGTGACTTCAACTCTCTCGCCGCGCCGGGGACCCGTCAAGGGCTTTGAGATAGCAATGACAGAGCACGATCAGAGCTTCTGCATGGTCGAGCCACTCGTGTTGCCACCGAATCTCAAAAAGTTCAACGGCCTGCCGGACTTGCCAGCAGGCCGCATGTAAACTCGAAAGAAACGGGATCGCCGGAACTTAGAAGTCCTTGAAGTCTCCCGCATGCTCCAATGGCAGCCTGTGGCTCGCTGACTTGGCGGGAGTGGTGGGTGCTTGGCCGTTCCTCCTGCTGACAGCGTCACGGTTCGCCCGCTTGGGCACCGGCTCTTCCGGAGATCGTGGTTGAATGGGAGCCGCTTCGGATTGAGCCTCAGACTTTGCTGCCTGCCGCCTGCCGCTGCCTCCAACCAGCGTCTCCAACTCGACGACGGCATCGCTCAACGAACCTGCCTGGCTTAGCAATTCTTCGGCGGCGCTGGCGCTTTCCTCGGCACTGGCGGCATTGCTCTGGGTGACTTTGTCCATCTGAGTGATGGCGGTGTTGACCTGGCTGATGCCCTGGCTCTGTTCATTCGAAGCGGAGGCGATTTCGGCCACGAGATTGTCCACCTTGCGAACTTTGCCGACGATCTCCTGAAGGCTTGCTCCCACCTTTCCGCTGATCCGGACACCATGCTCGCTCTTGAGGACGGCATCTTCAATCTTCGCCGCGGTTTCCTTGGCGGCCTGCGCGGAGCGCTGCGCGAGATTGCGCACTTCATCGGCGACAACGGCAAAGCCCATGCCGGCTTCTCCGGCGCGAGCGGCTTCGACGGCGGCGTTCAATGCGAGGATGTTTGTTTGAAACGCGATCTCGTCGATCGTCTTGATGATCTTTCCAACTTCGGCGCTGGATGCCTTGATGGCATCCATGGCGCGCGACATTTCAGTCATGTCGTTTGCGCCAGAGTCAGCAGCCACTCGTGTTTCGGCGGCGAGCGCCTTGGCGTTGAGCGCGTTGTCGGCATTGCGTCGCGTCATGCTGGCCATCTCTTCGAGAGAAGCGCTGGTCTCCTCAAGACTGGCGGCCTGCTCGCTTGCGCCTTCCGCCACGGAAGCACTAGCCCCTTGCATCTGTCCGGCAGCTCCGGCGACTTCCTTCACCGTCTCTTTTATCTGTTGGGTTAGCAATCCGACCTTTCGTGTGATGGCACGTGCAAGGAGGAATGCGATGAAGGAGCCCAACCCTATTGTCAGGATCGAGAGCCAGAGGCTGATGTTCACGGTTCTCGCGGCCTTGGCATTGAGACCACTGACACCGTTCTGCCCTTGATCGAATTTTGTATCAGCGAACTGTTGCAAACTTTCCACTTCGAGGCGGATGTCGCGCACTTTGCTGCAGAAATACGCGAAATCGGCATCGCTTGCGGAATGTTGCATCGCCACGCTAAGAGTTTTTTCAAACTGGTTTTTAACATCCCCAAGCATCGTCTTCATCTCGGGGGTGAGCGCAGCCCTTTCCAAGGAAGTCACACCTTCCTTGAATTTGGCACGCCCGATAAAATTCAAATCTCGCGTGGATGTGCTGGAGAGAGCCACGAGCACGGCACGGCTCAAGATGGCGAATCCCTTTTCATCCGCCTTCGCCAGAGCAAAGGATTTACGGTACGCTTGGGATAGTTCGGTTCGAACCTCATTGAGGGTGAATCGAAGGGCTACCTGTTGTCCCGCGAGCGCAAACGCCTTGTCCGTCGCTTCTCTTAGCGAAGCGAAATCCAGGGTCAACTGTTGCAGCAAAGCGCCCACCGTTGGAGGTCCGGCATTCGTGGAGCTGGTGGCAGAGACCCCGGCAGTAAGGTTGGTGGCTGGAGCTGAATTTGTGTGCGCCAGGGCCAGAGGTTTGTTCCGTAGATTTCCAAACTTTGAGCTGGAGAGTTCCTTGATCGAAGCCTCAAGCCGCTCCAGGGCCGGATTTGCAGCCGCCTGAGCCTGCGCGACGTCCGCAGCGCTGGCGCTGAGGAACGCGCCCGCAACGATTCTTTCCAGCTCGCTTGTTTCCCCGCTCACCGCCACTGCCTGGCGATAGAGAGGGATGTCTTCGCTTCCCTGCTGATGAACGATGGCAATGATACCGTTGATCTGCCAGATGACGACGCCTACGACAGCCATGAAACCGAGGACGACGATGCCGACAGCAGAGAGGATTCGCTTGAGCATGGGGTAAGTAAGTTGGGAGAGTTGTGCTTTTTGAGGTCGCCTGGCGCTGGTGTGGCATTTGCGTCAACCGACGCCTTGCAAGAGTGGCGGCGGTTACTTCTTGAGCAACACGTTCTTCATCTTCTCGATCTGTTCGAGGCCTTCTTCCATTTCTTCCTTCATGGATTTCAGTGCATCCGCACTCTTGGAGCTGGAATAATCTTGCGCTGCCTTGAGGGCCAGCAGCGGGTGTACGATTGTATGGATCGGGTCGGTGAAATGTTCGTTATCCTCAGACTTCAAATCGAGACCGATGTCCTTGTCGGCTGCCTCGAAGTGGTGCATGTCATGCCACTCATGCTCCAGATCTTTGAAGGAAAGTTTCTTCATGGCCTCGACACTGTCAGTGACAGCCTTGAGGAGCTTCTGGCCAGTCGGAAACGCCTTGGCGTATTCGCCCGCAAACCAGACGGCGTCGGCAACCATGGTCTGGACCTTTTTATCAAGTTCAGTCGCATCGACCTTCCTGGTCAGGGACGCTTCCACGATTGCTTTGCCGGCGGCGTGGTAGCTCGTGAAGTGTGATTCGATGGCAACCTTGTCGGCTGCACCGAGGTTTAGCGCCAGCCCGAGGACAGAGCACAATGAGAGACGGAGGGATGTTTTCATTTCGTCGTTCGATGATGGTTTGTTAAGAGATGAGTTGATGAGTGTGCTAGAATCTCCATGAAAGGCCGATGAACGGATTGATGTCATCTGCGGAACGGGTGACGCCGATGTTCACCCCGGCATCGAGTTGGATGTTGTCCGTCAAACCGTAAGTGAGGCCCAGATCGACCGTGCCAATCCACTTGGCACCGCTCTCCGCGCTGACGGCACTGAAGAACTCCACATAACCACCCAGATCACCCGCAATGTCATGGGCGAAGGTGATGCTGTTGATGAACTCGGCATGGTAGCCGCTTCTGCCATCATTCCGGATGACATCCAGCTCGGTCATCACACCCATGCCCCATCCGGCTGGCAGTTCCACCGCGAGGGGAAGAATGATGCCGCCTTCCACGCTGTTGTTGCCTATCTGATCCTGACTGGTCGGAAACTTCACGAAGGGCATCGCCGCGAACGCGGTCGTGCCTCCATCATTGCCCCAAAAGTTGACCTTGAGTCGGCTGGTGACATCGCCAAAGCCCGATTGACGAACCGTGGTGCCGGCAACGCGATCTTTGGTGGTGATATGGTTGTAAGTCTCAATGACCGTCTGGAGATCGATGCGATTGTTGAGCCCAACTTTGAAGTTGATCGGAGCGATGGCCCAGGCATCCACACGTGTGTCAGCGCCGCCGGAGCGGTCACGATCGTGGGAATAGCTCACAAGATCGGTTTCAATCTGGAAATGGCCGGCATCGACTGTGTAAGCACTTTCAGTCTTGTCAGGGCGGTCGGTGCTCATTTCCCGGAGAAACTCAGCGGGAGTGCGGTTGAAGAGAGAGTATTGACTCTTGTTGACCTTGGTCAGGTCAATCTTCTCTGCGGCGTTCGCTGCCGCCAGAACAGCCAGGGTTAATGAGGCACAGGTGCTGGCGAGGATTTGTCGATTCATGTTTCTTGTTTGCGTTGCGTTTACTTTGGTGACCGTGTGGCCAGTGACTGCTGCTCGTGCCGACTTTGATTCATCCATCGACCGACATGGCTATCCGGCGATGTCCATGAACCGATCTCCGCCTGGTGGTTACTTCACCCAGCCTTTCTGTCTGAGAAAGGACTGCCAAGGTTTCGCATCATCGGAAGCTTGCACTCGATTTATCGGTCAGCGGAAATCTTACTTAAGCGAAAAGTTTGAAAAACTTTGTGAATTTTGCTTCGACAATGACATTTGGTGTACATCAGGAGAATCTGACAGACACACTGGAGCCTGGTTTGCCGGAGAGTAGGCGAGTGGCACGAAAGGATAAGTCGTCGTTCGGTTCTCGTTCTCCCGGATGGAGATTTGAAATAGAAAAGCCTTTCAAGACTGGAAACAGCTCCCAAAACTAAATCCGAAATCTCCAAACTCCTTCGAGAGGACACAGCACTTGGTCCAGAAGATGGGGAGACGACAGCTCGCCAACGGACGCACTTGTGAACTATCACGCTTTCGTCAAACCCTCACGCAATGCGTAGCGAACGAGCTCGGCGGTGCTCCTGCAGTTCACTTTCTTCATCAAGCGTGCTCGATACGTTTCCACAGACTTGACGCCCACACCCAGGCGAATGGCCATTTCCTTGTTCCGCAATCCTTCAGCGACAAGCAGGAGCACCTCAGCTTCTCGCTCGGACAATGCGCGCTGGGGTGCGGACGTCTGCGGTGGTGAGTTGGTCCTGAGATTCGCGACGAGCGCTGTGGTGACGGTCGGGGAAAGGTACGTAGCATTGTCAAGGACCGAGCGCACGGCAGTGAGGATCACATCACGGCTGTGACAAAGTCATTGGAGAAAACAGTTGAGAGTTGAATGGCCATGGCGAGCATCTGATTTCTGGTGAATTTCGGTGGTTCAGCGACTTCAGGAAGGGCAAGGCTTGAGGTTTTTGAACGCCATCACCAAGC
>SXMN01000130.1 GCA_005777315.1 Verrucomicrobiales bacterium
TAACCTACCATCGGCAGGCCGCGAAAGACCGGAGACGATTAGGCCAAAGCTCATGCCTTGTCAACACACCCTCCCTGCCCCGACCCCAAATCCACGGACAAGAGGTCTGCACGCTGACCTCGCCTCGGTGGGCTCGGTGAATTGCCGCTGCAAGGTGAGACAATCCCCAACAGGATTACAGCGAACGGTGCCCCGCCATCTCAATGCCGGCAATCGCTTTCATTTCCTCGCCCGCAGATCTGCGCACTGTTGTCCTCTGCTGACAGTGCATCCGCAGGTTGACGGTAAAAAGCTGAACTACCGAGCCGCATTCTGGCAAAACGGTGTCGATGGAAACAAAGATCGTGGTTCAAGGCCGGTGTGTTGGGCGTGAAGAACTCAGTGGGTTGGCTCGTTGGATGGACGAACATCCAGGGTGGATTCGCAAGCGGCTGGCGCGTGAGTTGTGTGAGCGTTGGGACTGGCGAAACCAGCGAGGAAGCCTCCAGGACTTCGCCGCGCGGAGTTTGCTCTTGAAGCTGGAGGGGTAAGGGCACTTGCGCCTGCCGCCGTTGCAGGTTCAAAAGTGACGGGCGCCTCGTGCGGCGTGGCAGTGGCCCGACTGGCAGCAGCCTATCCCACGGTCTCCTCAGTATGCCGGCTGGAGCGTCGGGCCGCCAACGACAGTGGACGAGGGATGTTGATCGAGAAGTATGTGGTGGCCACGCCGCCGGAAACCGCGCCCGTGGATTTCGGAGTGGCTGTGAAAAACGAGGCCAGGCGTCGTGGGCTGGGGCGAGCCAGGTGTGTCTATCTGGTGATGGACGGCGCGATCTGGTTATGGGATTTGGCCCAGGATCGCTTCGCTCAAGCCATCATGCTTTGGATTTTCATCATGCCCGCGACCAGCTTTGGGCACTGGCTCACAGCCTGCACGGGGAGGATACGCCCCAAGCCGGGGCTTGGGTGAAGCCGTTGTTGCGATCGTTGCGGCCAGGGCCGGGAAAGCCAGGTGGTACGCCAATTGGAGGAGCTTTTTGAGAGCCCATCGAAACGAACACCCCAACAGCAGGGAGTGATCGAACGGGAAGTGAAGTTCTTCCTCAAACACCAATCCGTGCATTCACAAGTTGGCGGTAGAGGAGTGCGGAATTCATTCCGCCGGACCATGGAAACGGAGTCCGCGCCGTGTTCTCATCCGGGCTACGGAGGACTCGCACCTCCCTGCAGAATAAATTCCGCGTTCCGGCATCATGCTCGGCCACACCCGGCCTTGAGGTCTTCTCGTTACCGACAACTCCGGGAGGCACCGCTATGCCTCTGTTGCGTTAGTGCCTGGTTGCAAAAACCAGCTTTCAATCCCCGACTTCTCTGCTTACATCGTCGGCATGAATACCAGCGACGAGATTGAGCTTCTCGCGGGCTGCCGTCGAGGAGACCCCGGCGGCTGGGACGAATTGTTTGATCTGCACTACGCAGCAGTGGGGCGTTTCGTCTTTCAGCTTGGCTCGGATTTCACTCTCGATGATTCCGAGGAAATCAGCCAGGAGACCTTTCTGGCCGCGATCCGCAATTTGAAATCCTTCGACGGTCGGAGCCGGATTCAAACATGGCTCTTTCGCATCGCGGCGAACAAAGCCCATGACCATCGCGGACGCCGGCGGGCTGCCAAACGCGGCGGGGGCCAGACTCCTGTTTCGCTGGACGCGGAGGACTCCGAAACCGGACTGCCGATTGATCCCCCCTGCGAAGCGCCCGCTCCGGATGCATTTCTGCTATCGAGCGAGCGGATGGAGATCATCCGACAGGCGGTCGATGATCTGGGGGATTCTTGCCGGGAGGTGATTGAATTACGGTATTTCGCGGATCTGGGATATGCGGATATTGCCACGGCGCTGAACCTCAACGTGAAGACAGTCAGCTCGCGCTTGAGCAAATGCCTCGATCGATTGCAGGCATCCATCAACAGCATGACCAAACTGGATAAAATATCACCGTTCTCCGTCTAACCGACTGTATGGCTTCCGGACCACAACATGGCATCGAGCAGGAACTGCGGGCTTTCGCGCGGCAGCGCAGGGAAGCAGCAGGCGGTTCGATAGAACTCCATCCTGCAACGCGAAAGTTGCTTCAGGACGAAGTCGCGTGTGTTGTTACTCCAGCTCCGCTCGTAACTGAACCAAACAGACCCGCTCCGGAACGTGTAAACTGGCTCGCAGGCTTCTGGCTGCGATTTGCTTTTTCCGGCTCCGGGTTGTGCATTCTCATCCTGGCGATCATCTACTGGTTTCCGAAAGAACCCGCGCCACAATTGCAACTGGCTCAATCCTCAGCCGGGCCCGCCGCCGAGTCCGCTCCCGCAATCGCCGCGGTTTCTCTCCCTCAACAACCGGATCCGGCAGCCGCGTCGCCTGTCAGCGACAAATTACCGGCCTTGTCAGCCTTGGCGACGAGCGCCGAAGTTTCCGAAGCCCCAGCGTCCGCACTTGCCCAACCAGCCAGGCCGACCAGTCAATCGCCGCCGATCGAGCAAGAGTCCCAAAAAATCGAGTTGGCCCGGGAATCCAACGCAACGATCACCGAAATGAAATCCCCTCTTGCCGCCGTTACTGTGGATCCTCAGCCTTTGTTGCTGGCTGAGAAAGCTGCCGTCAGGCGCGAGGTTGACAATGTTTTGCTCGCGAAAAATGCCCCGCCCGCTCCCCAGCCGATCGTGGCAACGGAGCTTCTGGACGCGAGAGAGCCGCCGAGTCGTGGAGCTGTGCTGACCGATTCACAAGCGGACTCAACCGTCACAGCCTGGTTGCTGACCAGCGTCGATCCTCGCGCCAAACTGCGCCGGAACTTTAACTCCCCGCCGCCGCCGGGCGTACTCCGATCCTTCCGTTTGGAAGTTGCTGGCAAGACCGTTCGATTGATTGATGAAGACGGGTCCGTTTACGAAGGCGCTTTCGATTCAGATTCCACGACGCCATCGGTGGCATCAGCCCCGGCAAGGACCACATCTGAAATCGAGGTTCGAGCTTCAGCCCGGGTTAACGAGGCGCGGAAAAGCGTCGGCAGTCCGCTGACCTTTACCACGAGAGGAATGAATCGGACCTCAAAGCAGGAGATCCTCTTCACCGGCCAATTTATTGGAACCGCGCGAACAGACACCGCCGGGCCGGACGCTCCTGCTTCGGGGCGGGCGGGAGTCACTCTGTCAGGGCAGGTGCGAATCGGGGCTGGAACCGTTATTCCGATCAAAGCAACAGGGACGGCGCCTTGAAGCAGGCGTTGGTTGCTGATTTGGATCTCGTACGAACCTGAGTCTGATTTTGTGGCGCTGATCAGTCTGAGGAAAGTTCTGAGCAGCAGTTGAGACATTGGAAAATCGATGGCATGGAGTGTTTCGAATCCTGGGGGACTATTTTACATTCTCCAGCGTCCAGACTTTCACGGTTTGATCATTGCCCGTGGAGGCGAGGAACTTGCCATCAGGGCTAAAGGCCAGGTGATAGATGATGCCGACATGTCCCATGAAAGTCTGAAGCAATCGCCCGGTGGCAACCTCCCAAAGCCGTACCGTGGCATCCGCGCCGGCGCTTTCCTCGACGTGAGACATGGCGGAAACCATACCCACGGCCCTGGGAACTTTGCACGCGCAGAGATGGGAAGGGTTCCCGAGCTCTTGGCAGTATTCAGGGCTTTCTCCGTGGCTTGAACTTTGCTGAAATACGGCCTGAAACATGAGCTGCATATTTCTCAAACGATTACTTTTCGCCGCATTGACGCTGCTTCTCATCCCCATCCTGAAAGTGGATGCCGGGACGCTCGTGCCTCTCGGCGACTCCTGGAAGTTTTTCCGGGGCACTGCGGATCCGTCGCCCGGCGATTCCGCCGCCTGGCGTCAGCGGACCTTCAACGATGCGTCCTGGGAGACCGGGAAGGCGGCGTTCGTATATGGTGAAGCCGGTTTCAGCGGAACAGACCTGACTGGGATGCAGGGCAGTTACACCACGCTGTATCTGCGAAAGTCCTTCCATGTTCCGAGTCCCGCCGCCATTGCCAGCCTGCAGCTCGCCACCGTCCTCGATGACGGTTTCATCGCATGGATCAACGGCGTTCGAGTGGCTTCCACGAACGCGCCAACAAACGACTCGGGGCTCAGCTGGGCGAGCCTGGCTACGACCACGGTCGAGCCGTTTGAATCGACCTTTGATCTGCCCAACCCGGCCAATTATCTCGTCGCGGGTGAGAACACGATCGCGGTGCTCGTGCTCAATGGAGCCATTTCCAGCTCGGACCTGGTTTTCGACGCGGAGCTGACTTCCGTCGAAAGCATTCCTGTCGCACCTGTCGTCACAGGCGTTGATCCGGCTCCGGGATTCGTCGGCGAGCTGAGGTCTGTATCGGTGACATTCAACGAACCTGTCACGAGTGTCCGCGCTGGAGATTTCCTGTTGAATGGCATCCCGGCGGAGAGTGTCGCCGGCGGCGGTGTCAGTTACACGTTCGCATTTCCCCAGCCGCCATTCGGCCCGGTGGACGTTTCCTGGGGGCCGTTGCACGCGATTGCTGATCTGGGCAACCCTCCCCAGCGCTTCGACGCAGGAGCGCCCGGTTCGACATGGGCCTATCAGTTGATCAATCCCGCCGGACCGACTCTGACCAATGTTTTTCCAATCCCGGGCACTGTGCTGCGGCGGTTGGGCGAAGTGGAAGTGAACTTCAGCCGGCCTGTGGATGGCGTTGATGCCGGCGATTTGCGCATCAATGGAGTCAGCGCCACCAAAGTCACCGGAGTCGGTGCCGGGCCGTATCGATTCTCGTTTTCTCCGGCAACCGCCGGCGAAGCGATCATCTCATGGGCTCCGGGCCACGGCATTTCGACCGACGAAGCAGAGCCGGTCGCATTCGCCGATTTCTCCTGGAAATATCGCCTGGATTCGGCGCTGCCCGCTCCGAACGTCGTCATCAACGAGATCATGGCGGAGAATCAAACGGGGATTGCGGATGAGGAACAGGATCCCGAAGACTGGATCGAGCTCCACAATCAGGGCTCGCAACCGGTGGATCTTGGTGGTTGGTCGCTCAGCGTGGATCGCGAGGAGGAAGGCCAATGGGTGTTGCCTCCCACCATCGTCCCGGCTGGCGGCTACCTCGTGATCTGGGCTTCGGGCAAGGACCGGCGCGAGCCCATTGCAAGCCAGCGATTGCACACGAATTTCAAACTGAACCCCAATGGCGACACGCTTCGACTTTTTGGCCCGGAGTTGCCGAGATCGGTCGTCGATGAACTCGTATATCCCGAGCAATCACCGAATCACTCCTACGGCCGGCAGGCCAGTAATGCGCAGACTGGCTGGAGTTACTTTGTCGAAGCCACGCCCGGCACGGCGAACAACCTGAGCACGGTCACCGCCAAGGTGGATGAGGTTCATTTCAGCGTGGAGCGTGGCTTTTTCAATTCGCCCTTCCGGCTCAGTCTGGCCTGCCGCACGCCGGGAGCGCAGATTCGCTACACGACAAACGGCAGTCCGCCATCCTTGACCAACGGGGTGGTTTATCTGGAGCAGATCCCGATCACCGCAAACAGGATTGTTCGCGCGGCGGCTTTTGCACCCACCCAGCTTCCGTCTCGCGTGCGAACGCACAGCTACTTGATGAACCTGGTGAACAACCGCCGCCTGCTGCCAGTGCTCTCGCTCGTCACGGCCACCAACAATCTTTATGGGCGCAACGGCATCATGGAATACAGTCCGCGCAACACGACCAAACATGGCGCCGCCTGGGAACGTCCGGTCTCCGTTGAGTGGATCCGCCCCGAGGACAACGGCGGATTCCAGCTTGACGCCGGGCTTCGTGTGGCCGGTGGGGATTACATTCGCGGACTCTACAATTACCGGACGACATCTTTGCCTGAGAGCAAATACTCCTTCCGTCTCTATTTTCGTGGAGACTATGGTGCAGGACGGTTGAACTATCCTGTCTTCCCCGCTTCGACGCTGGGCTCGTACAACACGCTTCATCTGCGCGCGGGCATGAACGATAACACCAATCCGCTGCTCAAGGATGAATTCGTTCGAGCCTTGAGCCTCGATGTTGGAATCACCGCCTGTCACGGCACGTTCGTCTATCTGTTCCTCAATGGAGTCTATAAAGGGATCTACAATCCGACGGAACGGGTCGATGACGATTTCCTCAAAGCGTACCACGGCGGCGGCGAACTGTGGGATGTGATGGGCCCCAACAACCAGGCGATCCGAGGCGACAGCACCGCGTGGAACCAGTTACGCACGGCGGCGCGAAAAGATCTCACGCTACGGACGAATTATCTCGATGTTGCAGCGAGGATGGATCTCCCCAACTTCATCGACTATCTCCTGCCACTAATCTGGGCCGACAACGACGATTGGCCGCACAACAACACTCGAGCGGCGCGTGAGAAGGTTCCTGGCGCGAAGTTTCGTTTCTATCCCTGGGACGCCGAGTTCGCCTTCACCAGCCATGCCGTGAGTTACGACACCATCGCGCGGACGCTTTCAAGCACAAGTCCGCCATGGGGCACGACGGATTACCAGGCGATGTTCAACTCGTTGAAGAAATCTTCTGAGTTCAAACTTCTCTTCGCGGACCGAGTCCACCGTGCTTTCTTCAATGATGGGCCGTTGACAGATGCCCGGATTCGGGCGCGTTACAACCTGGTCAAAGCTCAAGTGGCTCCATCGATCTCCGGATTCAATGACGTCGTTGGAAAGTGGATCACCGGGCGAAGGCAGCCTCTGACAAACATCCTCCAGAGGGCGGGTTTTCTCGCGTCATCGAACGCGCCGGTAGCCAGCCAGTTTGGCGGCCGTGTTCCGGCTGGCTATCAGCTCAGTCTGGCCAATCTGACCGGTGCGATCCATTACACGACCAACGGGACCGATCCGCGAGTGGCATTCAGCAGCGTCCCAAGCGAAGCAGCGCAAGTGTACGCCGCGCCGCTCATCGTGAGCGCACCGTTGCATCTCACGGCACGATCCCTCGAAGGCACCAACTGGAGCGCGATCATTGATCTCGCCTTCGAAGTCACGCAGCCTGGCAATCCGGTTCGCATCACTGAGATCATGTACAACCCGCCGGGTGGGGATGCTTTCGAGTTCATCGAACTCCAGAACACCGGCGGTCTGAATGTGGATTTGAGCGGAAGCAGCTTCTCGGGAATCGGATTCCGGTTCCCAACGCCATTCACCGAACTTGCGCCCGGCGAGAGAATTGTCCTCGGAAGCGATGCCCGACCTTCAGATTTTCAACGACGCTATCCGGATCTGGCCGTCGCGGGCTGGTTCTCTGGTTCCCTCGACAACGGCGGCGAGCGCATCGTCCTGCTCGACCCTTTCGGACATGTCATCACTTCAGCCGAGTATCGCGACACGCCCCCCTGGCCCACGGCTGCTGATGGTGGGGGCTTTTCCCTTGAGGTGGTCGATTCGCAGCGTGAAGCGGATGATCCGTCCAACTGGCACGCGAGCGAGTCGGGTGGTTCGCCCGGAGCTGCGAACAGTTTCCCGACACCGCCCCTGATCCGCATCAATGAACTCCAGGCGGGCACGGGTCGAGACTGGCTTGAACTTCACAACACGGGATCGAGTGCGGTGCAACTGAACGGTTGGTCGCTCACCGACAATTCAGATCCGCGCCAGTATGTGTTTCCACCTGCTGCGGTTCTGCCGTCGGGAGGCTATCTCCGGATAAACTGCAACGCGGATTCCGGCGATCCTCTTTCCGCGCGTTTCGAGTTGAATCGCGAAGGCGAAACGATCGTGCTCTTCGACTCGAACACGAACCGGGTGGATGTCGTGTGGTATGGACCAGTGGCCGATGGTCACACGGTCGGGCTCGTGGATGGACGGTTGGTTCTCTGTGACGCAACGCCCGGCGGGCCAAACGAAGCCGCATCCACCGGACCATTGTCGAGCATCAGGATCAATGAATTCCTCGCCAATCCGGATGGCGGCGACGACTGGATTGAACTGCACAATCAGGGAAACCTGCCGGTCGTGCTCCAGGGTTGCGCCATCGTCACCAGCAATGCGGTGGCGAGGATTGCCACGCCCACGTTCATCGGCGCTGGTGGCTTTGCTGTTCTTCGCGCGGACGAGAATTCCGGGCCTGATCATCTCGATCTCAAGCTGCCTGCTTCAGCGGGTCTGATCTCCTTGCTCGCCCCCAACGGGGAGGAATTGGATCGAGTCAATTACCCATCACAGTCAACGGGCATTACGTTCGGCAGACTCCCTGATGGAACCGGCGTCTTTCAGCAACTCCTCTTCAGCGCCACTCGTGGCGCGAGCAATTACCTCGCGACACCTGGAACGCGCCTGCGGATTTCGGAATTCGTGGCCCGCTCATCGAATGGTCCGGACTGGGTGGAGATCGAGAATGTTTCCGGTGCTGTGATTTCGCTCGCTAATTATTCGATGGGCATGAACGCACCCGGCGAGCCGCTTGTCCGGTGGCCGTTCCGCTCCGATGCGCAGCTTGGCGTCGGCGAACGATTGCTGATCTACTTCGGATCGATACCGGCGAACTTCTCTCAATTGCCGGGCTCTCACTCATTTCCCACGTCGCTCAATGACGACGGTTCTGTTTTGAGTATCCGTGATTCGCACGACCGTGTCATGGACCGCGTCGAGTATGGTTTGCAGCTTGCCGGTCGGTCCGTCGGACGCGCCAGCCAGCAGTGGGTTCTTCTCTCCACACCCACGCCCGGCCAACCGAACGCGCAAGCGGCGGCTCTCGATACTGGTGATGGACTCCGCCTGAACGAGTGGCTTGCAGGCGGTGGAGGAACCAATGACTTCGTCGAGATTTACAATCCCGCCGCACTTCCTGTCAGCCTGGACGGTTGGATTCTGACGGACGATCCATCCATCAGTGGTGCCACCAACAACCGGTTTGCGTCGTTGACGTTTATCGATGCGGGCGCATTTCTTCGCTTCGACACCGACGGACAGGCGGGCCTTGGTTCACGCCACACGTTCTTCCAGCTTGATCGGTTTGGGGAAACGATCCGCCTGCTCAACGCGAGTTCTCAGATCATCGACACCGTTGACTTCATCCCGCAGCTCGACGGCATTTCCGAGGGACGTTATCCCGATGGCGCCCGGGGGATCGTGCGTTTTCCAGGCTCGTCAACTCCCGCGGCCCCGAACCACGTTCCGCCCGGTGACGCTGACGGCGATGGGCTCGACAATGTATGGGAAGCGCTGAATGGATTCGACCCCGCTGCAACCGGCGAGGCACAGTTTGATGCGGATCAAGACGGCGCGTCCAACCTCGATGAGTTCCTGAGCGGCACCAACCCACGCGACGCAACCAGTTATTTTCGTGTCGAAACGGTTGAAGTGGTCGGTGGCAGTCCGAGGATTTCCTTCAACACCCAACCGGGACGAGCTTATCGCGCGGAGTACTCCGATGAGCTGGAGCCTTCGGTTTGGAATGTCCTGTCAGAGATCGCAATGAGTTCGGTCGCTGGTGAGAAAGTTGTTATTGATTCGGTCCCGGTCGAGCAAAGGCCCACTCGATTCTATCGAGTCTTGATTCTGCGATGATGAGTTAAGAGCGGCAGGCAGGCGGCTGGACACATGACACACAGAGACAAACCAAAGGCGTGTCACGACAAGGGATGATACCAGCAGTGGTCTCCTTTCCTTGGGCATGATGCGGCCTCCCTGTCCTCACCGCTGAGATTTGAACTCGACTCGCGGGAACGCTGTCACGAACATGTTTCAAACAATGATTCACCGCTGCCAGTGGGCTAAAACCGAACCCAGCATCGCCTACCACGATGCCGAGTGGGGGGTGCCTGTCCACGATGATCGCGTGCTGTTCGAGTTTCTCATTCTCGA
>SXMN01000131.1 GCA_005777315.1 Verrucomicrobiales bacterium
CGAGCATCTCCCGTAAGCCCACCTGCTGGTTTAGCTTTCCACCAGGTCGGATGGTGACTTCGTTTCCGTCCGTTCTGCAACTGCGTCCTGAGTGTTTCCAGGGCGCCCCGCTCACAAACCTCATACCCTCGCGAATCACACGGATTGACGGGAGAAGCATCGAGCCTCTTTCACCGACTGCGCCGTCATTGTTTTGATGATTCGAAGTGACACCTTCTCGTCGGTGCCGGATCCCATTCATTCGCGGCCATCCGCGTCATTCGCGGGCAAGGTTACGGCTGAGGTTTTCCGTGAGATGCGCGCACGTCTGGAGCGGATGCGCCATACAACCGCCGTTTCAATTCACGAGCGATCCGCTGGCGTTCCTGTGGCGTCAACTCGATGTGCTGACGAATATCCCATTCGTGAGCGGCCGCGAAACTTTTCGACTTGTTCACCGTTCGTTCCATGCCAGCAAACCTGGCAGATTGGTTCCATGGCAACAGCCTAAACTCGCAATCTGGCTAGCCTGTGGTTGGATCAAGACGGGATGCCTTTCGGTGAAACAGACGAGTGTGAGCACAGGGTCGTGAAAGACAGGCGAGTATCGCAAACAATCCTCTCGCCAGCACGAGGCATCTTTGCCAGAAGTCTCCTATCCCAATCACCAACCAAGATTCATGAAGAGAACAATAGTCTTGCTTCTGGCATTTATGGCGGTGGATTTCTGCCGTGCGATGTTCGCGGCGGACTTTGTCACATTGTTCAATGGCCGTGACTTAAACGGCTGGGTCAATGTCCAATGCGCTCCGAGCACATGGACGGTGCGCGACGGAATGATCGTGTGCTCAGGAATTCCGACAGGGGTCATGCGGACTGAGAAGCAATACGAGAATTTTATTCTGGAACTCGAGTGGAAGCATCTGCGGAAGGGCGGGAACGCAGGTCTGTTCATCTGGAGCGATCCAATCACGGCTCGCGGGCAGCCCTTCACGCGCGCGATTGAAGTGCAGGTTTTGGATGGTAACGATCCAGCCGGCCTGTGGACGGGGCACGGCGACGTATTCTCAATACACGGCGCGACGATGGTTCCGGATCGGCCTCATCCGAAGGGGTGGACGCGTTGCCTGCCAAGCGAATTGCGCGCCAATCCAGCGGGCGAATGGAATCACTATCGCGTTGAGTGCCGCGATGGACGACTCACGCTCGCAGTGAATGGAAAGGTTGTGTCCGGCGCGTCCCAGTGCAATCCGCGGAAGGGTTACATCTGTCTCGAATCCGAAGGATCGGAGGCGCATTTCAAAAACATTCGCATTCAGGAATTACCATCGTCGTCTCCGACGGTGAGTGAAACGGCGCCACTGGATGCGGGCTTCAAGTCGATCTACAACGGCGTGGACTTGAGTGGCTGGCGTCAGGAGGCGGGGCACAAAGGCCATTGGGTGGCGAGGGATTGGATTCTGGATTACGACGGCAAGAGCGAGGCGACGGACAAGAATCTCTGGACGGAGAAAGAGTACGGCGACTTTGAGTTGATTGTGGATTGGCGTTTCACAACCAGGCCAAAGACGAAGAAAATTCCCATGATTCTGTCGAACGGCGATTACGCGAAAAATGAGAACGGCTCGCCCAAAATGGCAGACGTTCCCGAAGCTGGCTACAGCGGCTTCTACCTGCGCGACGTTCATAACGGAGTGGTAAACCGATGGTTGTGGCCAATGGGGTATGTGAAGCCCGCACAACCCGATTTGGAGAGTCCGACGGTTTTCCCTGCGCAGCCGCTCGGAGAGTGGAACCGATTTCACGTCACGATTCGTGGCAATCAAGTGACAATTGTCCTCAACGGGCAAACTGTATCCGAGAAGGAGAACTGGTCAGGAATTCTGGCGCGCGGGCCCATTGGGATTCAGCACAATAGCAATCCGATCCAGATCGCGAACATTTACGTGCGAGAACTGAACTAACTTCTGCAACCGGCTAAAATGAAATCTTCCACGAACAAGCCATCGGAGCGCGGACAGCTTTGTCCGCGCAAATCGCATTTTCCAAACTTGCGGACAAGGCTGTCCGCGCTCCTTGGGATGCGCGATTCCTGGTTCTTGGTGCTCCTGATTGTTGTGGGAGTGCAGGAGTTAGCGCTTGGCGCTGCAAGGCTACCAACCAAGACGGAGAACATTCTTTTTGTGATGACCGATGGTTTGCGATGGCAGGAAGTGTTCAATGGCGCGGAAGAGCTGTTGATGAATTCAACCGATGGCGGCGTGAAGCATATCGAGCCGTTGCGAGCCGAGTACTGGCGGACATCCGCGGAAGAGCGGCGACGTGCGTTGATGCCGTTCCTTTGGAGTGAAGTGGCCACACGTGGCCAGATTTTTGGAAACCAAACAAATGGCAGTGTCGTCAAGTTGACGAACGGGTTGAAGTTCTCGTTTCCGGGCTACAGCGAGATTGTCACGGGCATCGTCGATCCGCGCATCAAGAGCAACGACAAGATGTCGAATCCGAACCTGACAGTCTTCGAGTGGCTGAATGAGTTGCCTCGCTACCACGGGCGCGTCGCGGCATTCGCTGGATGGGATGTGGTGCCTTACATTTTGAACTGTGACCGGGCCGGATACCCGTGTGGCCGGCGTGGGAAAAGCGATTCGAACGGCCAGGAATCAAACTGCCCGCAGGGCTCGATGAGGTGATGAAAGCGAGCAATCTGCCCTGGCGCGATGTGGTCTTCGACGCCTGGCTCGGTCACGTCGCGTTGGAGCATGTGAAGTCAGCCAAGCCCCGCGTAATTTATGTGGGATTTGGAGAGACCGATGAGTGGGCGCACGACGGACGTTATGACCTCGTGCTTCAGGCAGCTAACCGCGTGGATCAATTCTTGGGAAGACTTTGGAGCACCGTTCAAGCGATGCCGCAGTATCGCGACAAAACGACGTTGCTCTTCACGACAGATCACGGTCGTGGCTCCGGACCGAAACTCTGGCGCGATCACGGAGAGAAGATCGACGGCGCTGAGGGAGTTTTTCTGGCGGTCATCGGACCTGACACAGCCGCGCTCGGTGAAAGGGTCAATTGCGCTGCAATCACTCAAAGCCAGATCGCCACGACTCTGGCGGCATTGCTGGGGGAGGATTTTCGAGCAATGTCTCCCGAAGCTGCTCCGGCGATGGCAGAGATTGCGCCCTCCCGCTGAGGCACCAATCCGCGGTTAAGAAATCCAAATTCTAACCCCAAGAAGTCGGGCTCGGCCATTTCTTGCAGGGGTGTGCTGGACGATCTGCATGAGATGCGAAGTGAACTGCGACTTCAACTGGACGCTGGTTGTCTCATTCAGTTTCTTACCCGTGGATTTGGCCGAGCTAAGGATCCATGCAAACAACTTTGAGCGTGGTAGCACTCAATGCCGTGTCGACATAGCGTACAAAACATTTTCATAAAACCCAGTTGACAGGAGAGAGGGGATCAATAAGGTAAGCGCCCCCGACGGGAAAAGGGTGGCGGCAGGCGGTGGAGCGGGTTGGTAAGAAGCTGGATTGGGATGCGATTTTCCGAGTGCCAAG
>SXMN01000132.1 GCA_005777315.1 Verrucomicrobiales bacterium
GATGTTCATGAGTTGTTCGCGTTCTGGCGGTGACAAACGGATGCGATACTTAATTGGCATCTACTCCAATTAGACACGCTTATCCAAAGTACAAGCTCAATTTGTTTGACCCATCAACTCACGACTGACGGAGTACTAGCAGGCTGAATATCGACAGAGCGAATGGTGATCGCATAGTTGTTCTAAGTTGTCCTTTGGTACTACTGGTCGCTCGACGTCCAAAGCAAGTCTTGCCCCAGATCATTAATCAGATCGAAGCGCTTAACGCAACCCATATTCTATCAGGATCTTAGACCGTAATTCCGTCTGGAAAGTCCCTGGCTGTGAAGCCGCGACTTGTATGGAATTTAGACACCAAAGCGCGTTTTCGGCCCTGGCTCAGATTGATCCAGTTTGAGCGAGATGGTCACAGTTGCCAGCTCAATCCCGAGTTTGTCGGCCTGCATCCAAATCCACGATGTCGCCAGCGAAGCTTCCAGAAGTTCGTGAGCGGTGCATCCACAAGTTGTCGGTGAACTTGGCTCTCGGACAGGAGCGCGGTTGTGTGCGCAGCACCAGCCGTAGCAGGTTTGGCGTGAGAGCGAGCCATCGATACTGCTGCGACTGGCTTTCAGCACAGTCGCGCTCCACCGACTTGTGGATGCACCGGTTTGTGAGGCCCGCAGCCTGTGCCCAGTCCGCCTTTGATCGGTGGCATATCGGCGGTGGTCTGATGAATTTGGTTGAGTTGAGACGTGCGGAAAGAGCTTGTTCAATCGAGGTCGCGGTAGCTCCAGGCTTTTTCCGTCTTGACTGGTTTGCCGTCGGCCTCGGCATAAGGGTTCAGGAAATAATTCAATGGTTCTCCGTCCTGGCGCGGTTCGAGCACGATGTCACGCCCGGTCGAGAGGGTGACGCGATTGCTCGTATGGCCGCCAAAGAAGAACTCTTTTCTTTCAGGGAAACGGTTTGCCTCCGAGCAATCCACCGGCATCCAGGTCTTGCCGGGCACACGGAAGAATGCCCAGCAGTGATAGCCTCCCAATGGTTCAACCCTGCCCTTTTCATAGGGCAGGTACAGCCCGATCTCGAATCCGCTGGCGATGCCTTCGGCGCGACAAAGCGAGTTGAACAACGCGTGGAAATCCGTGCAGTTGCCCTTGCCCACATCGCACGCGTGGCGGGTGCTGCCAAAGCCCCAACCGGAATGGTTCTTGTCGTACGTCATCTTGCTGAGGACGTATTCGTAAATCGCGCGAGCTTTCTCCAGCGTGGTAATTTTTCCGACAGTGATCTCCCGCGCCATTTTCTTGATCCCGTCATCCACGAGAACGAGCTTGTCGGGCTGCTTGTAAACCGTGAATGCGCTGTCGGAGTCCTTGCCGTCGTTCTTCAATCGCTCGAAGTCCATGCGGATCTCCTCTCGCGTGCAGACGAACTTCATTTTCAATTCCAGTGAAGCCGGCGGATTTTCCACCTCCCAAAATGCGATCTGGTTGCCGTACTTGTTCTCGGTGGAAACCCTTGCCTTTGGCGCAAAATCCAGTTGCTCAATCTTCTGGACGCTTGTGTTCTGGGGTACAGGGATCCAGACACGCAGCTTCTTCGTGCCGCTCGGGATCTCAGGCAGTTTTCCGGTGTAATTAATCGAGAATTTCTGAGCTGCCCCAGGCAACAGAAACGATGACTCGATCGTCTGCTGTTCGTTTCCCGGCGTCCCGGCCAACGATAACGAAGTCAGGATGGGCCAACTGATAACGAAAGCCGCTAATACAAGTTTGGTTCTCTTCATATTTGTGAGGTTCTTTGGTTCGTTCGGCGTGCTTGCAAACTGCCAGCGTCAGACACACGTCAGGCGCAAGCCCGTCGGAGGCGAAACGGAGGAGAACCATCCCGAAAAGACACGTCTTCAGACGTGCTGCGGCTTTTAAGAAAAGAACCGGAAGGAAGTGCTGTCCGAAAAACTGATGACTAGTACAACAACCCGGTTCCGCGGAAGCCGCGAGAGGAAATGGTCACGCCATTTCGCCAGGGCTTCAGTCAGGTAAAGGGTTTGTTCCAGCGATGTCGCATGTGCGATTGATTGGTTTCGAGAGAGGGTGAAGCGTCTCAGCGCTGGCGAAGGAAACAAGAAAAAACTGTCCAACACGCTTCTCGTCTGAGAACGTTCCCGACGTTAATCATCCCTATGAAATACGGAGCAAGAAACAAGATCGTGGCAAAGGTTACTTCGGTCAAAAGCGATCAGATCATGTCGCTGGTGAAGTTCGACGTGACCTCGCCGGCGCAAATGGCGTCCGTGCTGACCACGGAGTCGCTCGAAGAACTCGGCCTCAAGGTCGGCGACACCGTTCAGCTCGTCATCAAGGCGATTCACGTCCTGCCCGTAAAAGATCAAGGAGAGTGATGGGTGCCTGGTGGTCCTCACGGTCTTCAAAACCGTCGTCGGCTCGCTATGCGGGCCGAGGTAAGTTCGATTCTTACCCTCTCCGCCATTTGAAATCGTGATCCTGAGCAAGATGAGGAACAAGCTTACTAGCAAGAGCGACTGCACTGCCGCCGGGCTCCTGCGTCGTAATCGTAATCTTGCTCTTAATCCATCGGAAAGGAGGTGTAGGCCATGTCGCGCGAACAGATTCTTAAATTAACGTCGCTTTCATCCTGCGCGGGTTGAGCAGCGAAGATCAGCCAGAAGGCTCTGTCGCAAGTTTTGCGTCAGCTACCGATCATTCGAGATCCCAACTTGCTGGTGGGCGCTTCCACCAGTGATGACGCAGGCGTTTATCGCATCGACCGGAACCGTGCGCTTGTTCAAACGGTGGATTTTTTCACACCCATCGTCGATGACCCCTTTGTCTATGGACAAATCGCCGGCGCGAACGCGCTGTCGGATGTCTATGCCATGGGTGGCCGCCCTCTGACTGCGATGAATCTGATGGGCATTCCAACCGACGTCGTGCCGCCGAAGATGATCAACGCGATTTTCCGCGGTGGCGCCTCGAAGCTCAAGGAAGCCAAGTGCGTGCTCGTCGGCGGGCATACCATTCGCAATCCGGAGCCGGTTTACGGAATGGCTGTCACCGGTCTTGTCTCTCCCCGGCGTCTCATTACCAACGCGAACGCGAAGCCCGGCGACTTGTTGGTGCTCACCAAGCCGCTCGGCACCGGCGTGATCACCACCGGAATCAAACGGGGCCTGGTGTCTTCCGGCACCATCAAGAAAGCCATCAGATGCATGTGCCATCTGAACGCCGTTGGAGCGACGCTGGCCGAACGCGGACTGGTTTGCGCAGGCACAGATGTGACGGGCTTCGGACTGCTTGGCCATCTTGGCTCCTTGTGCCGCGCCAGCAGCGTCGGCGCTGAGATACAGGCCGGCCAATTGCCGTGCATCAGCAACGAAGTGAAGGAACTGATTGTCAACGATTGCATCCCTGGCGGCAGCCGCGAGAATTTGAAGACCGCCGCGGAGTTCGTGGAATGGAGCAATGCGATGGACTGGCAAAAGGTGCTGCTTGCCGATGCTCAGACAAGCGGGGGTTTGTTGCTGTGCGTGGCGCCACGTCATTTGAACAAGGTGCTGAAGATCCTGAAGGAAGCCCGTGCGCTCTGCGCCGTGGTCATCGGACAAATCGTTCGCTCGCCAAAAGGGAAAATCCGAGTCCAACGATGAAGCTGCTCATGGAGTTCCTTTGGGATTCGCAGATTCTCCTTGTCGCCCCCGCCACCTGGAAAGTTGAAACCGATTTCAGATGAAACAATCTCTGCGAGCCATTCCCTCGGTGGGAAAGATTTTGGACGCTCTGGGTGAGACGGGATTGCCCCGCCCCGCCGCCGTTGCGCTGGTGCGCAGCAAGCTGGCCTCCTACAGGTCAGGCAGGGCGATTCCCGGCTTCGACGACGCGCTCGCGGCGATCCGTTCGGAAATCGTGTCTCTGTCGCGCTCCCGGATTCGACCGGTCATCAACGGAACGGGCATCATCAGTCACACCAATCTCGGACGCTCGCCGCTGGCATCCGAAGTTGTCGAAACGCTTTGTTCCGTGGGCACGAACTACAGCAATCTGGAATACGATGTTTCGAGCGGTGAGCGCGGAGCACGGGCAGCCTATCTGGAGCACAACCTGGCTTTGCTGTGTCAGGCGGAAGCGGCCACGGTGGTCAATAATTGCGCTGCCGCGCTGGTGCTCATTCTCAAACACTACATCAGTGGGGGCCGTCCGGAAGTCATCATCTCGCGGAGCGAACTCATTCAGATCGGCGGTGGCTTTCGAATTCCCGACATTCTCGAAGCCAGCGGCGCACGCCTCCGCGAGGTAGGGACAACCAACAAGACTTCACTCGCTGATTACGCCAAGGCCGTCACCAAACAGACGGCAATGATCTTGAAGGTTCATCACAGCAATTTCTTCATGGGCGGATTTGTCGAATCGCCGACGACCGAGGAACTCGCGTCTCTGTCGCGCAAGAAACGAATTCCGTTCGTCGAAGACCTCGGCAGTGGTGCCGTCGTGGAGACGGATGAAATCGCGGATGTCGAGCGCGAGCCGACTCCGGCCGAGATCATGAAGCGCGGTGTCGATCTGGTCTGCTTCAGCGGTGACAAACTCCTTGGCGGACCTCAAGCCGGCATCATCGCGGGCAAGGCAAAGTGGATTGCGCGATTGAAGCGGGAGCCGTTCTTTCGCGCACTGCGCTGCGACAAGCTGATTCTTTCGGCACTCCAGACAACCGTGGATCTGTACCTCGCGCAATCGGAGCCGGCGGTGGAGGGCAAAGCAGATCAAAAACGCGGCGCGACAATGCCTGCTTTGACGATGCTTGGAACGTCGCAAGATGAATTGCGCGCCCGTGCGGAGAGGATGATTGCGGATCTGGACGGTCTTCCGTTGAAAGCGTCCATTGGCACCGGCAAAGGCGAGATCGGAGGCGGCACCCTGCCACGGTCGAAGATTGCCTCGGTGACAGTGGACCTACTCCCGCGGTCGCTCGCGCTGTCGGATCTGGCCTCGAGATTGCGCCTGCGTGAAATCCCTGTCATCGGCTACATCTCAGGCAACCGCTTCAAACTGGACCTGCGAACCATTTTTCAACGACAGGATGAGGAAGTGGTCCGCGCCATTCGCGCCGTGCTGGGATGAAACATTTCATCATTGCAACGGCCGGTCACGTCGATCACGGCAAGAGCGCCCTGGTCAAGGCTCTCAGTGGCACGGATCCGGATCGGTTGCCCGAGGAGAAAGCGCGAGGGATAACCATCGACCTCGGGTTTGCGCACATCACTCTCCCATCCAACGAGGAACCTGGTGTTTCCTTTGACCTCGGCATAGTGGACGTGCCCGGTCATGAGGATTTCGTGAAGAACATGGTTGCTGGCGTAGGTTCCATTGATCTCGCGCTGTTTGTCGTGGCGGCGGACGATGGCTGGATGCCGCAGACGGAGGAACACCTGCAAATCCTCACGTATCTAGGTGTTGATCGCGCGGTGGTTGCTCTGACGAAAACAGATTTGTTGGAAGCAGGCAGTGATCAGGTCGTCGCTGATATCCGCGCGAAGCTTCAAGACACACCTTTTGCCAGTGCTCCCATCATCGGGACATCGGTCATGGACGGCTCCGGGCTTGGCGAACTGAAAGCTGCGCTCGTTCAAGAACTGGGCCGGCTGGGACCTCACCGGGACATCAACAAACCACGGCTGCCGGTGGACCGTGTCTTCACCTTGCACGGCATTGGAACCGTGGTCACAGGGACTCTTGCCGGTGGAACTTTCCGGCGCGGACAGACTGTTGTGATCCAGCCATCGGGTAGGACCACCCGGATTCGCAGCCTGCAGAACCACAATGCAAATGTCGAAGCCAGCTCGCCGGGCAGCCGCACGGCGATCAACCTGCCGGATGTCCAGATCGCCACCGCGTCGGGATCAGAGGGTGTTTGCCGGGGAGATGTCCTCACGTTGCCTGAACTGGGCAGCGCGGGAAAAGTGTGGAATGTGCTGCTCGAAAAATCCGGGCGACTCACCGAGGCGAAACTCTCCGGTTCCCGGCCGCTCAAAAATGGGACGCTGGTTCGCGTGCATCACGGGAGTGGAAATTTTCCGGCCCGCGTTCAGTTGATCAGCGGCGAGTCGCTGACAGCAGGCGCCAAGGCCATTGCGCAAATCCGCTCCGAGACTCCCATCTTCGCCATGATCGGAGATCGATTTGTTGTGCGCGACTGGCAGGAGCAAGGAACGCTTGCGGGGGGGCGGGTGCTCGATCCAGATGCAAATCCAAAACGGTTTCGAGGCCAGGCTCAAAGAGCGTATCTCGAAAAACTGGCATGCTCAACCGGCGCGCCTGCCGACTTGATCCTGTTGCAACTTGGCCGCGACAAGGCCGCGCGGAGCACATCGTTGTTGCTCCGATCGCGATTTAGTGCGGCGGAGATTGCAGAGGCAGCAAGCCAGTTGGTTCGTGAGGGCAAGCTGGTTCTAGCAGGCGAATGGCTGATGGAAAGCGATTGGTGGATCAAGTTGCGCCGGTCCGCGGCTGACGCGATTGACGCAAAGCATCGAACCGATCCGAATCACGCCGGCCTGGCCCTTGGCGAATTGCGCGCTGCTGCTGGAATGAATCTGCCCGATCCGGCGCTATTCGAGACGCTCGTCGCCGACTTGTGCCGGGCGGATTTCGAGCAGGCCGGCGTGCTGATTCGCCGCAGGAAACATCAGCCAACATTGCCGCCGCATCTGGAAGCAGCGGCAGCCAGGCTTCGAGCTGCGCTGGCTGCAAAGCCGCTCGAACCACCTTCACGGAAGGAACTGGCGCCGGATTCGGCGACGCAGCAAGCGTTGCGCTTTCTTCTCCAGACCGGCGAAGCGGTCGAGCTTGGCGCGGAAGTTGTGTTGCTTGCGGAATTCTACCGCCGGGTGACGGAACAGATCAGGAAGCTGATCGCTCAAAACGGCGCCGCAACCGTCAGCGAAATCCGGCAGGCGATCGGCAGCAGTCGGCGGGTTGTCGTTCCCTTGCTCGAGAAACTGGACAGGGATGGAATCACCCGCCGTGAGGGTGACAAGCGCGTTCTACGGGCGGAGAAAAAATAGCGTTGGTCCGGAACAAGCCGAACCAACGCTCAACCACCACAAAAGAACTGTCAGAACTTTTTGCCGAAGCTGAACAGCGTCATGAAGTCCGCGAACGCAGCGTCACCTTCCTGTCCCATGGAGTCATTCTGCCGGTTGCGGTAAATGGCCACCGGGGCGCTGAAGGAAGCGAACCAGCCGTTCTTCGCAAACACCACGCCCGGCTCGATCGAGACGCCATAGCCAGGCCTTCGGCGGCCGCCGTCACCACCGATGATGTCTCTGGGCGGCGAGCCTTCCACGCGAGCGCCGAGCGTCAACGACAGTCCATGCCTCGGAAGGATCGCATAACCAAACCCGGCGCGGGCGAGATAAGAGTCGCCGACAGACCAGACTCGCGGCCCGGTGCCCGAGAGAACCCCCGCGTCCTCCTCCGGAGTGGAGATATAGGTGCCCGACACGAATGCTGTGAGATTTGTAACAATTTCCTGGAACCCATAGATGTCAAAAATGATGCCCCATGCACCGGCTCCAGGCTGGATCGAGTTGTCCACGTTTTGAAGTGGAGCATCCACAACCGCGATGGTGGGGAGCGCGCCCCCGACACCAGGCGTTATTCGCGCGGTCTTCGGCACATCCTTGACGTCTTTCTCACCCGTTGGAAACAGCGCGCCAAGACCCACCGAAATGTTGCCCTTCTTGTGGCTGTCAGGATCCAGAATCCAGGCTGTGGCGAGCAATTTGATGTCGCTCAAACCATTCGCTTCGGTCTGGTAGCGATCAATCACCGCGCCGCCGAATGTACCATTGGGCGCTGCGAAGGCGCTGGGGTTTACCAGCGGACTGTTCGCCCCGCCAACCCGGCGGGTATCCCGAACCGCCTGTGACCTTGTGGCGAACTGGAACGGAACTGAGAGCGTCGTGTTGATCCGTTTGGACAAAGCATAGCTCACTGAGAAGTCCACCACGTGGACATCGTTGATGACCTGGCTCCCTTCCCTCTCGCGATGGACCTGTTCCTCGCCTCCAACATAATGTCTGTCGGAATACTGCCAGCGATGGCTGACGGCTGCGGTCCAAGCGCCCTTATCCTGATACGATGCCGCGCCCAAACTGGGCGAGCTAATGCGGGCGGTCACTCAGCCCTGACCGAGAGCGGATGTCTTAAATCCTACGATGCCGAGCAAAGTGAAAATCCCAAGGAACAGTGAGGCGCGGTTGTTCTTCTTCATAATCGTTTTGATTTCTGGCCGCGTTTTGTCGGCGAAAAACTGTGAAAAGTCCACGGACTTGGGGTGAAACACTTCGTTTCCGGGGTGGAATGTATTTTTGCGGGGGGACCTTCCACCCAAAGACTCCTCGGCAGGATCCCAGGAAACAGGACCAGCGCCGACGATGGCAGGAAGCCAGGATTCTTTCCGTGTGCTTGAACCACGACCGGGAACGAATCTTCCGGTCACAACACTTTTCTCAACTCGGTCTGGCAAGGGCTGACCGTCTGATGCTAGCCTGAGGTGCCTCAATCACTATGAACACACTCTCCGCCTTTCGATCAATCACGGTTCTCGCCGTGCTACTGATCCGCGTCACCACCGGTCGCGCGGACGTCGTGCTCGAATGGAACGCGCTCATGATCGACGCAATCCGCGTGGACAACAGCGGCCCGACACTGAGCTCCCGCAATCTCGCGATTCTTCACACGGCAATCTATGACGCCGTGAATTCGATTGCGCGCACACATCAGCCATACAAATTCCAGGTCGACGCCACGGCGGAAACATCTACCGAGGCGGCAGTCGGCGGCGCCGGCTACGAAATTATGAAAGGACTTTACCAACCGTTCCGCGCGAGGGCGGACGAGTTGTACGAAACGTGGCTGGCCGGTACGCCAGCGAGCGCATCGAAGACAAACGGCCTTGTGCTGGGACGGAGAGTCGCCCAGCTCACCCTGCAGGATCGTGCCGCGGACGGATCGAGCACCGACGTTCCCTACATTCCCAGCGACGAACCCGGACAATGGCGTCGCACACCTCCTTTTTTCAGGCCACCGCTCACTCCCCAATGGCGTTTTGTGACTCCCTTCTGTCTGCCCGGACTGGAACCATTTCTGCCTCCACCACCTCCTTCGCTCGAAAGTGTCGAATACGCCGAAAATCTCAATTACGTCAAAGCGATCGGAAGCGTGAACAGCACGGTGCGCACTGCCGAACAAACTTTGATCGCCCGGTTCTGGTCAGACTTCAGCTACACCTCGATGCCGCCGGGCCATTGGCATTTGATCGCCGAAACAATCGCACGGGACAGGAACAATACCGTTGAGGAAAACGCCCGGCTCTTCGCCCTGATCAGCGTGGCGCAGGCCGACGGAGCGATCGTGTGCTGGGAAACGAAGTTTCGTTACAATTTCTGGCGTCCAGTGACGGCGATCCAGCGAGCGGATGAGGACAACAACCCGCTCACGGAAGCGGACAAAGGCTGGACGCAATTGCTCCCGTCACCACCGTTTCCCGCCTACACCAGCGGGCACAGCACCTTCAGCGGAGCGAGCGCGCAGGTGCTCACTCATTTTTACGGCACAGACGCGATTACCTTCAATACAACCGGAGATGCAACGCCTGGTGTTATCCGCACTTTCAACAGCCTTGCAACGTGCGCAGACGAAGTGGGGATGAGCCGCATCTACGGTGGGTTCCATTACATGTTCGATAATGTCCAAGGCAAGAACACCGGACGGGCAATCGGCGATTATGTAAGCGCCAATTTCCTCCTGCCAAACGACGCCCTGCCTCTCGTAAGAATGGAAGGCTTCAAACTGGGCGCACCACTCGTGCGTGTCCACGGCCACGCCGACCGACAGCTCGTATTGGAGGCTTCAGCCGATCTTGGCCAATGGATACCAATCTCGACCAACAGGGCGGTGACCGGCGGGGTGTTGATCGAGGACAACCATCCCGCCATGGCGGCGCTTCGATTTTATCGTGTCAGTGAGCAATAGGAGTTGATGACCTTCGACTGCGATTCCGAGGACGACCACTCGCGTAAAACAACCAGGTTCCGGAGGGACGAGTTACACGAGTCCCACTATCGAGTCCTCCATCACAAATCTCACGAATCGGCGGAGCTGGGTTCGCTCCGGTCAATGTTTCCGCACTTTCGGAATTCTCACAACCCGCCCGCCTTGCCTTCCCCGCGAGGATCGGTTGCACCCATCAGTCCTTTTCCGTCTGTCCCCAGTGCTACGACCTGAGTCGAGCCCAGTGTCTCGACCGGTTTTACGCGATGCCCTCTGCGCGTCAGTTCAGTGATCACTTGTTCCGGAATCTTGCTTTCGATCTGCAATTCGTCCGGACGCCATTGGTGATGGAAGCGGGGTTGAAGCAAGGCGGTTTCTACATCCAGACCGAAATCCACGACATTGATGATCGTCAGCAGCGCCTGGCTGATGATCGTGGGCCCGCCGGCAGCGCCCAGCGCCATGATTGGCCTGCCATTCTTGAGAACGATCGTGGGGCTCATGCTGGAAAGGGGGCGTTTGCGGGGAGCAATGGAATTCGCCTCCGAGCCGATCAATCCGAAATAGTTGGGCACGCCGGGCTGGATTGAAAAGTCGTCCATCTGATTGTTCAACAGGATGCCGGTTCCGGGCACCATCACCTTTGAACCAAACGAAGTATTGAGCGTCGCGGTACATGCCACCCAGTTTCCAAAAGCGTCTGCGGTCGAAAAATGTGTCGTATGCTGCCGGAAATAATCCGAAGCGGCGCCAGGCGGTCGTCCTCCGCCCGGCACCGGAATCACACGCTGTGGTGAAATCAACTTCGCAAGCTGTGCGGCATACGGCTTGGATGCCAGCCCTCTTGGAACGCGCACAAAATCCGGGTCCCCCAGCCACTGGGCGCGATCCGCGAATGCCAGCTTCATTGCTTCGGCAACAATATGAATCGTGTCCGCGGAATTCGCGCCCAACAGCTTCAAGTCGAAGTTTTCAAGCATGTTCAGGATTTCCACCAAATGCACGCCACCGGAACTCGGAGGGGGAAAGCTGACGATCGTGTATCCGCGATAAGTCGTCGCCACAGGGTCGCGCTCCCGGGTTTGATAAGCGGCAAAATCAATGGCGTTCAGGATTCCTCCCCGCGCAACAATCCAGTCGCCCGCGACTCCTGTGAACGCACCGTTGTAAAACCACCGCGTCCCTTGTGCCGCGATCGCCCGATAGGACTTTGCTAGATCCGGCTGCCTCAACAGATCCCCTGCCTGTTTTGGCTCTCCATCCGGTCGAAAGAAGATCCCATTCTGTGGGAGGTACGCTCGCAGTTCATCAGAACTGCTGTTGATGCGGGAGGCGAAGGTAGCGTCGATTTTGAAACCGTCGTCAGCCACCTTCGCCGCCGGCAGAAGGAGATTCCCCAATCGCAGCCGGCCATACTTCGAGAGAGCATGCTGATATGCCAGGAGCGCGCCTGGCGTCGCGATCGCCAGTGGCCCGAACTGGCTCAATTGTCCATCCGCTTTTCCATTCCGCAGATACATTGCCCTTCCCGCCGCCACCGGAGCCATCTCGCGACCGTCAATGCACACAAGACGCCCGTTCGCCAGCCGGATGGTCATCAAGCAGCCGCCGCCAATTCCTGAATTGTGACCATCCACAACGCCGAGAGTAAGCGCGGCCGCCACCGCCGCATCGATGGCGTTCCCTCCCCGTTTGAATGCATCCAGCGCTGCCTGACTGGCGAGCGGATGGACCGTCGCCACCACGCCCTTTTGACTCATGGCAGTGTCGCCCGATGATATCGAGCTGCTGCACCAAAAGGCGATTATAGCAATCGCCAGACATTGAAGTGTGGAAAGAAAGTGCGCGCGTAAAATCATGATTCAAACCTTCACCCTATCATCCACCCGCCATCGCCGATGTCAAAACTTCGCAACTAAACCTACCTCCGTTCCAACCACCTGTTGCTTCGCATCCAGTCCGCCGCACGATCTGGCCAGCTCGTGACATCATCCTTCGTCCTACGCAGTCCGTAGCCGTGTCCGCCCTTCGGATACACGTGAAGTTCCGTGGGTACTCCCGCCTGTTTCAACGTTAGAAAATAATGGATGACATTCTCGACGCGCACGCCGTCGTCCTGCGTCATGGTCAGGAAGGTCGGCGGCGTGTTGGTCGTCACCTGGATTTCCGGCGGCGGCTTGTCTCCAAGTTCCTTCACGCTCAGGTAACCGGGATAAATCAAAATCGCGAAGTCGGGCCGGATAGCCATCTTGTCTGCGTCGTCCATCTCGGGATACGAACGTTTGGTGGACGTGCTGAGAGCGGCGGAGAGGTGCCCGCCGGCGGAGAAGCCCAGAACGCCGACGCGCTTCGGATCGATTCCAAACTCAGCCGCTTGATGACGGACAAGGCTGATGGCGCGTTGTGCGTCTTGCAACGCGGGGACGTGTTTCTCCACTTCCGCTCTTTTCGGAACTCGATATTTCAGCAACACCGCTGTCACACCGATCGAGTTGAGCCATTCACAAACTTCGGTGCCTTCCAAATCCCATGCGAGGATGTGATAACCACCGCCGGGACTCACAATCACAGCGCTGCCATTGGCTTTGCCGGCTGGCGCTGGAAAGATGGAGATGGTCGGCTTGCTGACATTTCCAAGGCGGATCAGCGGCTTGCCATCGATCAGGTTGTCGGTCGGCTTGGTGGTGTCCTTTTCAGGACCAATATCGCCCTTCTCGCCAGGCGGTGTGCCAGGCCACAGATCAAAGACCTTCGATGGTTCAATGGCAGTGGCGGTCAGGGCCGAGGCAAGCGACAGAATAATCAAGAGGACTTTCGGAGTGAGTTGTTTTTGCACGGTAGAAATTTGTGGTCGTTGGCGGGTTTGAGTTCTAAGCATGACGACTGGCGGAGCAGCGGTGAATTACACCTTCGGTTCCCAGCCACGGCGATACTCCCGCTTCCAGAGTCTCATGGCCTTTTGATCGTGCAGGATGCGGCCCGTTTCCTGGTTGATATCGAGTGTTCTTCCTGTCCGCCACGCGATGTTGCCGAGGTGAGAGATCAAGCTGCTCTTCTGCGCGTCCGCGATGTCCGAGTTCAGCACTGCGCCGTTCCGAATGGCATCAGCAAGATTTGTGAAGTGCGGTACATCGCTGAACCTGTCTTTGGCGGAGTAAATCTCTTTGCCGTTCAAATCGAAGATCTGGTACGTCGCGCCACCGCCGAGGGCCAGGGTGCCAGCGTCGCCATAAAATGCCACGAAGGGATGCGCCTCGTTCTTGCGCGGCAGACAACTGCTGCTGTCCCAGTGGATGCCGACCTTCCCATAATCATAGGTCACAAGTGTGGTGTCGGGTGTCTCCTGATCATCGATGAAGTGATAGCGAGCGCCGTTGCAGGTGACGCGCGCCGGATAATCCACCCCGAGTCCCCACCGAGCGATGTCGATCGCATGGACACCGTTGTTTGCCAGTTCCCCGCCGCCATAATGCCAGAGCCAGTGCCAGTTGTAATGAACCAGGTTGTCCTTGTATGGCCGCTCAGGCGCAGGGCCCTGCCATAATCCCCAATCCAGCCAGGCAGGAATGGGCGTGTTCTTGCCGCGTCCGATGGTTCCGCGAGTCGCATCGTACCAACAACGAGCGTAACGCAGTTTCCCAATCGCTCCGGATCTCAGCTTGTCGATGGCTTCGATGACCGCTGGAGTGCTCCGGCGCTGATTTCCCATCTGGACCTTGCGCTTGTGCTTCCGCGCCGCAGCAACAATCAGCTCCGCTTCGCGCGCGTTATGACTGCCAGGCTTTTCCACATAGACATGCTTCCCGGCGGAACACGCTAGGATGGAGGCCGGTGCGTGCCAGAAATTGGGCGCGGCGATGGAGAGAATATCGACGGACCGGTCTTCAAGGATGCGGCGGAAATCCCGGACGCCTCTGACAGCGCGCGACGTCTGGCGCTTCTCGACGGCTTTGATTCCTTCCGCAATCCGGCGCTCATCCACGTCGCACACGTAGCCAATCTCGACATTTGGCACGGACAGAAATCCCTCGATGTGCGCCATGCCGCGGCCCAGTCCCATCACACCGACGACGAGCCGGTCGTTCGCGCCGGCGGCGCGGAGAATGGAGGGGAAGCTCGTCAGAGCGGCGACTGAGGCTGACGCGACTGCGGATCGACGGAGGAAATCACGGCGCGAGAGGGGAGTGTTCATACGATGTTGATGATACGGTGAACTGGCAAGGGAAGCCATGAACTGTTGGAGGATTGTTCACCTTGTTCTCGGCTGGTTATTTCTTTTCGCCGAGCATTTGGGAAAGCCTGTTTTCGATGGCATCCGCCCAGATTTGATAACCCTTCGCGGACAAGTGCAGATAATCCGGCATGAGGTCGGCGGGCAGAATACCATCCGAATTCAGGAAGCGATGGCCGATGTCCATGAAGAAGACATTGGACCCGTCATGAAGTTTGTGCAGCACCTGGTTGATCTGTGCGAGCTTGCCGCGCTGGGCGTTGAAGTTCTCACCACGCGGAAAAATGGCCAGCAGCAGAATCTTTGTCTGCGGCAGCCGTTCGCGAAGTTTGGCGACGATGGTCGAGACGCCGTCCGCGATCTGACCGGGAGTGTTATCTTCGCCATTGGAGTTGTTGGTGCCAATCATCACGACAGCGGCCTTCGGCTTCACGCCGTCTAGCGGAGCATTGATGAGACGCCAGAGAACGTGCTGCGTGCGGTCACCCCCGATGCCCAGATTCACAGCCTTCCTCTGCGCGTACGATTTGGCCCAGACTTCCTTGCCGTCACCTTCCCAGCCCTGGGTGATCGAGTCGCCGATGAAGAGAACCTGTGTGTCTGGAGTTTGCTTGAGCCTTTCATCGAGGAGCTTGGCACGTTCGGCCCACCAACCGTCCACGCGTGGCATCGGTCGGATTGCTGAGTGGCCAGGCATCTCAGCGCGCAGCGCGACACCGGCGGTGAGAATGACTGCGACGCAAATGGAGCGAATGAGGGTAGATGTCATAGGTAAAAGGTCTTTTGGGTTCGAGGGGCATTGAATGGGTTTCGATGCCGCTGTGCAAGTGGATTGGTTGGCGGGAGGGGGTGCATCCGTCCGGACTTTTGCTCTTGCAATCAAGGATGAATCGCAGTGCCATCTGCGGCGCATGAGTTCCTTGTTCACGATGCGGCGCTTTAGCGCCCTGGACGGGTTGAACGGTTTGGTGGGTGACAGTCTTGCCCACTGGCGTCTCCCAATGCTGGATCACCCGGACACCGACTGACTCAGGCTTAGAACTTCCCGCTCCTCGAATATGATTAGAACGAATCTCGAATTTGCCCACTGCTCGATAAGCTCTTCGCTTCGCCGCTTGAGCATGGTAGCTTTTGCGTCGATGGCTGTCGCCGCAAGCCTGGCAGGCTTGAATGCACAGACGATCCCCGTCCCGAACGGTTCCTTTGAATCCCCGGGCACGCCACCGGGCTTTCCTGCGTTCCCTGTGGTCAGTCTCTGGCAGAAAACTCCCCAGCCACCTGGATTTCCCCTTCCCCCGGGCTACAATTGGGATCAACTCGCCGGTGTGTTTCCGAACACAGCCTTCGGTCAGCCTGACCATATTGACAACGTGGATGGAGCCCAGGCAGCCTACATGTTGGCCATCCCGGGAGTTTCGTTGTTTCAGGAGATTGGTTCACCGTTTCAGGTTGGGAAATCGTATAATCTCAAGCTCGGAATTCTCGGTGGCGGCGGGATCACGCCCGGCAGCACTTTCGAGATGAGCCTTTATTACCGCGACGGGGCAAACAATCTGGTGAGCGTGGCGGCCACCCCCATCACTTACAGCGCGGCAGCTTTTCCAAACACCACACATCTGATCGACTACGAAGTAACCGTTCCGCCAGTGCAGGCGGCCGACGCCTGGGCAGGCCAGAAAATTGGTGTGCAATTGACCTCCACTTTTGGGACTGGCGCCGGTTACTGGGATGTGGACAACGTTCGACTTCAAGCCGTGCCGGAGCCGGGTTCAGTGGCAGTGCTCGCGCTTGGGGTTGGCGGGCTTCTCGTCGCACGTTGGCGGTCACGTAAACGTGCCTGAATCCGTCGGCCTTCGATGGTTTTTAAGCCACGTTCATCCGGCGGGCAAGAAGTCCAATCCGTTCGCAGAATGAACAAGCCATTGATCCTCGGTTTGGCTGGCTCGATGGCACTCACGATGTGCTTTTGTGCGCTTCGAGCTGGCCCCATTACCATTCCCAATGGCTCGTTCGAGTCGCCAGTTTCGATTTTCGTCGATATCAATTTTGACGCCTGGCAGAAGACCGCCAGACCGGACTCCTACCCTGAGAGCGGCGGGTTTTTGTGGAGTCAACTGACCGGAATCTTCAAAAACCCCGCGCCAGGCACGACGGGGCACATTGATAATTGCATCGGCAACCAGGCAGTCTGGCTCTTTGCGGTCCCGGGAGTAGGGTTATACCAGGACTACGATTCGGTGGATTGGGATGACGCAATCCCAACACACGCATTCGATGCGAAGTTCGAAATTGGCAGTTCCTACGAACTTGCGGTTGGAGTCATAGGCGGTGGCGGTGCCATGCTCTCTGGCGCAACCCTCGACCTCAGCTTGTATTACCGTGACACCGCCAGCAATCGAGTGGCTGTGGCCACCACCTCGATCACCAATTCGCCATCAAATTTCACGAACCAAACACACTTCATTGAATTCCGTGTGCGCATGCCTTCAGTGAAACCCGGCGACGCCTGGGCAGGCCGGCATATCGGCGTGCAATTATTGTCCACGGTCAGCACCAATCTTCAGGGCGGCTACTGGGATCTCGATAACATCCGGCTTTTCTCGATTCGCCCGCCTCTGCTGAAGGCAGCATTGACGGACGACGGACTATTTACATTAACGCTGGAAAGCGAGCCTGCCAGTCGAGTTGAGATTCTTACCAGCACGGATGCGACGATACCGTCAGTGAATTGGTCCAGCCTCGGTATCGCCACCAATATCGCAGGCTCCTTGCCTGTCATCAAATCAGTGGTGGATTTCAGCCATCGCTTTTATCAAGCACGCCAGTTGCCGTAAGGCTCAACTGGTGAGATGCTCGCCCGAGTGAATATCCCGGCAGGACGCCATTCCGAGAAGGGCTTCGGCTTCACGCTTGTCGAGTTGCTGGTCGTCATCGCGGTCATCGCGGTCCTCGTGGCTTTGCTGCTTCCGGCGTTGTCCTCGGCGAAGGAAAGGGGCCGGAGAACGGTTTGCCTGTCGAATCTGCGGCAGATTGGAATCGCGATCCAATCGTACGCTGGAGACAATGGCGGCAAGATCCCCTACGGGCCCAAAGCGCCGCCATTCACGAGCCCTGCGAGCTTTTATCCCTCCACCGGCACTCCCACCAGTTTGATCTCGCTCCAGACAGGCGCCCCGGTCGCGCTCGGTCTGCTACTGCAAGATCAGTTGGCCGGCACACCCAAAATTCTCTTCTGTCCAGCCAGCGATCAGCGTGTTGAAGCTGACACGGAACTGGCGAAAGTGGGTGTTCATCAGGCTCAGGGGAGCTACTATTACCGGCATGGTGGCAATGTCCGGCTGTTCGATGATCCGACGGAAACCGGGACGGCGGCACCTTTCCAACTTGAAAACCCGGGTGACAATCGGAACGGCCTTCCCATTCGTGCACTTGCCATTGACACCCAGTTCCTCTGCGCCCCGGGATTGGAATCGTTTAATATCAAGCCACACACGCATCACCTTCGGCAGATCGCCAATATCCTCTTTACAGACGGCTCAACGACAACACGCCGTAACACGGACGACCGGTTCACTGTGGATGTCCGTGATCTCGGCGGAATCCGGGATGGCTTCAACAAGATCCTCAAAGTCTTCGAGCAGGCCGACGCGGTGCGGTGATTCTCCTCTTGAACCGTCCATCGCGGCGGGGACAGCATTCTAACGCCTTGTTGCGCTTGAGCGTCCGGTTGACAGCCACCAAACTATAATCTCCGAACGCGGGAAAACCACGATCGACCACCACAGCCACCATCGTTGACCCCGCCGCAGCCCAAACCTCCGGCTGGTGGCATCATCAATTACGGCAGCGAGAAATGATCCCAGGAAATGCCGAGCAAAAACGCTGAACTTCCTCCAGCGTTGAATCCCGTCCGAGAGACACACGGACAAACGAATTGGCAAGGCTTGGCTCAGTTCCCATGCCCAGCAGTACTCGGGAAGGTTCCAAAGATCCTGCCGAACATGCCGATCCACTCGAGACGGCAAAACCAATCAGATCAAGGGCAGCCACGAGCGAAATGCTGTTTGATCCTGCGACGGTGAACGCGACGGTGTTGGGTAATCGAGTGTCGAGAGTTCCTAGGGGCTGAACCCCGGGGATTGTTGTGAGCTGTGATTCCAGCAAGGCACAGAACTCCCGAAGACCTGGCGGGAAGACCGGATTTGTCAGAAAGCCTTCGATGGCAGCAGTCAGACCGACAATTGCAGCCAGGTTTTCAGTGCCTGCCCTGTGCTCACTTTCCTGACTCCCGCCGAGTATCAGTGGTTCAGGGAAGAAGGGGGATCGACTATAAAGCAAACCGGCGCCTTTTGGTCCATGGAACTTATGAGAACAGAGGGACACCAGCCCGGCGGCAAACTGGTCAAGGGAGTGAAATGGCATTTTTCCGAACCATTGGACAGCGTCCACATGGAAGAGAATTCCCCGCGATTTGCAGAGCGAGCCGATCTCGGCCACGGGGTTGATGATTCCCGTCTCATTGTTGGCTGCCATCACGGAGACCAGAATTGTGTCGGAGCGAAGGTGTTTGGCGACGTGGTCCGGTTCAATCATCCCTGAACGGTCGGTCGGGAGGAATGTTACGTCATATCCTTCGGTTTCCGCCAGATACTGGCATGGCTTGAACACTGACGGGTGTTCGATGGACGAAACGATGATGTGCCGTCCTCGATGTTTCAAAGCGCGAGCAGCTCCCAGGATCGCCAGGTTATTCGCCTCAGACCCACCACTGGTGAAAATTAGCTCGCCAGGTTTGCAGCGAAGCACGGCAGCGACGCGTTCGCGGCAGCCATCCAGTGTTGATCGGGCGCGGCGGCCCAACGAATGCACGCTGGAAGGGTTCCCAAAGACCTGATCCAGGTACGGAAGCATGGCCTCTCGAACGATCGGATCGAGTCTTGTAGTGGCATTGTAATCGAAGTAGGCCGGTGGCATCTGTGAAATTTTGAGCTTTGGAGCTTAATCCGGAAGACCGGCTTCATCCAACTCCACGATTCGTCCATTTAGCGGTTAAGCACGCATCTGGGAATGAAAAACCCCTCCCGATCATCTCAGGAGGGGTCTGCACTGGCTCGAGTTGCGAGTCAGAGTTAGAACTTGAAGATCGTGTTCAGCGCGACAGTGATCGCGTTGTGATCACCGGGGGTAACAGGAGTATGCTTGAACAGCCGGTCACCACCAATGGCGTGATCCCAACGAGCTTCCAAGCGAGTGATCAGATTGCTCCACAGGGAGTAATCAGCGGTCAACGTCAGGCCGAGGATCTCATTCTTTTCAGTGCCGAGATAGTAGGTTCCCGCCGTACCTTCAGTCCAGTCGCCACGCACTGCGAACTTAAGCTTTTCAGTTGCCTGGTAGGCAGCATAAGCAGCCCCTGCCCAAGCCCATGAATTCGCTACTACGGCACCACCGTTGAATTTGTAATCAAACGCGAAGCCGCCGGTCAGCCCGGTGACAGGGGTGTTTAGAGTAAGACCAGCATACAGACTTGTGGTGTCGATGGTATTTCCGGTACCCAAGCCATCAACCGCGCCAACATAAAAGGTTGATCCTTTAAGGAATCCAACCGAGTCAGGGACCGTAATGCTGATCGAGCCCATGTAGGCCTTCTCAGTTTGAGCAGCTGGAACTCCTGCGCGAGCGGCTCGAGCGTTGATCGCACCGAAGGCGGTGTCAGCAATACCTGCTGAAACGCTCACGTTATCAACGATGTGATAGCTGGCGAGTAATCCCGTGTGGTGAGTGGGTTCGAGGGAGTAGCCGTAGGAGCGGCTGTAGTTCGGGTTGTTGCCGGATTCATAAACTTCATAACCGATGATGGTGTCGAAAACACCCATCTTGAAGTCGATTCCGTTGCCGATTGGGGCGCGGAAGTTGGCGTACGCCTGTTTCACGGCCATATCGTCAACGTTCACGCCGCCACCATTCAAACCGGTTGCGTAGTAGTTGGCATCCGGGCCAAAGAGCAGATCAATCTTGTAGCCGGCCGACCATTGACCTTCGTCCAACGGCTTCTCCAGCGTCAGCTTGACAACGTTCAGGTTGAAGCCGTCCTGCTTGTCCGCGCCGTCAAACGTGCGACCAGGGATGGGGCCGGCATTCTTGCCGACGCGCCAGTTGGCTGACGTATCCACGTAGCCGCTCAATGTTGACGAAGAGAGCGCGGTCAGCACCTGGTGCTGTGCTTCTTCTGCTTGTGCGATTGATCCGAGGCTCACTACGCCAGCGGCGGTGAGAGCCAACGTCCACTTGTTCAATTTCATCTCAGTTCCTCCTGCGATATGTTGTTTGTGTGTTGGTTTGTGCATTTCTCAGAGCAGGAAAATACCCCTGCCCAGCGCACCAATTGGGTGCAATTGAGGGCGACCATAGGCTATTCGTGCCTCCATTGACAATAAGTTTTTTAGGGAACGACTGCAAGAGACCTTCTCTTTGCATGGATACTCTGAAGGAAGACCAAGATTCTGTAACTGCGCGAAGGAGAGAGCAGTCGTTTTTGATACGGGATCAACGTGTTGACTGCAAACCACCGGCCCGATACGTCAGCCAGGAATGGAAACGTTGAAGTGATTGATTACAAGATGACGCTGCTCAGACATCCGGATTCCTTGGATCGCCTTTTCGCGGGAGTTCGTAATGCGCCGCACGTGGTGGATGAAATGCCAGTGGATTTCGGCAGAAGAACTGTGGCGAGGTGGATGCCTGAAGCCATCAATGCACCTGTCTGGATGTACTCCATCTGCAAGCGAGCACTTGGACTGTCATTGGCTCTGGCGCTTCTTTGTCTAGTGTTTGGAACAGGATGGCAGCGAGACTCGATTGGGATGTCCGGGAGATCCCTGGCGGACTCGATTGTCTTGGGGATTCTGCTGCCATGACAGTTCTCACCAAAGCCAGGCTGATTGGCTGCATGGCCGTGATCTTCCTGACTGGAGTGGTATGTGGCAGTGTGATTTCCATCCGTGGTGAGCGTCGGAAACAGCAATTGCAAACGGTTGAGAAGGCGTGTCATCGGATGCGCCAGGATCTCAAAGCGCGCTTGAGTTTGTCTGACGTCCAGTTCAAAGGGATCAGCCCCATCCTTGATCGCATGGATCGCGAGATCAAGGAGGTGCAATTTCAAACAATTGGAAAAGTCGAGTCCGCGGTGCACCAGAGTTTCGCGGAGATGGAGAATATGTTGACTCCTCCACAGCAGGAAAGGCTTCACGAGTATGCTGCGGAAAGGCGCAGAAGAGTGCAGGAGGGCTGCGCCAGCGGCCAAGGACCCAAGGATCGCCTGCTGGAGAAGCGGCATTGAGGCACCGGCAATTTCTGGAGGTGGTTGGAGTTAAGAACATTCGCGGTTTCAGGGCTGGGGATCACTCCCCGTCGGAACTGTTACATTAGTGAAACTTTTCCTTAGCTCTGCTGTCACTTCGTTCCGTAAGTTGTGAACGATTGTTCTCATTTCACGTTATTTGTAACTTGCACATCTTTGGGGTGTTGCAGTTCCCGAAGCTGAACAGGATGAACAGCGACTGACCGTGTCCAACTCAGGGAAAACCATACTGAAGAATGAAGCCACAAACAGCGGCAGCCGCCACGGAAAAGCGGGAGTTTGCCTACGAAATAAAATTCCTGGTGCCTGATCCTGTCGCTGAGCAGGCACTCGCCTGGATGCGCAGCAACCTCCTGCCGGATCCCTTTGCCAGTGGTGCGAGTCAGGATGCGTATTGCGTGAATAGCGTGTATCTCGACACGCCCGAATTTGCTGTCTTTCATCGGGTTGGCTCATTTGGGAGGTGCAAGTATCGCGTCCGCCGCTATGGCCAGGAAAAGGGAGTGTTTCTTGAACGCAAACTCAAGACGAGAGGCCTCGTAGGCAAACGGCGCACACGGACCCTGGACTCCGAAGTGGCCCAACTTTCTGAAGGCGACGCTGATCCAGGCTGGGCGGGTTTCTGGTTCCATCGACGCTTACTCGCGCGCAAGCTCGAACCCAAGTGCCAGATTGCGTATGATCGTATAGCGAGGGTGGGATCCGCGCCTGACGGCCCGATTCGCATGACCTTGGATCGAAACCTTCGTGCCTTTCCAACTTCCGACTGGTTTGTGCAGGAATCAGGCCCGTGGATACCATTGCTCGACAGGCAGTGCGTCATCGAGTTGAAATATCGAAAGGTTTTTCCGGAGCTGTATCAAAGTTTTGTGAGCACGTTGAACCTCCAATCTCAGGCGGTTTCAAAGTACCGGATGGCGGTGCAGAAATTTGGCTGGGCTGGCGAATCGCTTTCCGAGGTGCCAGCTCCGGTGAATGGCCACGCGATTGCGAATCCGTCTGATGAAGCGGAGATTCAGGATCACGCGTCGATGGCCGGTTCGGTGTCAGCTCGATAAATGACAAACTGGTTTCAGCAAGCATTTCAAGTCACGCCCCCTGCGGGGCCGTTGAGTGACCTGTTGGTTCAACTCTTTTGGCGCATTGGCATTGCATTCGTGCTCGGAGGAATCGTCGCGGCGATTTACCGGGCAACCCATCGCGACGAACCAATCACTCCTTCTTTTCCACGCACATTGGTTCTGATGTCGATTTTGATTTCAATGGTCACCCAGGTCATTGGCGACAACATGGCGCGGGCTTTTAGTCTGACAGGAGCCCTGGCGATCGTCCGGTTCCGTACCGTAGTGCGAGACACCCAGGATACGGCTTTCGTGATCTTCGCTGTCATCGTTGGAATGGCTGCCGGCGCGGATCACCTATGGGTCGCGATCGTTGGTGCGATCGTCGTCGGTGTCGCCATAATGATCATGCGTCCCCGGCGGAGCGTCACAGGATGGTCGCAGGAGGAGTGCGATTTATCGTTGAGACTCCCCATGGATTCCGAACCCGAGGCGCTTCTCGCTCCCATCTTCCAGAAACACGTCCAGAATTTTGAAGTCCGCTCGGTTGGAACGGCCAAAAAGGGAGCCTCGCTGGAACTAAATTACCGTCTCCGCCTTCGTGACGGAGCGCGGCCCTTTGAGTTGATTTCCGAACTCACCAAAATTGCGGGAGTCGAAAGCGTCGATCTGTCCCGGGCGGAAGAATCTTAAAATTCACTCGCCGCCGCATTCGCGAGGAGGTCCGGGGTGCTCATTGTGCGCACCAGCCGCCATCGATCAGGAGGTCAGTTCCGGTAATGAAGCCCGCCTCTTCGGAACATAGATAGACCGCGAGCTGTCCGATTTCCTCAACCTTACCCCAACGCCCGACTGGAATTTTTGAGATAAATTGCCGATTCAACTCCGGGTTCTGAGTGATCGGCAGATTCATCTCGGTAGCAATCGGTCCAGGACTGATGCCATTGACAGTGATCGCATCCGGAGCGAGTTCCAGGGCGAGTGCTTTGGTGAAGCCCAACAACCCCGCCTTGCTGGCTGAGTAGGCGGAGCGATGAGCCATCGAAACGTGGCTCATGATGGACGTCATGTTGATGATGCGTCCGTATCCGTGACCCCGCATCAGCGGCACAAACGCCCGGCACAGGAGAAATGGCCCGTCCAGATTGGTGGCCAGCACTCTGCGCCACTCCTCCAGGGTAAAATCAGTCACAGGCTTGCGAATGTTGATTCCCGCGTTGTTGATCAGGATGTGCGCCGCTTCAAACTCCTGCTTTACGGCGGCGGCAAAGTTGGAAACCTGCTCCTCGCTCGTGATGTCCGCCTGAAAGGTGATCACACGGGCACCCAGTGTGCGCGCCGCCGCCGCAGTTTCTTCGGTCTGCGCCAGATCGCGCGAAACTAGTGCAAGCGACGCGCCCTCCGCGGCCAGCGCCATTGCCATCGTTCTCCCTAGCCCCTTGCTCGCTCCGGTGATGACGGCAACCCGTCCCGATAATCGTTTGTTGTTCATGGTGTGTTTATGGATGATTCTTACGGCTGTTTACTCCAGCACGATGCGGCCCCAATCCTCGGGGCGCCCCTGGACTCCGGAGCGCGGTGACCACGCTATCCGTGACTTGTTGATGTTCTCGCCGGTCGCGGCGTCGCGCTTGTCTCCGTCGTAAATGATGATGTTGAACCCAAGAGATCGGGCCTTTCGCGGTGCGATTCCAATCTCAGTGAACGGAATCGCTGCCCGGATCACATACCCGTCCGCAGTTCGTTTCGAGGCGATCCGCGTCCCGGGCGCAGTGATTTCGATTGGTCCCTGCTTCGCATCGGCATCCCTTGAGGCTTGAACCTTTCCTTCTGTATCAAATGGGAATATGCCGATCTTGTAACAGCCGAGCGTGTCTTCCGAGCCGCCATTCGGATCGATGCAAATCTCGACCGAGTCGCTGCGCCAGTGTCCCTTGATGTCGTTTGGGGAAATGTTCGATACGAGGACGTCGTCCTTGACCTCGACATCCAGGTAAAGCGTCTTCCCATCGTGAATGACGGAAAAGGACGCGCTGTTGTCTGCTGCGTCACGGGTCGATCCTTGGGCGAGCGAAGTGTGGGAGATCGAGTGTCGCGCCATCCTGGTCCAGCCATCTTCCGTGAAGTTGATTGATGGCGAGGTCCGTCCTCTTGGAACCATCAGCCTTGGCACGCGATGAAGGCGGGTCGCTGCGGTGATTTCGCCCTCGTCGCGTTTCATTACAGCCGTCATCTCCACATCCTGCTTCGCTCCGGGCGGTGGAGTTGTACGAACAGTCACGATCTCGTGACCTCCGGCTTCCAGCCGAACGGCGCTTTTGGAAACGTCCGCCGACCAACCGGCCGAAACACTAACTTCAAGACGGCCGGAGAGAGGCGCATTTCCAGGATTGGACACCTCCAGCTTCACTTCATTGCTCACCCCAGCAACGACGGTCAGATCCGGTGAAAAGCGCGCCGCCGCGTGCTCCAATCCCTGTTCTTTCACCCACGCGCGGTAACGCTCCACCGCTGGTCGCTGCATAATTCGGAGACTCAGCCCGGAAGAAGCCGTCGGCATCAAAGGCGGCGACAGCGGTTGAGCTGCTCCGGAAACGGGCAGGCCACGAAGCAGGTCACTTTCCTTCTCCAGGAAGGGGACGACACTCTTGACCAGGGAGAATGATTGAGGCCGGCGCAGCCACGGAGAATTCACGAAGCCTCCAAATCCCTGCGAGCGATGTTGCGAGAGGGCTTCCGCTGCGATGTCGGCTGAGGATTTTCCACCGGCGAGCATGTTCGTCGTCTGGATGGTTGCAATGGTCACGCCCTGATCTCCTGAGAGGTAAAGCTTGCGCGCCTGCCATGTTCCCAATCCTTCGTCGGTCAACTGCCCGGGAAACCGTTTCGGATCAGCCGCTGCCGCGAACGCCTCCACGCCCAGGATTGCGGCCGCTTGATGATGGCCGTGCTGCCCAGGGTTGGGAGCGGGATTCATTGTCACGATTATCTCGGGCTGAAGAGTGCGCACCAGCCGGACGAGTCGGCGCAGTGTTTCCTCCTTGCCCCACTTGGCAAACGTCGCCGCGGAACTTTCGGTGTAAAAGAAATCCGCCTGATCCAGGAAGTAACAGTAACGAACGCCCAGTCTGGCCAGGCAATCCCGAAGCTCCGCTTCCCGTAGAATTCCCAAGGCTGGTCCCAGATGGGTGCCGACCATGTTTCCGCCACCTTCGCCGCGAGTGCAGTAAACATTCGCAATCACTGTTCCCTGTCCCAGCGCGTAGCTCGCCAGCGTGGCCGCCATGCCAGTTTCATCGTCCGGATGAGCGAAGACACCCATGATGTCCGTCTTGAGAAGGACGGCTCCCTGCTTTGCTTTAGGCGGAGGCGGTTCGGTGGCGCCCATGGCACCCACAACAGGTAGAAGCCAGATGCAGACCGCGACGGCTGCGGCAAATATGTCGCGAATTCGAGTATGATTAGTCCGAAAAGTGCGGGGCGGCATCGGGAACATGGCGGAGTTTTCGCCTCGCCAGCGTTCGTGCGCGAGAAAAATCTGCTTCGGTCAGAATGTTCAATCTGCTCAATCGGGCATGGGGGCTGAAGCGGCTTTCAACGAACGACTCAATGCGTTCAATTTGAGAAAGGCGTTGCATCATACGGGATGACCGGCTTAAAAACTGGCACTTTCAGTCATGGGCAAAGCACTGATCATCGCGGAAAAGCCATCTGTCGCCACTGACATCGCCAAGGCCATCGGAGGTTTTACCAAGGACAAGTCTGGCGAGTTCTACGAGAGCGACAAGAGCGTCATCTCGTCTGCTGTCGGCCATTTGCTCGAGCTGATCGTGCCGGAGGAGCACGACATCAAGCGCGGTAAATGGACCTTCGCCGCTTTGCCACATATTCCTCCCCAGTTTGGTCTCCAACCCATCGAGAGATCTGCCAGCCGCCTCAAGGTTTTGGTGAAGCTCATCAAGCGAAAGGATGTGGATGCTCTCGTCAATGCCTGTGACGCAGGCCGCGAAGGTGAACTGATCTTCCGCCGCATCGTCGAGTACACCAATGCAAAGCAGCCCATTCAGAGGCTCTGGTTGCAGTCAATGACTCCGGCGGCGATTCGCGATGGGTTTGCGCAGCTTCGCACGGATGCCTCGATGCAGCCGCTGGCAAGCGCCGCCGTTTGCCGAAGCGAGGCGGACTGGCTCGTGGGCATCAACGGCACGCGCGCCATGACGGCATTCAATTCCAAGGCCGGCGGATTTTTCAAGACCACCGTGGGCCGCGTGCAGACGCC
>SXMN01000133.1 GCA_005777315.1 Verrucomicrobiales bacterium
AACTGCCGGCACATGTGATCAACGGGCTGCGCGAACGTGGCTGGAAGTTCTACACGTTCATCGGTCGCGGAGGGTGCCGCTTCATGTGCTCCTGGGATACGATGCCTGAAGATGTGAATGGTTTCGTCGCCGACATGAAGGCGCTGCTCGCCGTGAAGAACTCCGGCACCGCAGAAGTGGATCCAAAGTTCTACGGGAGGAAGTGAGGCTTCGGAGGCTTCGCTGACTGATGGCGAGTCGCTCGATCCGGATGGGCCGACGGCGCACCCTCGCGTCAGTTCATGCCTGTTTGTTCATCCTAAAAACGGCTGTTGGGATTCACAGAAGGAAACAAAGAGAACGAAGGGACAGCAACTTCGCCAGACAATCCCCGGCGATCCGCACTCACCCAGTCAGCGAAGTCCGGGAGACCGAGAAGATCCTTCCAGATCCTTCTCACGTAGTTTCCTTCGTTACCTTCTGTTCAAATCAGCTGCTGCTTTCAGGTTCAGTGTTTGCGGCTCAGTGTCATGGGGCCTACCCATCGAGTATTGTACTTTTCCATCAGTCGGTCTGCCGTCTGGAGCCGGTCGGGACGCGGTTGCGAGCCGTACTGTTGGTCATCCATTCCGGTGTAGGGCAGCGGCTCGACTTGCGTGCCGAGCTTCACGTGGACATCGGAGTCCTTGTCCCAACCCACTGAGTAGAGGAAAAATTCCCGCACATGACCCGCCGGCTTGGGCGGAAGCTTTGTCGCGGAGAATTTCAACGTAAGCTCATCACCTCCGTTGATCAGCGCCAGCGCGTCGTCGCGGGTGCCGATGAGTTCGTTGACGGGGCCGTAGCGCGTACACCAACCCGAGGGAGTGACCCGCCAGTTGGCCTTCGAACGGATTCTTTCATAGTCAGGCGTGAGCGGTTGGGTCCATGGCAAATCGATGAACTCGCTGAAACCGCGCCAGTGAAGGTCGGTGTGGTCAGGCAACAACGCCACTGTCTGCATATCCGATTTCGACGCTCTTTCGAAAAGAGTGATTTGATCCCAGTGAATTTCGAACCCCGCGCTCAGGCGAAGCTGGCGTGTTCCGTCCGGCAGTTTGCCGGTCAGATCGACGAAGAGGCGCTTGGTCTTGCCGGCCGGAGCGCCGACGGTGACATCGACTTTCTTCCACTGCCCGTCGGAGGTTTGAGCCTCGAGCACGGGGAATGGGAACAGAAGGTCGGGATTGAGCGCCGCTCCGATGTTGGCCATGCCGCCACCGAAGCGGAGCCAGCCGGTCATTCCAAGCACAAGAGCTTTGGTTGTGTCGATCGAGCCGAAATCGAGAGCGAACGAATACGGTTCGGCAAGGCCGCGGAGCTGTGGAGCGCGCAAAGCAACGGGCGAGGCGACGTTGCCGTCCGCCGCAAGGAGTTGAGCCGTGACGTCAGTGCCGTCGTTGCGAATGGCATTGATCAGCGGCCGGGCGTTGCTGAGAGGAACGAGTTCGCTCGTCGGGAATGGCTTTCCGGGAAGCAATTTGTCCGTTGGATAAATCTCAGTGCCGGGCGGATGATCGACGACGACCAATCGCGCTTCATCGAGGTAGAGCACTTCGCGCAGTTCCTCGGTGATCTGCAGGATGTAACTGCCGTCGCGCGGTTGAACGGAGCTTTCGTTGCCGATCCATAAATACTCGTCGGGGTCCGCTTCAATGTATCGACCCTGGGCAACTGGCAGGCCGATGGGCGCAGCACCGAGAATATCGCTGACGAACCGGAACCGGGTGCCGTCCCAGGTGTAAACATAGGGGCAGGAGCCGGTGGGAAGAAGCAGCTCGGTCATGGAACGGATCTCGCACTTCGAGACGTCCACCTCGGATTCATTCCACGCAATATCGAACCAGCGGACCATCACCGAATCGAGCTGCTTTCGATTGCCGACGCCAATTTCGATCGGGAGTTGTTGCGCGGTGCGGATGGTGCGCCAATGACCCGCCGTGGCTTCGATTCGCACGCCAAGGCCGGTGGGATTCGAGCGATTGCCAAGAAGTCGGATCTTGAGCTGGCGGTTCGCGTTGCCTCCGTCATTCCGGAGGACTCGAATTCCCTCCCCGGCGATGCTGACCACGATATCCGTGTCGCAGTCACCGTCCATGTCCGCTGCGACAAATGAATCGATGCGACTCCTGCCAAGTTTATCGAGGCCGAGCTGGGCGGTTGTTTCTTTGAAACCTGATACACCTAGATTGCGCCAGACGCGCAGTCCTTCGCCCGCTGCGGCGATATCAAGCCAGCCATCATTGTCGTAATCGACGAGGCTCAGATGATCCACGCGAAAGGCTCCGAGTTGGAGCACGGTTTTGTTTGTGAGCCCGTTGAACAGGCACTGGATTGAATCCGCCGAAGCGAACACAAGGTCGGCGCGCAGGTCGTTGTTCATATCGCCGCTGGCGATGACACGGGCTGCCGGCCAATGAGCGGGCGTGTTGGAGATCGCGAGAGAACCGCCACGCTGTTTGATCATGAGCTGCGGCGCTGCGCCGTCGCGGGCAACAACCAGATCCATGATGTCGTCGTTGTTCCAATCCTCGACCACAAGCTGACGCGGGCTCGTGACGGATGTGGGCACGCCAGAGGTGGCGGTGATGTCCTTGAAATACATGTTCCCAAGATTGCGCAGGATTCGCAGGGAATTGGATCCGGGTGGAAGCAGGAGGAGATCAAGCTTGCCTGTGAAATCGAGATCAACGAGAGCGCCTTCGATTGCGGGAGAGTTCTTCAATCCGGCAAATGCCGTCGCGTCCGTCGCCGCGCCGTTCGTGGCAAACCGGAAAGCATGCAGGCCCTTGTCACCGATGACGATGACGTCTTCGTTGCGGTCCGTGTTGAGATCGCCAACGAGCACGCGTGAGTAGTTTGCTCCGGCGGTGACCGGCAGGGGTTCGCCCTGCGGCGTGAGCTTCCCGCCGTTGTTCATGAGTAGGCGGAAGGCATTGTCGCCCTCGCGTAGAAACAGGTCGCTCGCCCCCCGATGGTTAATGTCGAGAACGGCCACCGGCCCATGGTAGGCTTTCGCTCCGTCGCCGAGGAATGAACTGGTGGCATGGGTGAATTGAACTTTGATTCCGGCAGCGTCAGGTTGTTCAAGGACGAATGGAACACGAGCCTGTGTGTAGATGCAGCGCTCGTAGGTCGAAGCGTCCGTGGGAGCAGCACCGCCCAGTTGAGCCACCAGTTTCTGATGATCATCGAGGCGTTGTTTTGCTTCATCGGCGCGCCCAAGCCGGAGCAACGACTGCGTCAAGTTGTAATGTGCGGCGATGTAGAGCGGCGACAGATGGTTCGTTTCAAACTGAATGATCTCATCGAACTGTTGGAGCGCATCGTCAAACTTGCCCACACCCTGGAATGCGCGTCCAAGCTGGAAGCTCACCGGATTGATCGAGCGATCGATGTCTTTCGCAGGTTGTAGAGATTTGATGGCGTCCTCGAATTTCGCAAGCCGGAGATAGGCGCAACCCTGGAGATAATGAGCCGCGGCGGAGTTGGGCTCCATGCTGAGGACTTCAGCCGCCTGTCCCAGCGCGGCCGAAGCGTCACCGGCGAGCAGATGGGCATTGGCAAGATTCAGGCGCGCGTCCGAATTCGCGGGGTTCAAATCCGTGGCTTTCTGAAATGCCTCGACTGCTTTGGAGGCGTCTCCTTTTTCGTAGAGCGACCGTCCCACATTCATCAGGCTAAGGAACTCATCCCCGCTTGCGCCGCCCGTGCCAGAGGGGCGCGAGCAACCGCAAAGGATTGCCGCGACAGCGGCCATAATAATCAGGAAGGAAAAATCACAAGCGCGGCCCAAGTTGTTCATTTGATGTTGACGCTAACGGAGCTGGAACGAGCTGACAATAGCTGGGGCACTGGCTAGGCAATGGTCCAATGGGGAGATACTGAGGAGACCGTGGGATAGCCTACGAATTCCGGAGAGTGCCGTGGGCAAAGATGCAAGGCGTGAGCGAGGGAGGATGCCCGCAGCGGCCTCTGACCAAGCGAGCAACGCAGCAGATGCGCCTGCGCCACCTCCGAGATTTGCAGGCTATCCTGCGGTCTCCTCAGTAACTTGAGGACATTAAGGGGTCATAAAAGGGTCAGTTAATAGTATCGCCAAGTGATGAGCGAGTTGGCAGCGTCGCGGGCATGGCGCGCAAACTCAGAGTAGAGTATCCGGGAGCGATCTATCATGTGGTGAACCGTGGAGATCGGCGCGAACCTATCTTCAAGGATGCGACGGACCGGGATCGATTCCTGGGCACGCTGGGCGAGACTTGTGCCAAGACGGGCTGGCAGGTGCATGCGCTCTGTTTGATGGAGAATCATTTTCACCTGGTGGTGGAGACGCCGCAGGGAAATCTGGTGGCCGGGATGAAATGGTTTCTGGGCACCTATACCTCGCGCTTCAATCGGCGGCACAAACTCTTCGGCCACATGTTCAGCGGGCGCTACAAGGCGTTGATCGTGGACGGCAGTGGCAACGGGTATTTGAAGACGGTCTGTGACTACGTGCATTTGAATCCGGCGCGGGCGAAGTTGCTCCAAGCGGAACAGGCCCTGCGGAAATACCAGTGGAGCAGTTGGCCGGAGTATTTGAAGAGTCCGGGCCGACGCTGGCCGTGGCTGCGGGTGGACCGCCTGCTGGGGGAGTATCGGGTGGCCCACGACAGCCCTGCGGCAAGGCGGCGGCTTGAGGAGGCGTTGGAGGCTGGGCGTGGAGCGGAGGAGAGCGGATCCTACAAACCGATCCGGCGCGGGTGGTTCTTTGGAGAGGAGACGTTGCGGCAGGAATTGCTGGCGCAGGTGGAAGAAAAGTCTGGGAAGCATCATTACGGGCAGGAGCTTCGGGAATCAGCGGAGGCGATAGCAGAACGGATTGTGACGGAGGAATTGAAACGTCGGCAGTGGGATACCAAAGTACTGGCCGCCCGGCGCAAGGGTGACCCGGAGAAAGTGGTTATCGCGGAACGGTTGCGGGAGGTAACAACGATGACGTTGACTTGGATCGCGGAGCGGCTGCGGATGGGCAGTAAAACCCACCTTGCGCATCTGCTTTACTGGCAGCGGCAACAGAGGAAATGAATAGCATAATACTATTGACTGACCCCTTTTTGACCCCTTTGTGTGTTTGCGTCAATTGATCTGCGTGACTGGAAGCCGCTCGAAACTTTCACCGTTCCTGCGGGAGGCATCCTGAAGGTCAAGAACCTCGCCGGCCCTCAGGTCCGCTCGCGATTTTACCGGGTAGTCTCCCCGTAATGTCTTGGGATCGGTTATCCCTTCAGCGTGGCGCGGACATGGCTGTCCTCGCTCGTATCCATCGTCGGTTCGTTGTTCCTGCGCGTGATTCTCGCATCATGGAACTCCCACGAGCGGTCTCGAATGCCGACCCCGCCTACAGCCGTTTCAATCTTGGACCTTTCGGGGTGTCCTCGATCATCCAACCTTTTGCTTTCAGTTCGTCGCGGATGGCGTCACTGCGTTTGAAGTCTTTGGCTTTCCGGGCGGCCTGGCGCTCGTCGAGCAAGGCGCTCAGTTCCAGCGGCGGTCCATCAACCTTCGCCCTCCCTAGTCCGAGCACCGAATCCAGCCGTGCCCATGATGCAAGTGACGAAGCGGCTTGAGGTGCGCTGATTCCGTTCGCGGCAAGAGCGCGATTTGTTTCCCGAACCCATTCGAAGACCACCGCCCACGCCGCCGACACATTCAAATCCGTATCGAGGGCTTCGGTGAATCGAGCAACCAGACCGGCGTCGGGCGTGGCGTTTTCCGCACCAGCCAATTCCTGGAGTCTTGAAAGGCACTCATCGAGGCGTCCGATTGCCGTGCGGGCACCCTCCAAGCCTTCCAGAGTAAAATTAAACGTCTCGCGGTAATGAGCGCTTATCAGGAGATACCGGACTTCACGCCCGGTGAAGCCTCTTGCCAGCAGATCACGCAGCGTGAAGAAATTCCCGAGTGACTTGCTCATCTTCTTGCCCTGGACCAGCAGATGCGCGCCGTGCATCCAGTATTTCACGAATCGTTTGCCGGCTGCCTGAACGCCCGCGCCTTCGCTCTGGGCGATCTCATCCTCATGGTGCGGGAACGCGAGATCTTCGCCGCCGAGATGCAGATCGAAACTCGGGCCGAGCAGAGCCATGCTCATTGCGCTGCACTCGATATGCCATCCAGGGCGGCCCTGTCCCCACGGACTCTCCCAAAACACCTCTCCATCCTCAGGCACGCGCGACTTCCAGAGCGCGAAGTCAGCAAGCGATTGCTTGTCGTATTCGTCGGCGCTTACGCGTTCGCCAACACGCATCTCCTCGAAGTTTAATTTCACCAACTGGCCGTAGCGGCAGCCGCAGCCTTGGTACTTTTCGATGCTGAAATAAACCGAGCCATCGGCCGCTTTGTAGGCGATATCGCGTGCGATCAGCTTCTCGATCAGGGAAATGATCCCGGCGATGTGACCGGTTGCGTGCGGCAGATCCGTCGGTGGGAGACATTGCAGGGTGTTGAGGTCGTCCAGAAACGCAGCCTCGTAGGTGCCGGTGTATTCGCGGAGCGTGGTCTTCTGCTCGCGCACCCGCTTGATGATCTTGTCCTCGACATCCGTGATGTTCATCACGTGTCGCACCGTGTAACCGCGAAACTCCAGATACCGGCGCACCAGATCCGCGAAGACAAACGTGCGGAAGTTTCCGATGTGCGCAAAGTCGTGAACGGTCGGTCCGCAGCAGTAGAAACCCACTTTCTTCCCGGCAGGATCAAGGGGAATGAATGCTTCAACCGAACGAGACAGGCTGTTGAAGATATGAAAACTCATCGCGTTGCTGCTCAGGCCGAGTAATCGAGATACACAGTCTTTACTCGCGAATAGAATTCAATCGCTCCTGCGCCCTGTTCCTTGAACGAATCTGTGCTGGACTTTTTGACGCCTCCGAAGGGGGCCTGTAATGCCAGCCCGGTACTGATCTGGTTGATCTTCACGACACCCGCCTCGATGCGCTCGGCGTAGAGCATGGCTTTCTTGATGTCACGAGTGACGATCGATGCCGAGAGACCGACGTCCACGCTGTTCGCCACGCGGATCGCTTCTTCGAAGCCATCCACTGGAATTATGCCGACGACCGGCCCGAAAACTTCCTCGCAGGCGATGCGCGACTTTGGTTTCACGTTGCCCAGAATGGTAGGCTGCATGAACCAGCCATGAGCCAGATCGCCATCGGTGAGTCGAGCGCCGCCGTGAATGAGTGTCGCGCCCTCCTGTTGGGCGATCTCCACGTATTTCAGATTGCCATCGAGTTGTTGTTCGCTGACCGCCGGCCCCATGGTCACGCCCTGCTTCAGGCCGTTGCCGATGACGATTGCTTTCGCCTTCTCCACCAGCTTCGCGGCGAATGTGTCGGCCACCGATTTGTCCACAATCACCCGGCTGGTCGCCGTGCACGCCTGGCCGGTCAGGCCGAATCCGGCGATCGCCACCAGCCTCGCGGCCAGATCGAGATCGCCATCGGCAAGAACGATCGTGGGATTCTTGCCGCCCATCTCCATCTGCGAACGCGCCATGCGCTGCGCGAGCTGTTGATGAATCTGGTGACCCACGCCGTACGAACCCGTGAAGGACAACCCCGCCACATCGGGGTTTGTGGCCAGTTCCGCTCCGACTGAGCGCCCCTCTCCAACGACGACATTCAAAACACCTTTCGGCAGACCGGCTTCGGCGAGCGTCCGGGCGATTTCCAACGCCAGTGCCGGCGTCTGACTGGCGGGCTTGATGACCACCACGTTTCCTGCAACCAGCGCCGGGGCGATCTTCCAGACAGGGATTGCGATTGGAAAATTCCAGGGTGTGATGAGTGCCACAACTCCCAAAGGGCTGCGCGTGGTGTAGAGGAGATTGCCCGGCAGATCATGTGGAATGGTCTGGCCTCCGAGGGTGTAGCTGAGCCCACCGAAGAATCGAAAGATGTCGGTCGCCCTTTGAACTTCACCCGTGGCCTCCGCCAGCGTCTTGCCTTCTTCGCGTGTCAGCAGTTCAGCAAGCTCCGGCTTCCGCGCTTCGAGCAGTTGAGACGCCTTGCTCAACACACGCCCGCGCGCCACAGCCGTCATCCCGGCCCATCCAGGCAATGCAATCCGAGCCGCCGCCACGGCTTGAGAGGCATCTTCAGCTCCGCTCAACGGATACTCGGCCACGACCTCGCGGGTATCGGCCGGGTTACGAGTTTGAAAAGTCCTGCCGGATGCCGCTCCGACCCATTCGCCGCCGATGAAATTCTGATATGTGCGCATAGATGAATGATTCCAGTTTGCAACCGGTCCGGAGCATACGAATTCTTTTCCCGAGCACGACGAAAAACTGACGTGCGTCTTTGTCTGCGTGTGGAGTGCGGTGGCTGATTTGGAGAAGTCCAAAGGTTACGGTGCAAATTTCCACGAGGCTCGCGTTGAGGCATTCAACGACTGATCAAGCATTCCAGCACGGATCAACTCCACGGGTATGGGCCCATAAGTCAGGACGGCATCGTGGAACTGTTTCCCGCTCATCCGGCCGGCTCCGACCAGCTCTCTGTGAAGGGCTCGAAGCTGCAACCCTCCGATCATGTAACCACATTGGTAAAGCGGCGAATAAGCGTCCCCGATAAAACGCCGGACCTCGCTCGTGGCACCCATGCGTTCATGACCGACCCGGTCAACGAGGAAATCCACCATCTCCAAAGGCTGCATCTGGCCGAGGTGAAACTTGAGGCTGACAATGATTCGGGCCGCGCGGTGCATTCGCCAGAAGAGCATTCCAATCCTGTCCTCCGGGGTTTGCGCGTAACCCAGATCCCACAGCAGCATCTCCCAATGGAGTGCCCAGCCTTCGACGTAAAATGGTGTGCTGAAGCGCGCCCGGTGAGTGTTGTTTCGCGCGGACATGAATGCCTGGAGGTGATGGCCAGGGATGAGTTCGTGCGCGGTGACGATGCGGGTGAAATGGCGGTTGTTCCCGCGCATCGACATCAGCTTGTCTTCATGCTTCATCTCATCCTTCGCGTAGGCCACGAGCACGGTCTGCCCGCCATAGGCGGCGTACGGCAGCACCTTCTGCGTTTGAGGCGAGATCATGCTGATGCGCCAGAGTTCCTCGCAAAGCGGAGGCACCGTGACGAGATCGTGGGTCTTGAGGAATTGAACGGATTCGCGGGCGAATCTCGAAACAAGCTCGTCCTGGCCACCCGGCGGGACGAACTCAGATTTCACCTTCTTGAGCGCCTGTTTCCAGTCATCGAAACTCATCTCCTTAGCCGCCTTCTTCATTTCCGCTTCGCACCATGCAAACTCGCGCTCCCCGATGTGGATGAGTTCAGCAGGAGTGTAGGGAATCAGCTCAGCTTCGAGATCCGAAACCAGTTTTGTCTCTCCAATCGGTTCGCCGAGCAACGGATCTTCGTCCTTGCCCTTCAAACCAGCGATGTCTTCCCGCAGGTATTTGGCGAATTCCTCAATGGCAGCGCTGGCATCCTCGTGCGGTTTTCTCACCCACCAGGAAAAGTCCGGCTGAAAGCCATCGTAGGCGGAAAACCAGTTCTTGAGAGTGTCACGAACCGCACCGATGGCATCCGCCGATCGTTTCGCCAGAAGCGGTGAAACTTCCAGCGGAGTCAACTTGTCGGACTTGGTTGAATCCTGGGTGGGTGTTTCCGTGATGGACGCTTTGTTCGTGTTCGATTCAGGTGTCTTCGTTTCCTTCGCCTTGCGGGCGAGGTCGATTCGCTCCCGAAGTTTCCTTACCACGTTGGGAATTTCGGCGATGGCGGCGGCGGCCTGCTGAGGATTCAATGGCTCCATCTTCCAGCGCGACTGCTCCAGCTTTTGAATGGGCTCTCGAGATGGAAGCAATTCCTTCATCTCGCCGAGCCGTCCACGTTCGCGAGTCAATCGCGCCAGTTCGGAGGCGAGTTCATTTCTGAGGAGGAGGTAGTCGATGCGGCCTTGCAACTCGAGGGCTTCGAAGTCAATCGCACGAAGCCGCTGCTGCCAGTCGCGCACCATGCGCTCAACCCGGTCGAAGGCCGCCTCGGACCAGGGCATTTGATAAAAGCTCTCAATACCGCGATTGTCAGCCTCGTAGAGCCGGATGAAGTCGTCCATGCGTGTCGCGCGGCTCGGAGTTGAGGTCTGCGCTGAAGTCAACCCGATGAGAGTGACTCCGACGACTGCGATGATCATCCGCAATAGCGAGGACGTGAATCGTTGCGTTTTCATGATTTGAACAAGGCGGCACACGGTTGGTTGAGACATTGAGATCATCTGGTGCAGATCGTAGTGGACCGGACATGCGGATGCCAAGCCACCATGCTCTTCAGTCGCCACGCAGGGAAACGAATGAGTAACGCGCCGGACTCGGGCGTCAGAAATCCCGTGAGTTCGGAATCAACAACTAAACCTCGACGGCAGGACGGAAGCTGGCGCATCCACAAATTGTCGGTGGATGCGCGACTGTGCTGAAAGCCGGTCGCAGCAGTATCGGTGGCTCGCCCTCACGCCAAACCAGCTGCGGCTGGTACTTCGCACACAACCGCGCTCCTGGCCGACAGACAAGTTCACCGACAACTTGCGGATGCACTGGACGGAAGCCAGGGCTTTACTCCGGAGTTGAGAACACGAGGCGCTGACGCTACTCTTCGGCCAGCAATCTTCCATGACACAAGAACTCTCACCTGACACCGTCCTCCGCCTTGAACGACCTCATCCCTCGCTCATGACCTATTACGTCATCACCGGGGTGCTCACAGGCCCTGCATTGCTGGTCGTTCTGCCGTATCTTTACTTTCGCTATCGCACTCTCAGATATCGCTTCGATGAAGAAGGCATTCACATGAAGGTGGGGATTCTCTTCCGGCGGGAGGTCAATCTCACCTATGCGCGCATTCAGGACATTCATCTGCGCTCAAACCTTCTCCAACGCTGGCTCGGCCTTGCAACGGTACAGATCCAAACGGCTTCCGGTTCGTCCGAAGCCGAACTGGTCGTCGAAGGATTCAGGGAGTTCGAAGTCATTCGCGATTTTCTTTACGCCCGCATGAGAGGCAGCCAGCCCCGGCGAAATGTTCCATCGACAAGCTCGGTCAACCCCGCTGCAGTGCTGCCGGGTGAGGATATGGCAGCCATCCTCTCTCTTCTGGGTGGCATTCGTGATGATCTCCGCGCCAGCCGCCAGCTTCTGGAAAGCCGGCCTGCATCCCGCGCCGCCACACCGCCCGTAATACCTGATCCGCATGTATAATTCTTTTCGTCAACTTTGTGAGGGCTTTCTCAGGATTCCCGCTGATCCCAGGCCGCCGCCCGGCGATGAAGCCAGCACTCGCGTCTTTCGCGCCGCGCCCAATTTCTACAAGTATCTGCTTATCCTTTGGGCTTTGAAGAGCGTCTTCGCCGTGGCAGTGGTTGCGGCCCTCTCGATTGGTCCTGTAGCGGGTGCCTTCGCCCTTACGAAGCGTGGCGACACCGCCGGCTGGTTTCTGCTGGCGCTTCCGGCTATCGGCCTCCTCGTTGTCGTTGTTCTCCGGCTGTTTGCGCTGGCAGTGTTGAGCCTTGATTTCGACAAACGGTGGTATGTGGTCACCAATCGCAGTCTGCGTGTCCGCGAAGGCGTCATTTCGGTCCGGGAAATGACCGTGACGTTCGCCAACATCCAAAACATCTCGATCTCGCAAGGGCCGGTTCAACGGATGCTCGGCATCGCAAACCTCCAGGTTCAATCCGCAGGCGGCGGCTCAGGCAAGGATCCGCATCACTCGGGTCCCGATCTTCACATGGCAACCTTGCGCGGCATTGAGAACGCACCTGAATTACGTGTCCTGATCGAGAATCGTCTGCGCCAGGCCAAAGATGCCGGTCTCGGAGATCCTGACGATCCGCCAGCCCGCGTCGGGGCTCCCAGTGGAGCATCCGAACTTGTCTCCGCGCTCCGTCAGGTTCAGCACGAAAGCCGCTTGCTGCATGAATCCCTCGAAGGCAAAACGCGTCTGGGTGCTCCTGCCACTTAATCAGTGCCGGGCAAGGTGGTCATTGCCACTTCCCCGACCGCTGGCTAGTTTCCGGAGCCATGTCGCGATTGCCATTCGAACTTCTGCTTGCGCTCCGTTATTTGCGGCCCAAGCGGACCTTCGTTTCAGTCATTACTCTGATCTCGATTGTAGGTGTGATGCTGGGCGTGGCGGTGCTCATCATCGTGATCAGCGTGATGACGGGCTTCGACCGGCAGTTGCGTGATCGTATCCTCGGCTTCAAATCACACCTGACGATTCAATCCGATGGCCCCATGCCGGATTATGCATCGAAGCTCGCCCAGGTTTCCCTGCACACATCGGTGAAGAGCGCGTCACCATACGTTCTGGGCCAGGTGATGGTAAAAACACAACCTGCCGCAGGTGGTTCTCGCACCGCCGCTCCGTATGTGCGAGGCATCGATACGAAAAGGGAAGCAGGCGCCAACATGCTTCTCACAAACATTGTCGATGGCACCAATGACTTGCGTGGGCGGGGAGTGCTGGTCGGACGCGCCTTTGCGAAAGTCATGCGCCTCCAGGTCGGCGACACGCTGGCGATCTACTCGATTCGCGACCTGGAGAAGATGGAGGCCAGCGTCAAGCGCGGTCGTGAGAAGGGCGAAGTCGATGAGGGATATTTGCCCACGGATTTCGAGGTGAGAGGAATCTTTGAAGTGGGCTATTACGAGTTCGACAGCGCGTTCATCGTCACCTCTCTTGTCAATGCCCAGGATTTATTTGATCTCGGTGATGCAGCGGGCGGGCTTCTGGTAATGCTGCACGATGCCGGGGAAGTCGCGAAAGTCCGGAATGAACTGGAACAGAAACTCGGGCCGGGCACCTTTATCAGCACGTGGGAGGAAGAAAACTCAGGCATCCTGGAAGCGCTCGTCGTCGAGAAGAACGTCATGTTCTACCTTTTGTTCTTCATCATGATCGTCGCGGCGTTCGGAATCACGAGCGCGTTGATCACGTTCGTTGTCCAGAAAACCCGCGAGATTGGCATTCTCAAAGCCCTGGGTGCCTCGAACTCCCAGATCGTGTGGATTTTTCTGAGCCAAAGCCTGCTGGTGGGTGTGCTCGGCGTGGCAGCCGGGCTCGGGCTCGGCCTGCTGGCGGTTCACTACCGGAACGAGTTTCTATTTTTCATGCGGAGCGTGACCGGCTGGGAATTGTTCCCGGCTCAGATCTACAATTTCAGCGAGCTTCCGGCGCTTGTTGTTCGAAGCGACCTGACTCTGATTTGCGGCGGGTCACTCGTGATCTGCCTGCTGGCCGGTCTGCTGCCGGCGTGGAATGCAGGCCGGCTCAAACCAGTGGAGGCGTTGCGGCATGAGTGAAATGGGCATTGGCGACGCGGCAGGATCCGCCAGTGATGTGTTGATCGCTGCGACCGATCTGCACAAGCGCTACGTGCTTGGCAAACGAACTCTTGAAGTCTTGCGCGGAGTGAGCTTGAGCGTGAGCCGGGGTGAATTCCTCGCTTTGCGTGGCGCTTCCGGCGCGGGAAAGAGCACGTTGCTTCATCTTCTGGGCGGACTCGACACTCCCGATGGCGGGCGGATTCATTTTGGCAAGCAAGATCTGGCGCGGCTGTCCCCCGGGGCATTGGCAGAATTCCGAAACCGCAAGGTTGGTTTCATCTTCCAGTCTTACCATGTGCTTCCAGAATTGGACGCGCTGGAAAATGTCTGTCTGCCCGCGAGGATGGCGCGGCTGGATGCGGGAAAAACGGAACAGCGCGGACGCGAACTTCTCAAGCGCGTGGGGTTGGGCGAACGGATGGACCACAAGCCCTACGAACTTTCAGGCGGCGAACAGCAGCGGGTCGCCGTGGCGCGTGCCTTGATCAACGAACCAGAGTTGATCCTCGCGGATGAACCCACCGGCAATCTGGATTCTCACACCGGCAGGGAAATTGTGGATCTGCTGCTTTCCCTCCGCGCAGAACGTCAGACGACTCTTATCATCGCCACACACGCCGCCGAGCTCGCCGCCCGCGCTCCGCGTGTTGTGGAACTGGCCGACGGACTCGCACGGCAGGAAGAAGCCTGCTGAGGGGGCCGCGGGCTATCCTTCGATCTCCTCAGCAAGTGGCGGGCAACGAGACAAAGAAAGTGCTGCCTTTTCCGGGCTCTGATCGCACCCAGATTTTGCCGTTCAGCCGTTCCAGGATTTTTTGTGCGATCGTCAGGCCCAATCCCTCGCCTGAGCCTGCGGAAGGGTCCAGGCGATGGAAAATTTCAAACACTTTCGACTGATGCTTCGATGTAATGCCGATTCCGTTGTCCTCCACGGCGTATGTCGCACGACCTTCCTCAACAATGCCCGTGACGCGGATCTGACATGGACGTTGCGAATCGCGATACTTCAGTGCGTTGTCGATGAGGTTGGAAAACACCTGATTGATCTGATTGGCGTCGCCAAGGCAACCAGGGAGTTTCTCGAATTGGACCGAAGCCCCTGCCTCCTTGATCTGGAATTCAAGGGCTCGGATGATCTCACGAAGAATTGAGTCCATGTCGAGTGATGCGATCTGGAGCGCCGCACGGCCGAGGCGGGAAAATCGCAGAAACCCCGCCAGCAAAGAATCCATCTTGGCGACACCAGCCTGGATGTAAGTCAATGCCTCCGGCACATCTTCAGAGAGCAAAGTCAGAAGTTCCTGTCTGTTGGCTATCTCTCCGGATTGTTCGGACAGTCCAGCCTTCACTCTCTCGCACGCGCGACCCAGTTCGCTGCTGAAGCCCTGCACGTTGACCAGGGGCGAACGCAGGTCGTGTGAAGCGACGTACACCACCGTCTCCAGTTCCTTGTTCTTCTCCGCGAGCTCCTGCGCGTACCGGGCCAGCATTTCCTCATCCGTCTTGCGGGCTGTGATGTCTGTGCGGATGGCGATGTACTGCTCCGGTTTGCCGGTGTCGTTGAGGAAAGGGAAGATCGTTGTGTCCACCCAGTAGAACGAACCGTCCTTCGCGCGGTTCTTGATTTCGCCATGCCAGACCTTCCCGTGGGCAATGGTGCGCCACATTTCAGTGAAGAACACCTTGGGATGATGGTCGGAGTTGATGATGCGGTGATTCTGCCCCAGCAACTCGGCGCGAGAGTATTTTGAAATCTGGCAAAACTTGTCGTTGACGGAAGTGATCACACCTGCGGCGTCGGTGATGGCCACGATCGAATGTGCGTCCAGTGCCGCCTTCAGATCCTTGAGTTCCTTGATTGGGATGAGCGCCGACAATTCCGATTGGCCAGTTCGCGACGACAAACCGGGCGCGGCAGTGGAAATCTCCAACGCTTGCAACCGCGCGATCAGCTCCGTGTTCGTCATCCGAGAGTAGTCGTTCATCGCGGCCTACTTTATCGCTTCCGCTCACGAAACACGAGGAAAGGAACGCGAGTCTGCCAGGAAAACTCCATGTCCAATTGAACCCGGCCCGGGGGCTTGACGCTCCGTGGAAAGAAAACTAGGGTTCGCCGCGCTTGGTTGGTGGTCATAGCTCAATGGTAGAGCCCCAGATTGTGGTTCTGGATGTTGCGGGTTCGAGTCCCGTTGGCCACCCCAACTTCCACCAGTCCCGTGCCACAAGCTTCGTCGAGTGGTCTTCAAGGACGTCATGGTGTTCGTCTATCACACCTGCTCGTCGGCGTTTCGCTCCAGACACCATCGCGGTTCGGTCCGCGCCACTGGGGCCAATCCTCAGCCTGCACAATTATCGGAAACAGAAACGACAAACCAACGGTGTCGGCCCATCGAATCATCGCGGGAACGAACGTGAAGAGATTTGAACCCGCCGGATAAAATCTACGATTCACTTCACCTGGTTCCGGATGGCGGGGCTTCAATTCGGTTCAAGTGTGTCCTGGTCCTCAAGTAGAACGCCTTGCCTGCCACCGCAGGAGAAGCCATGAAGCCGCTCGCCAGTGTGTTCGTTGCCAGGACTTCCAAGGTGCGACCGGGTTTGAGCACCAGCGTCGTGCCTTCCTGGCTGAAGAAATACAGCCGTCCATCCGCGTAGATCGGCGACGCCGCGTACTTGCCGCCGACCCGTTCCGTCCAGACGGTTTCTCCCGTGACGGCGTCGAGGCAGGTGATGAAGCTTTCGTCGGATGCGGTGTAAATCAAGCCATCCACAAGAATTGGCGAGGCGTATTTGCCAACGCGCGTCTTGAGCTTCCACACCACGCCGGATTCCGTCACGTCGCCTTGTCCGTCCGTCTTCACCGCCCACAGTTCTTTCTTCGTGAAGCCGGTGACAATGTAGGCCATGCCGCGGTCAAACAGGGGCCGGGGAGCGACCGAAAAATCCGGGTGTTGAACCTTCCAGAGTTCGCGCCCGGTCCGGGGATCGTAACCATACGCCGCTTTGGCGCCTGCACTGAGCATCTGTGGTTTGCCAGCAGCGGTCACGATCAACGGTGTGCTGTGCGCTTTGCGCAAATCCCCATCCTTCGCCATCTGTCCTGGCACATTCTCATCGTTCCACGCAACCGAGCGATTCGTTTTCCAGACTGTCTTGCCCGTCTGCTTGTCGAGGGCGACATGATATTGATGATCAGCTCCATCCAGCGTCAGGATCAGCAGGTTCTCGAACAGCACCGGCGAAGAGGACGGACCGCGGTAATGTCTGCACGGCAAGTCGTCCCGTTTCCACAACACCTTGTCTGTAGTGGTGTCCAGACACGCGGTGCCAAAGCTGCCGAAGTGGACATAAACCCGGCCCCGCTCGATCACTGGCGAAGGCGTGGCGTAAGAATTCATCGAGGCTCCATTGCCGAGCGACTCCGGATTCTCGTGGTGAAACAATCTTTCATTGAAGCGAATCCTGCCGGTTTCGGCATCCACACAGATGACGTAGAAATCATGGCCGTCCGCCGTTGCTGTGGTCAGCCAGACCTGTCCATCCATGACCACCGGTGTGGACAGACCTTTATGGGGAATCTCCGTCTTCCATTGGATGTTGTTCGTCTCGCTCCACTGGAGTGGAATGCCGATGAGTTTCGTTCCACCCGGAGCCGGGAGATGGCCGTCACCTCTCGGTCCGCGCAACTCCGGCCAGTCGGCCCGTGTCGCCGGCCAGCCTGCGGCAGACAGGATCAGCGCTAGGAGGAAATGAAATCCAGCAGAGCGGGCGTGACCCAGTGCATTGCATGAAATGAGAATTGGACTTCTGTGGTGGTTCATGGAGGCAGATTGATCTTGTAAAAAGGGCAAGTCAACGATGCGGGATGCGGCTTCGGCTGACCCGGTGAATCCACAAGTCGGTGGAGCGCGACTGTGCTGAAAGCCAGTCGCAGCAGTAACGATGGCTTGCCCTCACGTCAAACCTGCTGCGGCTGGTGCTGCGCACACAGCCGCGCTCCTGGCCGACCGGCAGGTTCCCCGACAACTCGCGGATGCACTGCAGTTGACCTCGTCTCCTCGGTGATCTTTCAAACCATTGAGTCACTTCAAGCAAGCGCGCAGTGATGTGGGCCAGCCGTGTTGGTCAGGCTGGAAGCCCGACCCACGCAGTTTTTCAGCCACTTTCAATCGCCACCTTCCAACCCGCTCCAGGTTTGACCCGGGTCAAATGTATTCATTCTGCCCGGCAGCTATCGTTGCGCCGAATGAAAGCACCATGTCTCATCCGTTGATCATCCAGGGCGGCATGGGCGCTGGCGTCTCCAACTGGCGACTGGCACGCGCGGTTTCCCGGCTGGGTCAGCTTGGGGTTGTCTCAGCCACGGCTCTGGACGTAATCCTCGCACGACGATTGCAGGAGGGCGATCCGGACGGGGATATGCGCCGCGCGCTCGCGCAGTTTCCGTTTGCTGAGATGGCGAAACGCGCACTGGATCGTCACTTCATTCCTGGCGGCAAGCCAACTGATCAGCCTTTCAAAACAACCCCCATCCTTTCGCAACAGCCTGCTCCGGCTCTGGTCGAACTCATCGTGCTGGCCAACTTCGCTGAAGTCTTCCTGGCCAAGGAAGGGCACACCGGGCTGGTTGGCATCAATTACCTGCAAAAGATTCAGCTCCCCACTTTGCCCTCGCTCTTTGGCGCCATGCTCGCGGGTGTGGATTACGTGCTCATGGGCGCGGGAATTCCAATGGCCATTCCCGGCCTTCTGGATCAACTGGCGCGAGGTCAGCCGGTGCGGTTGAATCTCGAAGTCGAAGGCGCTGAACCAGGCGATGAGTTTCATTGTGCCTTTGATCCCACGGCCTTTTGCGGAACGACTCCACCCGAACTCAAGCGTCCTCATTTTCTCGCCATCATTTCCTCCACCGTGCTCGCCCTGACCCTTGCTCGCAAAGCCAGCGGGCGGGTCGATGGTTTCGTGGTGGAAGGCCCCACTGCAGGCGGGCACAACGCGCCGCCGCGAGGTGTCGCGCAACTCAATGAGCGGGGCGAGCCGATTTACGGACCGCGAGATGTTCCAGACCTCGAAAAAATCCGCGACCTGGGGTTGCCCTTCTGGATGGCTGGTTCGTATGCCACGCCGACGCGCCTGGCGGAAGCGTTGCGGATTGGAGCAGCGGGTGTGCAAGTCGGAACGGCATTCGCTTTCTGCGAGGAATCCGGCATCGAGGCAGGATTGAAAGCACTGGTCCTGCGATCCAGCCGTAACGGGGGCATTGAAGTCTTCACCGATCCAGTGGCGTCGCCCACCGGTTTTCCATTCAAGGTAGCGCGTCTAGCCGGCACGCTCTCCGAGCCGGAAATCTACTCGGCGCGAGAGCGGGTTTGCGACCTTGGATACCTGCGCCGCGCCTATCGGAAGCCAGAAGGGACGCTCGGCTACCGTTGTCCAGGCGAACCCGAGGACCATTACACAGCCAAAGGTGGAGAGCCGGCTGATATCAACGGCCGCAAGTGCGTCTGCAACGGCCTGTTGTCCACCATCGGTCTGGGGCAAATCCAGCCGGGTGGCTATCGTGAGCCCGCGCTCCTCACTGCCGGCGATGAAGTATCGGGCATCTCTCGTTTTCTCCCGCCGAACCGCGATAGCTACTCCGCCGCTGATGTAATCAGCCACGTGCTGGGTGAATTTCGACCGAGGTACTGAGGAGACCGTGGGATAGGCTACAAATCTTGACGGCGGCACAGACGCATCTGCTTTGTTGCTCGCTTGGTCAGAGGCCGCTGCGGGCATCCTCCCGCGTTCGCGCCTCGCATCTGCATCTGTGGCGCTCGCCATCATTCGTAGCTTATCCCACGGTCTCCTCAGTAAAGGCGGAAGAATAATGTCAGGATTCAGCCATCGAGATCCGAAGTTGGTGATGATGGGCGTGGAGTGACGCGCCGCCGACGCTGAAAAGCAGTTCCTGGCTCGAGACTTACTCCTTGGGAAACGCGCCGGTGTGGCAGTTGTTGCAGGAGAAATCCTCGTTGGGAGCGTCGATGTAGAAGAAGCCATGGCCTTTCGGATTGAGCTTCTCCAGTTCAAGACCGTTTCCTTGCGCCAGGATGGTATGGCACGCGTTGCAGTCACTGGCCGCGATCTTCTTCGCACCATCAGCCGTCTTGTGATTTCCATCGTGGCAACGAAAGCAGCCCGGCCATTCTTTGTGGCCGATGTTGTTTGGGTAGGCGCGCCAGTCCACTTTCATCTCCGGGAAGAAACTCTTTTTATAGATGTCCTGCGCGGCTGCGATGACGGTGTCGATCTGAGGCGTGCTTGGATACCTGGCCTTCAGGTCAGAGGCGATCTTATCAACACCCTCCGATTGTGTTGCGCGGGGAGCGATGAGTGAGGCGACGACGTTGGACTTGATCCATGGGATGGTGGGATCGATGTTTCCCAGGGACATCGCGAGATCGACCAGGTCGTTCGGGGCACGGAAGTGGTGCGCGGGCCGATTGTGGCACGTCATACAGTCCATGGCTCGTATCTTGTGCTGCGACGGATCGTCCTTGAACTCGGCGGTTCGGTACTCGGTGACATTGCCATTCGCTTCGGTGAAGCGCACCCAGGGAATCACCTGCTGCTTCTCGTCGGTGGCGATGTACTCGATCTTGTTCGCAAGATTCATGTGCCAGTGAATTCCACCCGCGGGACCATGGGTAGGATCACCACCACCGACCTTGAGGAGCAGCCGCACGCCGAACAGGGTGTTGGTTTCGTCAGCAAGGTAATGTGTGTAGCTGCGTTCGACATTTCCGATATGGCGCTTGGGCCAGTGACATTGCTCACAGGTCTGCTGATTGATATCGATCTTTCCGCTCAGTTGGATCGGGCGCTGAAAGTCGTTGAACGCGGTGGCATAGACTTGATGGAGGCCGTTGAATTTCGCCTTAACAAAACTCTCCGCCTGGGGGCCGATATGGCATGCCGTGCATTCGACTCGCGCGTGGGGCGAATTCTGGTAGGCGACATATTGAGGCTCCATGGGACCATGACATGCCTGGCCGCAGAACTGGACTGATTTCGTCACGTGATACGTTTCGTAACTTCCGACTGCCGTGATGAGGAGGAACGCCGCAGCGCCGAAGGCGAATCCCAGCAGGATCTTCCGATGCCGCGGTTGGGAGATATCAATTGTGAAGGATCTAATGGGAGCGCCTGGGACCGCATGACGGGCATGAACACGATACCGTATCTTTCCCACCAGCATGAGGAGAGCGCCTGCCAGAAAGAAGAACGGTGCGACGAGGTAGGTCAGGATTCCCAGATACGGGCTCTTCACCACCGCAAAAAAATCCAGGGTGAACAGCAGGAAAAATGCAAACCAGCTTGAGCCAACAAGAATGGCTCCCGCCAGGCTGGTCCAGTTTGGGACGAGGCGCGCGAAGAAAGGCTTTCTTTCCTGGGTCGAGTTCATGGTGTTCGATGATGGTTAGGCTCCGACCGTTTCCAAATCAGCTTTGCTTCCTGGGCACCCGGACCTTTCCTGCCCTCTTTCAGTAGTTGGTTATCCGACATTGCCAGGGCTCCGCCCCACCAGAATTGGCTTGTCTAATGCATGAATTGTTCAATGACCGGTGGTAATTGCCAATCGAAAGGTTATTAATGCCTGACAACCACGATGGATATTCAACTGAAACCTCTCATCTCCATCCCCTGTCACTAATGAACATGAGATTCACTGGCTCCCTATTCGGCGGGTTCCTCCTTTCCTGCATGGCCGCACACCCCGGCACCGCGGCTCAGTCAGCAGGGGGGCAGAATCCAACCGCCCTCATCAAAGTGCTGGAGCAGGAGATCGAGCACTCGATGAAACACCTCACCACGAAGGACGGGGTCAAGCCTTACTTCATCTCGTTCACAATTACCGACACCACTTCCGCATCGGTCCGAGGGAGCCTGGGTTCCGTCCATCGGAGCGAGGAGGACCGCCAGCGCTCATTGGACGTGGATCTGCGGGTCGGCAACTACGAGCTGGACAGCACTCATCAAATTCGCGGCCGCTCTGACGCCGGACGCTTCGGCCGATCCTCCGGCGCGAGTGGCTCCGCCCCGCTCGACAATGATCCTATCGCTGTGAAGCACGCCCTCTGGCAGGCCACGGACCGAGCTTTTAAGTCGGCTGTGGACCGCTTCGAACGCGTCAAGACTGATCTCAAGACAACCGTCGAGGAGGAGAACAAGGCTCACGATTTCTCCCGCGAAGAACCCGCCGTTTATTCCGAAGAAGCTGCGAAACTCTCGTTGGATCGCGATTCGTGGGCTCAGCGCATCCGCAATGTTTCGCGGATCGCGTTGAAATATCCCACAATTTACGATTCCGGAGTTGCCGTGCTCGGCGCTGCCGAGAATCGTGAGATAGTCAGCAGCGAAGGTACCCGCCTCAACAACGGCAGCAAGCGTTTGCGGGTTGTCGTGTCCGCCAACACCAAGGCCGAGGACGGCATGGACCTTGGCCAGAGCTTCATTTTCAATGCAGCAACTGAGGCCGGACTGCCTTCGGAGGAAAAACTCCGGTCAGAGTTTCAAAAGGTCATCGACATGACGCTTGCTCTTCGCGCGGCTCCCGTGGTCGAGCCCTACACCGGTCCGGCCATTCTCCGTAATCGCGCCAGTGGAGTGTTCTTCCATGAAATATTCGGCCACCGGATAGAGGGCCACCGGCAAAAGGACGTTGAGGAAGGGCAGACTTTCACCAAAATGATCGGCAAGCCGGTGCTGCCCGACTTCCTGAGCGTCGTGGACGATCCAACGCAAGCCCGTTTTCGGGATGAAGATTTGCGCGGCTTTTACCGGTATGACGACGAAGGGGTTCGCTCCTCCCGTGTCAAACTTGTCGAGGATGGAATTCTGAAGACATTCCTCCTTTCGCGCTCTCCTGTGATGGGCTTCCCGAATTCGAACGGCCATGGTCGTCGCGAGCCGGGGCGTCAGGTCGTGTCGCGGCAGGGAAACCTGATGGTGAATTCAACCAGGACCGTGCCATTCGCAACTTTGCGCGAAATGCTCGTCGCGGAATGCAAGAAACAGAACAAGCCCTATGGCTATCTCTTCGAGGACATCACCGGCGGTTTTACGACGACCTCCCGTGGCGGACCGCAGGCGTTCAAGGTGATTCCTGTGGTGGTTTACCGGATTCATGCGGATGGGCGTCCCGACGAATTGGTCCGAGGCGTGGACATCGTAGGCACGCCGCTGTCGTGCTTCTCCAAGATTGTGGCAACAGGTGACGATCCGGACGTGTTCAACGGAAGCTGCGGTGCTGAGTCGGGCTGGGTACCCGTTTCCGCCGTGTCGCCAAGCATCCTTGTCGAGCAAATCGAAATTGAAAAACGCGAGCGTTCCCAGGAGCGTCTTCCCATCCTGCCATCACCCATTTCCGCAAAGGAGTAACTTCATGATGAAACGAATCAGAGAATTCTTGCAGGCGGCGTTGCTGATCGGTTTTGGATGCGCGGCTCTTGCAGCGCAGCCCGGTGATGATGTCATCTTCAGGGCTTTGAACGATGAGATGCAGCGGTCGATGGCCCTGCAACTCGAGGGGCTCGACAAGCCATACTTCATTCAATACGACGTGGCCGACACCACCACTCATCACGTGAGCGCGAGCTATGGCGCGCTTTCGAGCTCCGGACGAAGTCGCGGACGCGTGCTTCACAGCATGCTCCGCGTCGGATCTCACCAGCTCGACAATTCAAACTTCACCAACCCGCGTGGTGGTGGCAGGTCAGGACTCTCCGCCAGCGCCGAGCTGCCAACGGACGACGATTACAACGTCCTGCGACAGGCGGTCTGGCGCACCACTGACTGGCAATACAAGGAGGCGGTGGAAACCCTGGCTCAAAAACGCGCGTATCTGAAGGACCGCAGTGGAGAAGATCGTCCTCCAGACTTCGTCAAGGGCGAGCCCGTCAGCATTCTGAAAGAACGCGTCAGCCTGGTCTTCAATCAATCCGCCTGGGAAGAGTATGCCCGGCTCATCTCGGCGCGCTTCCGGGATATTCCTCACATTCAGAGCGCGGATGTCAGCCTTGTGGCCGGGGTGGAGAATCGTTACGTGATCAATTCCGAGGGTTCGCGCACGCTCCAGGGCAACACCGAGACGCTGCTCCGCGTCACAGTCCAGGCACAGGCCGACGACGGCGAGCGATTTTCAGATGCGCTTTCGTACTATGCTCCGACGCCGGACCAGCTTCCCAAAAGTACGGACGTGATTGCGGACATCAACAAACTTGCCGACCGGCTCGCGGCCACCATGCGCGCGCCGTTCCTCGAAGATTACACCGGGCCGGTGCTTTTTGATGGTCTGGCGTCGGCTCAACTCTTCCGCCAGCTCCTTGCCCGCGGGATCATCGCGCAGCCCGATCCAGTAGGCATGCAACGCCGCGGCGCCGCGGGCGCGGAAGATCTGGAAGGGCGATTGGGCAAGAGGATGCTGCCTCAGACGTTTCAAATTTACGATGATCCGCGCGAGGCGAAATTTCAGGACACTTTTCTCGCCGGGCATTACCGCTACGACGACGAAGGGATCGAGGCCCAGCGGGTGAACATCGTTGTGGATGGGAAGCTGGAAGGAATGGTGATGTCGCGCACTCCCACCAAGCTGTCCTCGAAATCCAATGGTCATGGACGTCGTGGTGGTAACGAGGCGCCTCGATCTGCCGTGGGCTGTCTCTATATCGAATCCACCAAAGCCGAGAGCCCGGAGAACTTGAAAAAGCAACTTCTTGAAGCCGCCGATGCCGAGGGATTGAAATTCGGCCTGCGAGTCACGGGCCTCGCAAGTCGTGCTGGTGGTGTCGGTGGCCGCGGCGGTCGCGGCGGAAGAGGTGGTGGTTCAGCCCGGGTCGTCGGTGATCCGGTTTCAATTTACAAAGTTTATGTGGCGGATGGCCGCGAAGAGCCTGTTCGCGGCTGTGAATTCAACTCCGTCGATGTGCAGAGCCTGAGAAAAATCCTCGCTGCCGGCAGCGTCCGCACTGTTCAAAACAGTGTCATCGGCACCACGCCGTCCTCCTCGATCATTGCACCGGCGATACTGATTGGCGAAGTCGAACTGTCGCGAATCAAGCAGGAGGTTGAGAAGAAACCGATCCTCGAAGCGCCTCACGCTCGGAAGTCTCCATGAGAGTGGACACGTGCTGACCAGGAGCGCATGGTGGCATTGTGTAATCGGCTGGAGGCGCAGCAGCAGGAACCGGAGACGCGGTGCGCTGCGTTCGCCCGCGCTACGTAATGATGGCGAGCGCCACAGATGCAGATGCGAGGCGCGAACGCGGGAGGATGCCCGCAGCGGCCTCTGACCAAGCGAGCAACGAAGCAGATGCGTCTGTGCCGCCGTCAAGATTTGTAGCCTACCCCACGGTCTCCTCAGTAGCTCGCTTTGCCGACGTG
>SXMN01000134.1 GCA_005777315.1 Verrucomicrobiales bacterium
GCTTGGTGATGGCGTTCAAAAACCTCAAGCCTTGCCCTTCCTGAAGTCGCTGAACCACCGAAATTCACCAGAAATCAGATGCTCGCCATGGCCATTCAACTCTCAACTGTTTTCTCCAATGACTTTGTCACAGCCGTGAGGCTGGTATGGGCGACGCTACAATCCTGTTGCTGACATCGACCTCATTTGTTAGGGGATTGGGGAGTCTTTGGCTGGGAATGCGCCTTGATCGATTCGGCAGCAAACCAATCCTGATTTTCTGTTTTGGAATCTGGATCATAAATCTGGCTGGCTGGACTTTGGTCGCGGGAGGGGTGATGGGGCCAACACTGGCACTAATTCTGGTGCTCCAGTTTTCAATGGGGTTGCTGGCGGCTCTCGTCAACATTGCGAACACAAGGCTCGCAATGGTGTTGATTCCTGAGATGGGACGAAACCATTTCTTCGCGATCTATTCTGTCACGTTGAATGTCACGCTCGGCCTGGCACCGATCCTTTGGGGCTTGTTGCTCGACGTGCTTGCGCCGATGCGGATCGTATGGGGTTCTTTTGAATTGAACCGGTTCAGCGCCTTCTTCCTGCTCGTGGCCGGATCGTTTGGTCTGGCGTTGTGGCTCACGCACCGACTGCACGAGCCACAGGCGGGTCGAACCGAAGATTTACTCCGGGACATCCTGATCCGTTCGCCACAACGGTTCTGGCTTCGCCTTTGGCCGAGGGTCTGACACAGTTCGAAGCTTGCGAACAATTCGCGGACCGTCGCGTTCAAAATTTCACAACTTTGAGCGGGATGTCGAACCAGAGGCCGTTGAAATCGAATTGAATCCCCGGAGGATCAAAAGTGCCGTTGACCCAAGTCAGCTCGTCCCGTCCGCTGATCAAGCCGCAGAACTCGGCGAATAATTCCGCATCGAAACCCGCAAGATTGTAACGGTCGCGACGCAGTTCGGCGCGCGTCATGGCGCGAATCAATTCATCCACCTCACCAAAGGAGCCCCGCAAAACCCAGATCTCGGCTCTTGGCACCTTCACAGCGAGTTTGTCGAGCTTCTCCACTGAACATTCGCCACATTCCACCCAGAGGACGGGATCCAGTTCGTAGTTCAACTCGACGAGGTTGGGGACGTAGGGAATTGAGATTTGATGCAAGTTGGTTTCGATCTGCAATCGCTCGCGATGGAACAGTAGATAACCCAGAAGCTTCAAAGCCACAAAAGCGATGGAATCGGACTGTTGCTGGCCAATGATCAACCTCCGAGGAAGTAATCTTGCGGGATCCAAACTGACCAATGTGAAACTATGCTTGTGAGCCATTGGATGCGGTTGAGTCGAAATGACCAAAATTACGAGCAAGATAAAGACACTACCTGCCATCGCTCTTCTTCAAGGTTCCACAAACACCGGCGTGCCAACACTCACCAGTTGAATCAGATATTCCGCATTCCAGTTCGCCAGGCGAAAGCAGCCATGCGACTCCGTTCGGCCGACCTCCTCGGGACGCGGCGTCCCATGGATTCCGTAGCCAGGCTTGTTGAGTCCGATCCACGCCGTGCCCACCGGGTTATTCGGGCCGGGCGGGATCATGAGGACACGACCGAGTTCGCGTGCTTCGGCCGACTCCGGAAACACCTCCGGATCGAACCTGTAATTTGGATTTGGCGCCAGCTTCTCGACAATGAGCTGACCGACAGGCCGTTTCTCGACACGTTGCGCGATGCTGCACGGGAAGTGCGCGAGGAGATTCGTGGCAGCGTCGAAAGCTTGGAGCGTCTTTCCCGCAAGGTGGATCGTGAGGAAGGCTGCTTTTACCCGGCGCGGTGGATAACGTACGTTCGGAATCGTCACCACTGTCCCAGCCATCACATTCGTCCAGTCCACATCCTTGTTCAGGGAGCGGATCAAGCCGGGATGGGCATGACCTTTCTCTGACACAAGTTCCAGTATGGTTTCGTAATCGAGGCGCTCCTGCTGCGATTTCGCGAGCCAGGTGCGCCCCACCGGCGTCAGGCGTGTGATATCGTTGGTGGTGATGACATACGTCGTCAATGGCGGTTCGCTGATTGGCAATAGATCCTTGGTCTGTGCGTCAGGTTCTCCGCTGGGCGACAAGCGCTCGCGGGCTTGAAACGCGCGCAGAGCCGCGCGTGTTTGAGAACCGACTCGTCCGTCGAGACTGCCAGCCGAAATTGCCTGGCGTGACAGTGCGATCTGGACATCCAACATCGATTTCGGCCAGCGAGCAGGAGCCGGTCCTCCGCTGGTTTGGTTGGAACTTGGCACTCGTAAAACTTGGGGCGGCGCAGAGGTCGCCGGCGATGGCCTGACGACAACCGGCACTTCAACAACTGCTGAATTCGTCACATTCGTTGCGGAAGTGCTGATCGCTCCCAACTGAGTTCTGGGTTGCAGGATAGGAGAGGTGTTGGAAGAGCCGGGCAGGCTCCGGAAAGTGCCGGTTGAAGAGGCCCGGGGCGAAACGTCAACAAGCATCGGTGCTGTGTTTTTCTCAACGCGAGGTGGCTTCGCACTGTTGATTTCATTGGTCGCCTCGGGCCGTCCAGCGCGTTTTCCAGGAAGACGCTGCGACCACCAGAGCCAGCCGACCAATGCCAGCACACCACACGTGAGCGCTGCGTATGCCGGGCCAACCCACTTCTTTGGCTGTCGCTGCGAGGGGCGTTTGTATTTCGTATAAAGCCGCACACCGGAATCATAAGGCATTGTTGTTCCCTGTCGGCAACGAAGTTCAAGGGCGTGACGAAGCAGTGCATACGCAAATTGTCGGTGGAGCGCGACTGTGCTGAAAGCCAGTCGCAGCAGTATCGATGGCTCGCTCTCACGCCAAACCTGCTGCGGCTGGTGCTGCGCACACAGCCGCGCTCCTGGCCGAGAGCCAAGTTCACCGACAACTTGCTGATGCACTGTGACGAAGCCGGCCAGTATGGAGATTTCGCACTTCGGACGAATCGTCAACACCTTGAAGCGGCGGCTTACGAGACACTGCTTGCGAGTGTGAACTACGCCGCTCAACCGGGAAATCTGCTCCCATCGGATTGATCTGACGACTCTCACCAACCACTGATCAAGACTCGTGGGAACCATGCCCCATTCCTGGGGAATACAGAACGAGGGATTTGGCTGGCGGCCTTCAAAATCTGCGAGTTTCCAATACCAACGAGGTAGGAATCAGCAGGCATCCATTCTGCTAAACGGATTCAGAGCGTTCGGAGAATCAAACAGTTCAATCCATCTTTATGCGTATGACTTCTATATCTGCGGGCCAGTCCGCCTTGCGTTGTTCGATAACCCTTGCCTGCATTGGCCTGATCACTTCAGGCGCATTGGGCGGCCCGAAACCCAAACCGGTGAGTGGTGCTGCTCGATGGGCTGTCAGCACTTACGAAGGACATGACAGGTACCACACTCGCTCAACTCCACTCCCCGGGGGCGGAGTATCCTTCGAATTTCTGGAGACACCAGACCGAGCCGAACTTGTTACCTCCCATCCGTCTTACAGAAAAGTTCTCCTTGGCAACCAGCTTGGAAAAACGTTGTCGGCAACGATTGCCATCACTGCCATGCCCGGAACAGTCTTCAACTATTACAAGCAGGGCAATCCCGAGAATCCCTGTCCGCGAGAGGCGAACGTACGGCTGTATTTCGAAACAAAGAATGACGCGCTCGGCGAAAGCCAGTACTGGTGGTCGAACCCAGTGAGCATCGATCTCGCAGATCTGCTTTCAACTGGTGGAACCACCCTCAATGTGACGCTCTCTCCTGAATTCTGGTCTGACCGCGTGGGAAGCTTCGGACACTCTGACGCAGCTCATGAGGCGGCCTTCATTGCCGCCGCGTCGAACATCACGCTCACCGGCCTGTCGTTCGGCGGTGGATGTTGGTTTGCGTTTGGTGCCGGGACAAATCCCGGTGGCGCGACATTCCAACTGCTGTCGTTTACCTCAACAGAATAGGCCTTGGCGCAGTGCCGACCTTTTGAAAGAGGTCCAGGTCTTTCAGGGTAATCATTCGCGACAACGTCTCGAATCTCCATGCAAGGAAAGCCGGATGGTTTATTAAACCCGTCCGGCTTTCTTTCTTGCAGCCATCCCAGTTCCAGGCCGCACTGAGCGCAAACGTCAGGATTTGTCGAACAGTGCTTTCACCGCTGCCAGCTCCGCTTTCGCAACCTTTCGGTAGTCATAACGGGCCACAAACTCACGGCCGGCTTTGCCGCGCTTGCGTTGGAACGGTTCGTCCGCAAGCAGCGAAAGGATCTTTCGCGCAGCACCGGCGCGATCTCCCAGGGGCACGAGCTCGAGTTGATGCGGAAAGACGTGGCCGAAGATCGGCAGCTCGTAAGCGATGACCGGCAGCCCGTTGCCAAGGAACTCGTTGATGGAAAGTCCCCACCCTTCCTCGGACGACAAACTGAGGCCGATCCGTGCCTGCCCAAGAATTTCATTCTTTCTGGCCTCGCTGATGCCGCCGGTGAAGACGGCCAGATCCCTCATGCCCAATTCCGCGAACATGTCCTGCATCCGCTGACGATGCGGCCCTTCCCCGATGATCAATACTTTCGCTCCCGGCCTTTGCTGAACCACCAACCGCCAGATGTGTGGCAGATCGAAGACACCCTTGTGCTCGTGCAACCGTCCCAGCATCACCGCGTCAAAATTCTTCCTGCAGTTCTCATCAAAGGGAATCGCGGACAGATCAATGCCGTAGCCGATGCTCGTGACTGGGCGTGGAACCAGACCCAAAGAACGTTCCAGCGCGCTATAATCATTCGCAACGAGCGGGGTTCCGCACAGAATCAAATCCGCCCGCTGGTTCAGCCATCGGGTCGTGCGCCGCTCGGACCACAGAAACAAGCGATCGAACAGCCCGAGCCGCTTCGGTTGCGCGGCAAGCACATGATGCACCTTGGCAACGAACTTCGCCTGCTGCCTCCGCGCAAGGATCATCGCGGCATACACCTCGACGATGAGCTGGGTCGAGGCATAGATCACGTCGTACCGACACGGCAGCCTCAGCAGATGAGCTGTCAATAATCGCAGTCCATAAGCTGGAAAGTAACGCCAGGTCTGCGCCAGATACTTCGTCGCATCAAAGAGCTTATCGCTGCTGATCAACCGTGCTTGCGGCGCGAGATCGCGGATCTGGGTCGATGCGCAACTTGCCGCAAGGAAATCAACCTCATGTCCTGCCGCCCTCCACTCGTTCGCCATCCATCCATAGTGCCGGAGCACTCCCGAGACGGATCGGGAATCATTCAGGGTGTTGTGAACGATGAGAACTCGCATTCAGATCAATGTTCAGAAGGCATTTTCCCCTGCCCGACGGCTTCGAGCCACTCGCACGCTGGCGGCAAAATGCGGCTCCAGTGAAACGTCTTTGCCCGTTCCCACGCATTGACCCGGTATCTATCGTAAGCAGCAGGACGGCGAACACACTGGATCAATATCTCGGCAAGGGCTTCCGGAGTCTCCGCTGCGGCCACAAGGCCAGTCTGCTCATGCAGGGTGGACTCGATCAGACCCTTTACGGGATACACAGCGGCGGGTGTCCCCATCGCGTTCGCCTCGATGACATTGAGTCCCCAGCCTTCGCGCAGCGAGGTGTGAAGCAGAAAGTGAGACTCCCGCAAACGGCGGTCCTTTTCTTCTTCAGGCAATGATCCGGTGAACGTCACGCGGGATTGCAGTTCAAGATCACAAGCGAGTTGCCGCAGTTCATTCTCGCTCCCACCGCTGCCAACGATCGTCAGGCTTGCATCCATGCGCTGCCCAACCAGCACGCGCAAAGCCCGGATCGCCTGATCAACACGTTTGTTGGGCGCAAGCCGCGAGACGGCGATCAACCGAAGCGGTTCCATGAGCGGTTTGGGATCGAGTTGAGGCAGAGCGACCGTATGGACGCCGTAGCGAATGATCGAGATGCTGCGCACGCCATGTGCGTGGAGGTCGTCACGGGTGGATTCACATGCCGTCCAGAAGGGCACGTTTCGATAGAGCCAGTGCGTCCACCTCTCCTGGGTTCGGCCAATCACGTTCCACGGCCATCGATAAAACGAATCCCAGATCGGTCCCAGCACTTCGTGAACATACGCGATACAATGCGTCCGGCACCACCATGGGGCGTACCACGGGATGCCGTGATGCTGGTCGATCACCAGATCGAATTTCGGTTGCTGCCAGTACCACCGGATCGCGTGGAGAATGCTGTATCCCACGCTGCCACGTCGCACAATGCGCACTCCATCGATGGTTTCCTCAGGTGTTGCTCCGGGAAACACAGGCGAAAACCAAAAGACTTCATGACCTCGTCCGGCCAGCGCCGCGAGGTAACCCAAAGTGACCCGTTCCGCGCCGCCAGCAAGCGGATTGCGGGGATCCCGCCAGTTCAACATCAAGAATCGCATACATCGACAGCTTCACCTGGGCCGTCGCGGCGCGGATACTGTCACGAGGCCATTCGCTCAGACGAGGAATTTTCCGTGGATAGCGCCTCAAATTCCGCAACGAGAATCGCGTTGGCGTAGGGGAACGGCTTTCGATATTTACACTCGAGTCCCGTGCTTTGATCGACGGAAATCCAAAGTCTGGTTTCGGTCTTCTTAAGAAAGGTCTTCCGCGTCGCTCCCAAGGCTCCCGTGCGGATCAGTTCGTCCAGTTCCGGATTGTATCCAATCGGCACCGTGATGATCAGTCGTCCCGGGGGGCTTAACAATTTGCGGCAGGCGGCAAGTGCACCCAGAATCTTCGGAGCTGAAGCACTGGTCGAATCATCATCAAAACCGATGTGCTCGAATGTCGAGATCGAGAGGATCAGGTCATACTTGACCGCTGGCGTAAAGAGGACGACGTCTTCATTGATGACGCCTGGACCTTTCTCGAATTTGTCCAGCACCGCATGATCCACCGGGCTGTAGTGCGACAACACATTGCCCACCTCAAGGATTCGTCCTCCGGCATGCTGCTCCAGATAGAACCGGGCGAGAGGCACTTCCACACACCGCTCCGAAGCCCACGTCATGTTGTAACGATGATAAAACATGCGGAGCTGCTGGCCGTGAAAGTTGAAGTGTTCCTCCGGCAGAAAGGGAATGATCAGAGGTGCAAACAGCATGCGAACCGGTTTGAGAATCACCTCGGCCGGCCCGAAGCGTTTCACGAACCAGCTCACTTTGCCCAACTTGCTGTTGTATAGGTGACGTTTCATCCAATTGGCAGAACTTGCCGAACCGCCGGGCTTCGATGCTTGGGAAACTCCCCGGTGCCTTCGGGACTGTGTAGTGGAATGCAACCCAATTGACAAATACACCTTTGAAGAAATCACCTGCATTCCATTGCAGCGATTTCTTGTCCGCACGAATCCTCGTCAATAAACTGGATCCCATGACCGCGCCTTTCGACGAATTACTTGATGCGACAATCCAACATCTCGAGGAGCTCAAGGCGCGCGGTGAGAAATTCGTGTCGGTAACTCCGGAGGCGTTGGCATCACTCGACATGGCGGGGCGTCCAGCCAGACCAACCGCGGCACAATCCGCCACTACGCCTGCTTCTGCTGTGGCAACGTTGCCATCAATTCGACCAGCGGCTGGCACGACAAGGCCGGATCCACGCATTTCAACTTCTCCTCTCATACCTTCAGCGACAATTGGCGAACCGCTGCCGGCCACCTCCGCTCTCACACCTGAGGAAAAGGCTGCGACGCTCGCGCAGCTCCGCGCTGAGGCAATGGCTTGTGTGAAGTGCCCGCATCTTGCCGGTTCGCGGAAGAACGTCGTGTTCGGCGTCGGATCAGCGAATGCGAGCCTGATGTTCGTCGGCGAGGCGCCAGGCGCGGAAGAAGACACGCAGGGAGAACCATTCGTAGGTGTCGCAGGGCAATTGCTCACCAGAATCATCGTCGCGATGGGCCTCACACGCGAATCTGTTTACATCGCCAACATTCTCAAATGCCGCCCGGACACACCGGGCCAGGCGTATGGCAACCGCAAGCCGACTCCCGAGGAGATGAAGACCTGCATTCTGCACCTGAGCCGGCAGGTTGAGATCATACGACCGTCGGTCATCGTTGCGCTCGGCGCCACGTCGGTGGAAGGGCTCCTCAATCTCGAAATGGCTGGCATCACCAGACTGCGAGGCAACTGGCGGGAATATCGCGGCATCCCGGTGATGCCTACGTTTCATCCTTCCTTCCTGCTCCGCCCGGAGAACGCGTCAAAGAAGCGACTGGTGTGGGAAGACATGCTTCAAGTGATGGAGCGCCTCGCCCTCCCCATCAGCGATAAACAGCGGAGCTTTTTCATGAAGTCGCAGTAGGCTGAGTTTTCCACGAGTTCAGTAGTTTCTCGCAGCAAAATATCGGAACTGGTGGCCCGCTGGCTTCTTTGCATATCCTCGCCATGACCTTGCTTATGAAGAAGATGATTTGCGGCCTGTTCTGGTTCGCGGTGGCGGTACTGGGTGCATTCGCTTATGCCACACTCGTGGTGAAGCGCGGAGAACCGGTCAATTCAGCGCACATCCTGATCGCGGCCGTCTGCACCTACGCCATCGGCTACCGGTTCTACTCGAAGTGGATTGCGGCCCGGATTCTGGCGCTCGACGACCGCCGGGCGACGCCATGCGAAGTGCATGAGGACGGTCGTGATTTCGTGAAGACGAACAAGTGGATCGTGTTCGGACATCATTTCGCGGCCATCTCGGGACCGGGGCCGTTGGTGGGGCCGGTGCTGGCGGCACAGTTCGGTTATCTGCCGGGAACTTTATGGATATTGATTGGTGTGGTACTGGGCGGAGCGGTGCAGGATTTTGTCATTTTGTTTGCGTCCATGCGGCGGGACGGAAAATCGCTTGCGCAGATGGTCAGGGAGGAATTGAACCACGCGGCAGGGTTGATCGGCGTCATCGCCATTCTCTCGATCATGATCATCCTGCTTGCGGTGCTGGCGCTGGTGGTAGTCAACGCGCTGGCTGAAAGTCCCTGGGGTGTCTTTACCGTGGGTGCCACGATTCCGATCGCGATTTTGATGGGCGGCTATTTGCGGTGGGTGCGGGCGGGGCAAGTATTGGAGGCTTCGATCATGGGAGTCGCGCTGTTGCTGCTCGCGGTTTGGGGTGGACAGTTTGTGGGGGAGCATCCGGACCTGAAGGGGATCTTCAAATTGGGGGCTCCGACGCTGGCGTGGGCGGTGATCATCTATGCGTTCTTAGCGAGCGTGCTGCCTGTATGGCTGCTCCTGGCGCCACGGGATTACTTGAGCACGTTCATGAAGCTGGGAACAATCTTCCTGCTCGCTCTGGGAGTTTTGCTCGTGTTGCCGGAGTTAAAGATGCCTGCGGTGAGCCGGTTCATCGACGGCTCCGGACCGGTGGTGCCTGGCAAATTGTTTCCGTTCTGTTTCATCACCATTGCATGCGGAGCGATCAGCGGATTTCACACCCTCATCTCCAGCGGTATCACGCCAAAGATCATCACGCGGGAGAGTACCGCGCGCCCCGTCGGTTATGGCGCGATGCTCCTCGAATCGCTGGTGGCTATCATGGCTATGATCGCGGCCTGCACACTTGAGCCAGGCGTCTATCTAAGCATGAATATCAAAGTGCCCGGCGCTGATGCAGAGGCGATCGCCAGCGCGACGGTGGCGCGGGTAAATAGTTTCGGCCCTGAGTTCGCGGTGACGACGGACCGGATGTCCGAGCTGGCGCGCGAGGTGCAGGAGGAGTCGCTCTATGGCCGGACGGGAGGCGCGACAACCCTAGCGGTGGGCATGGCAAATCTCTTCAGCAAAGTGACGGGTGATCGATGGTTGGGGATCTGGTATCACTTCGCGCTGATGTTTGAAGCACTCTTCATTCTCACCACGCTTGACGCGGGCACGCGCATAGGCCGGTATCTATTACAGGACGCGTTGGGCCATGTGTGGAAGCCGCTTGGCGACGTACGGAACATCATCGCAAACATCCTTGCGAGCGGTCTGGTGGTCGGCTTGTGGGGGTATTTTTTGATCAAGGCGGTTTATGATCCTGATGGAGGCATCAAGGCTCTTTGGCCAATCTTTGGAATAGCAAATCAACTTCTTGCGGCAACCGCTTTGTGCCTGGCGACGACGGTGATTCTGAAAATGGCGCTTCGGCCGGCACATGGCCCAGGATCTTCCATTGAGACGAAAGGATCCGCCATTGGTGTTCGCCGGAGCCGTCCGGCCTTGGCGTTGGTGACCCTTGTGCCGCTCCTGTGGTTGTTGGTGGTGACGGGAACGGCTGCGGTGCAAAAGATCTGGCACAGTGATCCGAGGATAGGCTTCATCGCGCAAGGCCGGACGATGTTCAGTAAAGCCGACGACATGGGCAAGCAGTCTGCAGCAGCAACTGGCAGTGTGGCGACAACTCTGTCCAAACAGATTGAACAACTGAAGAAGCAAGCCTTCAATGCCTACCTTGACGCGGCGGTTACTGGATTTTTTCTGATACTGGTGGTTTCGATATTTCTGATCTCACTGCGTGAATGGGTGCTGTTGATTGCCGAAAAGAAGCTTTGCGAGTTGCGCGAAACCGAACCCACCTGGCTTCCTGATTACGCGCTGGTCCAAGGAAAGAGGTCGAGCCTGTTCGCTCTATTCGCGCTGGCTCTGTCATTGCTGAAGGAAATCTCCGGCGAAGCTGCTGTGGATCGCGCTCAACAGCACACAAATGTCTGCGAGCAACCGCTCCGCGTGGATCTTCTGGCAGGTGGTCTGAAGCGCGAGCCACTGGAGCGCGGCGAAGCTTACAAGCGGGCTTCAGAGGCGCGCTTTGGTCCGGGAGCCACCCGTTGCTGCTGAGTCACATTATTGAAGATGAAAATTGGTCTTTACGGAGGTTCGTTTGATCCGGTGCATATGGGTCATCTGTTGGTGGCGCAGGCGGCTCTGGAGGAACTCGGGCTGGATCGCGTGGTCTTCATTCCCGCTTCGCAATCACCGTTCAAACCGGAACGAATTCTTGCTCCATCGAACGAACGATTGCGCCTGGTCCGGCTGGCGTTGGCGGGGCGAAATTGGGCTGAAATCGACGATCAGGAAATCCTTCGAGGTGGGATGTCGTTCACCATCGAAACGGTTCGGAGCTATGCGCGCAGGCTTCCATCAGCCCAACTGCATTACCTCATTGGCGCCGACCACGTGCCGTTCCTTGGAAAATGGCGTGAGTCCGCCGAACTTGCGCGCCTTGTTGAATTTGTGGTCATTCCCCGACCCGGAGAGCCAATGGCGCCTGTGGCGGCTCCATTTCGAGTGCGGTCGCTCGCCGGCTTTCCACTCGGCGTTTCCTCGTCCCAAATACGAGAGCGTGTCCGGAGCGGGCATTCCATCGAATGGCTCGTCCCTCCAGCGGTGGAGGAGGCGATACGGAATAATCGACTTTATCTTTAGCGAATGTTCACACAAGCTGTGAAGGACATGGATTCAAGAGCATTGGCCCGGCATTGCCGGGAGCTGGCGGAAAATAAAAAGGCGGAGAAAATTACGATCCTGGATGTGAGAAAAGTATCGGATGTGACCGATTACTACGTCGTGGCAACAGGGACCAGCGAGCCGCATCTACGGGCGATCGTGAATGAAATTGCCGACACCTTGAAGATCGAGCACGGCATCGTGCCAAGTGCCCGTGATGGCTCCCTCGAAACCGCCTGGGTGGTTCTGGATTACTTCGATGTCATCGTTCATGTGATGCGCTCGGACGTCCGGGATCATTACAAACTTGAGGAATTGTGGGGCGATGCGCCACGCATCCGCACGAGAAAACAAAAAGCCCCGCCTTCAAACGGGGCTTGATAAACCAGCCGAAACCGGGACCGCGGAAACCGCTGCATCGAGGCGGCTCAGGCTTCTTCCTTCGCGGGCATTTCTCCCGCAGCACGCACCATGTCTTCCAGGGTCCGGCGAAAGTCTTCCAGGCCCGGTGCTGGAATGATGATCGTATCCCGACGTCCGTTCACATCTTCCGTGATCCGGAGAAACCGTCCGCGGGGATTCTCCTTTAGCGTAAAGACAAACGACTTTCGCTCAATCTGGATGACTTCGGTTTTGAGCGTCTCCTCCGCCATGGGCGGCTTGGGTGGGTGATGAAAAGAGGATGAGCGATGTCCATAAGGTGATGGCCGTTCGTTTGAGATCATACACGATTCCACATGTTGTGGCGTCACGCTTAACGCCGTTTCCCAAACAAACACTTAGGCACCGCTCTTTGTCAATCCCCGAAACTTGGAGCCACCGCCGAAGCGCGCGCCGGTTCCGCCAGCACTGATTTGCCAGAAATAGGCCGTGATTCCGATGAGAGTAATCACGTTGGCGGAATGAATTACCACCTCCCAACTCTTGAACGCTTTGGCAGCTCGCTGCCGTTGCTGTGGCGTGGACCTCATCCCGTATGCTTCCAGGTGAAGCTGCTGCGCTTTGGGGAGCAACAATGTTCCGCTCAACAAAGCCGTCCCTGCAATCACTCCCAAAACATAACTCGACCACTTCCGCAACGGCTTCCCTGTGTAGAGCCAGTCCGCCAGCAGATGCCCCACCGCAATGCCGGCGCACCAGTATTCAAATTGATAAAAACGGCCACTGAAAACCAGCTCGACAGCTCCGGCATGGGATATCGGAAGCAACCGTAACATCGGTCCCGAGACAAACGCCGGAATGGAAACGCAAACATGCACCACAACAGCGCCAAGCCAGACGGCGGCGTTTAGCATTCCAACCAGTCTCAGGAACACGAGCACGGGTGGATGCTATTGAAATTCCGTCAGCGTGCCAAGAAGTTAGGATGTTGCTGCGACGAACGAAGGCTGGATCCAAGGTTCAGGAATTGTCCGGAGTCATTACCCATTGGCCATTGATCATCGATGCCGCCACGGAACCTTGGTGGTTCAAGACGGTCTCGTATGGATCGGGACTCCCCGTAATACACGGTATGGCAATCAGGTCTGCGAAGGCACCGGGGGTGATTTCGCCGATTCTGCCGGCTCGACCAAGTGCGCGGGCGGCGTTGAGCGTGGCCATCTGAACGAGCGTGCGTGGCGCAAGATCACTCGAAGACGAAGCCATCGCCCGCATCTCGCTGAACATATTCAGCTTGGGCAGCTTTCTGCGCATGGTCCTGGTGCTGGCGAGGCTGTCAGTGCCAAGACATATATTCACGCCAGCGCGTTCCAGTTCGTGACGGGGGAAGCGGCGGTGTCCGAAGTACTGGTGACTTTGCGGACAGTGAACGACATGACTTCCGCTTTCACCAAGCAACATCGCATCACGGTCCCAAAGGTAATTCACATGAACCGCGAGAAAGCTGGAGCCCAGCAAGCCGCATTGTGCGATGTGTTGCACCGGGGAGCCTTGTCCACAGTCGCTCATGTCGCGCTGGCTGTGGAGCAGCTCAAAGAGTGGACCGCGTCGGTACATGAACATTTCAAATTCGGCGGCGGATTCGGCGACGTGCGTGGAAATCAGCAATTTTCGCTCGCGCGCTTTGGACGCGGTGAGTTTCAAAAGATCCACAGCGGTGGAGTATGGAGCGTGGGGAGAAAGACCGACGCCGCTGTTGTGTGGAAGTCGGCGGACGTGCTGAAGGGCTTCTTGAAGAATGGCGCCCGGAACAGCTCGTGACTTCACCCCCGTCATCTCGATAAGCGAGAGGACGCGAAGTGGCGTGGATTGCAGGACTTCAGGAAGGAGCTCGGGCACTGCTTCAATATCCATCACGGTTGTGGTGCCTGATTCGATCAACATGCGGGCCCCCTGTAGCCACGACTCCGCGTATTCCGAATAACTCCATTCCGCTTTCAGGCCAAGGATGGCCCCGATCCAATCAGGAAACTTTCTCGGTGGTGGAATCATTCCTGCCATCGCCGTGTAATCGAGATGGCAGTGGGCGTTGATCAAGCCTGGCAGAAGAATTGAAGCGCCGAGATCAATGCGCTCACCAGAGTATTGGATCATGTCAGCCCATCGACCGACCGCGACGATTCTATTGCCTTCGACCTGCACTGCGCCGTCGCTGATGGGTGGATTCGATACGGGCAGAACGGTGTGGGCTCGAAGAAGCATGGCTCAAAAATTCCAGACGGGGCAATGCCGTGATCTCGGCTCAGAACAGTCCATCCACAACCTCGCACGCACTGGCAGGGAATGGCTGCCACGAACGTTTCGTGGGCGAATCCGGTATTGAGCCCAGACCAACTGGAGTACGTCGGAACCCGCTCAGTCCAGAATCGAGTTTGCGCCAGGTTCGACCGGCTTACAAGGAGCGCGGCTTCAGAGGCCGGCATCCTGCCGCTTGCGTTTTTTTGCGGCGGCATCGGTATGGCTCCGAGCCTTGTACTTGCTGTGGCGCTTGCGAATCTGTTGCTCGATCTTTTTTGCGACCAGATCGATGGCAGCATAGAGATCGCTCTCGGAATCTTCAGCGAAGAGGTCAGGCCCAGGCATTGAAAGGCGCATGGAGCACTTGAAGGCCCTGGCGTTGGTCTTCGTGCTGTTATGTTCCAGGGTCACGCGCGCGTCGATGGCGAACCGGTCGAGGTGCTCGAGTTGTTCGATGCGGCTGACGACATGATCTTCGATGGCCTTCGTGAGCGTTACGGTGTGCGGAATCAGAATCAATTTCATACCTGAGGCAATAGTGTGTCGATGAAGGGAGCAAATCCAGCTAAACTCTGTCAATTGGCATACTGAAATTGGCCGTGAGTTTTCAGCGCAGAACAAATTGCCGATGCTTGTCGAACGCGCCACGGAGAGACTTCGAGACGTCATTTTGAAGCTCCTGAAGCTCCTGATAGACCGCCACGTTGGCGTCTTTAGGCAACGCGGTTTCAGAATGGTTTACTTGAACAAATTGATCCGTGATGTCGCTGATCGAGATCTGCTCACCCGCGTCCCGCCGCCAGCACCAAAGCGATTGAAGCGCGGCTCCGTAGGCCGCGCCTTCGCTGACTTTCAGCGTCACCACTTCCGCGTTGAAGATGTCCGCCATGATCCTGCGCCAAAGTTTGGATTTGGCACCGCCACCGGTAGCGCGAATCTGGCGCGGCTTCACTCCGAGTTGCGCCAGGCGTTGCAAGCCGTAGTTCATTCCGAGCGTGACTCCTTCCATGGCGGCACGCGCAAATGCCTGGGCGGTGAACGTGCGGGTGTTGACCCCGAAATACACACCTGTGCCGCTGGCAACGTTCGGAGTCCGTTCACCTTCGAGGTACGGCAGAAGCATCAAGCCGTTGCAGCCGGCCGGAGCCTTGGCTGCTTCGGCCGCGAACTTCTCGTGCGACCATCCAAAATCCTGTCTGACCATCTCGGTGGCGACGGTAACGTTCATCGTGCAAAGCAAGGGGAGCCAGCGATTCGTGGAGTCGCAGAAGGCGGCGATCTCGCCCTGGGGATCAATCACCGGTTTTTCGGAGCAGGCATAGATGGTGCCGCTGGTTCCGAAGCTCGCGGTGATGACTCCGTCGCGCGTGTTGCCGGTGCCGATGGCGCCCATCATGTTGTCGCCCCCCCCTGCGCTGACGAGAACGTCCGTGGAGAGCCCCAATGATTTGGCGGTGGTTCCGCTCAGGTATCCAGCCGGGCAATCACTGGAAATCAACCGTGGTAGTTTGCCTGCAAGTGCAGGATCGATGGCGCAGAGAACCTTGTCGGACCATTTTCGCGTCTTCACGTCGAGAAGGGCCGTGCCGCTGGCGTCCCCATATTCCATGACTTTCCCGCCTGTCAGCCAGAAATTGAGGTAATCATGCGGCAGAAGAACCGTCGCAAGGCGGTTGTAGTTCTTTGGTTCATGCTTCTTGAGCCAGAGAATCTTTGGAGCGGTAAATCCCGGCAGGACGGCATTTCCGATAGCCCGAATGGTGGATTTCAATCCACCATTCTTCGCCGTGATCTCTTCGCATTCCGCGATGGTGGACGTGTCGCACCAGAGTTTGGCAGGTCGGACGACTTCACCCGATTTGTCGAGCGGGACAAACCCGTGCTGCTGTCCGCTTACACCGATGGCTTTGACTTCGGCAGCGGTGGCTTTCGCCGCCTTGAGCGCAACCTTGATGGATTTCGCAGTCGCGTCGCGCCAGGTGTGGGGATGTTGCTCCTTCGCTCCGTGGGGTAAACCCTGGATCAAATCATAAGATTGCGAAGCCGTTCCCAGAACACTGCCGTTCCGGGCATCCACGACGAGAACCTTTGTGGATTGAGTGCCGCTGTCGATGCCAATAACCAATGTGCGCATAGCGATGCCGTTAAAATTGATGCGTAAGATGACGAAGTGCCCAGAAGGAGTCCAACTTTTCCTTGGCAGGACTCGTTTCCGTCATGGACGAACGGCTGACATGGTCACGAAAGCACGGCAGACAGGCAACGGATTGCATCATTGGGAGCAACGCTCATTTCCTCGCGAGTGGTGAGGTTCTTGATCTTCAAGACACTGGAGGCATCCAGCTTGATCGTGTGCCGGGCGTTGGATTCGAGGGCGCGTTTGAATTGCTTGTCCGGCTTCGTTGGCGTGAAGGGGAAATCGACGGCGAGGCCGGCTTGCCTCAAGTCCTGGACAAGTTTCAGACTTGCTGAACGCTGTGTTTCATCCTCGATCAGGCAAAACGCGTCGAGGTGCGAATCAAACTTTGGAACGAGGTTTCGGTGTTTGAGCAGTTCGGCTAGAACTACGTCACCCATTCCAAATCCGATGCACGGCAAATCCACTTTGCCTCCGGAAATCAGCTTCACCAGATTGTCGTAGCGCCCTCCTCCAGCAATGGCGCGAAACTCGCCCTTCTTGTCGAATGCCTCAAAGACCGGTCCAGTGTAATAAGCCAGCCCGCGAATCACGCCATAGTCGATCTTGATGAAACCGCCCAAGCCGCGTGCTTGAAGGTTTAGGAGAATCGATTCCAGCTCCTGGGTCGGGGTGCCGGCAGTGATGAACTTGCGAACGTCGTCGAAAGTAAAGCCAAGTGCCTTCAGCCGGCTGTCGCTCTGGGTGGGATCCTCGCGTTCGAGCTTGTCCACGATCTGATAAAATTCATAAGCCTTCGAAGCGTCAGAGCATTTCGTTTGATAGAACTGTTGCCAGGCGTTGCGGGAACTGAGCCGGATGTAGAAGTCCTCAGCAGTCAGGCCAAGCGAACGAAGTGAATCGACGACCAGTGCGATGATCTCTGCGTCGGCGGCTGGATCGGTTTCCCCGATGATATCGGCATTGAATTGGAAATGCTCGCGAAGGCGGCCTTTTTGCTGGCGCTCGTAACGGAACAACTGCGGGACGGCAAACCACTTGATCGGTTTCTTGTAGTTACGCGCATGAGCCGCGATCATTCGGGCCAGCGTCGGCGTCATTTCCGGCCGTAATGCCACCGCCCTGTCACCTTTATCAGAAAAATTATAGAGCTGCCCGACGATTTCGTCACCGCTCTTGGTGGTGTAAAGCTCCAAGGTTTCCAGTGGAGGGCCGTCATATTCCCTGAATCCATAGCAGCGAGCTGTCTTGCGCCAGCAGGCGAAAATATGGTTGCGCAGGTCAGCACTCCAGGCATCCGTGCCGGGGAGAGGTTCGGGGTAGAAATCGCGAAAACCGGGTAAGTGATCCATTATTTGAGCAAACAAAAAAGGCGCTCCGTTCGGGCCGGGCGCCTTGCGAAACCGAAGCGTCGCACATTACGGCTGGGGCGTGGCGGGTGCCGAAGCTGGCGCAGGAGTGCTTGCATCCTGCGGAGTGAGCTTGAGAACGGCGTCGCGCATTTCCTTTCCAGGTTTGAACTTAACGACTGCGCGCGGCGGGATTCGCACGTCAGCTTCCGGCGAATTTGGGTTTCTTCCGACACGCGCACGTCGGATCTTGACTTCGAATACGCCGAAGTTGCGCAGTTCGACCTTCTTGCCTTGAGCAACGGCCTCTGCAATGTAATCGAGCGTTTTCTGAACGATATCGAGGACCGACTGCTGCACCAAACCCGTTTCCTCACTGATTCGCACTACCAAGTCACGCTTTGTCATAGAGTAGTTGAGTTACGGTTTCGACTGTAACCGATTGGTCTGTCGCGGTTAGCAGTAGCCTAGCGTGATCTTTGCATGGGTCAAGCTGGTTATCTCGGCTGATCCTTAGGGTGAGCGAAATAATAACTTGAGCAAATAGGCTGGCTTTTGAAACGGATCGAGAGATAAGCTCGAAGGATCCGGCTCAAGATCATCATCGCCCAGGTCAGGAGAAAGTATCGGCAATTGTCCGTGCGGATGGACGA
>SXMN01000135.1 GCA_005777315.1 Verrucomicrobiales bacterium
GTCCATCCGCACGGACAATTGCCGATACTTTCTCCTGACCTGGGCGATGATGATCTTGAGCCGGATCCTTCGAGCTTATCTCTCGATCCGTTTCAAAAGCCAGCCTATTTGCTCAAGTTATTATTTCGCTCGCCCTTAGCCCGAGATTTCGCACTCCCCATGCACCGCCAGTTTCAGCACAGAGTCTTGAAGGAAACAGACAGTCGGGTTTCAAGTCCTCTGTGTCCTCAAAAACTCAGTGCTGAATCAACCCCGCATTGGTTCATGGTTGGTGAGCAGATCCGCAAGGAACAGGGATCTCTCCATGAACCTGACCTGGGAGCGCTGGCGTCTCGCCGGCGTGTTCCTGTTTCGCCTCCGCAGGGTGTGAAAAATGCGGGTTGGAAGCCGAATCCTGAAAAAGCCAAAACACCCGCGGACCTTACGGTTGGCGCGGGCGCGAGCGCAGCAGGAGGAATCTGAATACGCTCAGAAATCCTTGAAACCGCCTTCGATACCCATCGGCAGATCAATGCCCGCCGCCGTAGCGGACCGCAGGGGAGCGTGACCATTCCGTTTGGGAACCAAGGAGCCTGGCGATTTTGCGGGCTTTGAAGCTGCCGTGTTGAGTGGCTGGGCTGTCGCTGCTGGCAGGTTTGCACTGGAAACGGGGACATTCTTCGCCTTGGCAGTTCTCCCGCCACCGCCCACCATCCTTCTGAGATCATCCACTGCTTCGCTCAGCGTGCTGGCTTGCGAGGTGAGTTCTTGGGCTGCCGCCGCACTTTCCTCGGCACTGGCCGCATTGCTCTGGGTCACCTTGTCCATCTGCGTAACGGCCGTGTTGACCTGGTTGATGCCCTGGCTCTGCTCCGAGCTGGCAGTGGCAATCTCCGCGATCAACTGATCCACTTGGCGAGCCTTGGCCACGATCTCCTGGAGACTCGTCCCGACCTTGCCGCTGATCTCCACGCCGCGATCGCTCTTCTGGATGGCGTCCTCGATCTTGGCGGCGGTTTCCTTCGCGGCTTGAGCGCTGCGCTGGGCGAGATTGCGAACTTCATCAGCAACGACGGCGAATCCCATGCCAGCCTCACCCGCACGTGCGGCTTCGACAGCCGCATTCAAGGCGAGGATGTTTGTTTGAAAAGCGATCTCATCGATGGTCCTGATTATCTTGGCGACTTCGCCGCTGGAGACCTTGATGGCGTCCATGGCGCCCGACATGGCGGTCATGTCACTCGCGCCGGCTTCGGCAGCCACCCTGGTCTGGGCAGCGAGAGTCTTCGCTGATTGAGCGTTGTCCGCATTGCGCTTGGTCATGCTCGCCATCTCCTCGAGCGATGCGCTCGTTTCTTCGAGAGAAGCGGCTTGCTCGCTCGCGCCTTCCGCCAGCGTCTGGCTGGCCGAGGAAATCTGGCCGGAGGCTGAAGTAACGGATCGGGCGCCGGTGTTCAGCTTTTCGCTGATCCGCTTCAAAGTGGTGACAAGACTGCTGGAAAAAGCGATGGAAACCACCACCCCAACGGCGATGGCCACTCCCAGTCCGATCAGGATGACAAGCACGGACTGGCTCATGGACCGGGCGACGCCTGCCGAGACGGATGTGGCGGCTTCAAGGCCCACTTTGGCGATGTTCTCTGCATCGGCCACGACTTTGGCGGCCAGTTGCCCCTGAAGTCGCGCTGCTTCATCCCGTTGGGCCCATTTTTCAATGGTCTTGCGCATCGCCGCCTTGTAGGTCGCGCCGGATTCACGGCATTGTTTCAAACGTTCCTTGTCTTTTTCCCAGTCAAGAATTTTGACGAGACCCGCCATCAACAGATCCAGGCTTTCGAGTTTCTTCTCAACTCCCGCCAGTTTCTCCATGTTCCTCTCCGACTGAGCGGCAAGGCGGATGGCGATGATCTGATTCGCCAGCGAAAGAGCCTGGCCGGAGAGGTCGATCCTGTTGAGGCGTAACGCGAGTTGATCGGCATCGACGCTGGCATCGATCTCGCCCTTCATCGCGGATTGCTGAGTTTTGAGAAATTCCGAGAGATGTTCAATGAGCCTGGCACCCTCCTTGTCCGCCAAAGCCCAGTCTGCCATGAGTTCACGAGTGAACTCGCGGCGTTGCGCCGTGAGTTTTTCATACTGTTCCACCGCCTTGTCCGCTTCTTGAACGGCGCCTCGAAGAGCCGCCAGCCTGCTCGTTCCGCCGCTGATCTGCTTTCCTTCTTCGAGCAGTTTTTTGATGGCCGCGAGGTGCAGGAGACTCGCCTCAAGGACGGACTCGTTGTCGTTGTAGGTGTAGTCGATCAGGATCGACGACATCTTCAACGCCTCCCGCTCCAGGCTGTTTGCGAGCGACACTGATGGCACGTTTTCGTTCGAGAGGAGACGCGCGGAACGTTCGTTGTCCCTTGCAATGAACAAAGTCACCAGCCCGGTGATGGCGGTCACCAGGAGGACCGCGGCAAAAGAAACCAGCAGTTTGTTTCGCAGACTCAGTTTCATGGTCAAATCAGCGTAAATTCAGTGTACCCACATGCACTGAACAGTGCGTTCGTCCGGCGACTACTGCAGAAGATAGCCGATATAAAAGACTTCAACGGTTTCACCGGAGGCGTTCTTGATCGGCTCGTAGCCAGTCTCGTATTTCTTTCCGAGAATATCGGCGATGCCGTAGTAAGCCTCTCCCTTGCTGATGGAGGCTATGGCCGGCCCTTTGGGATCGAGTTGTGTGCCTACTGCGCGACTGCCATCATCCTTGATGACATTGGTTGAGACGCGAATGAATCCTTCACCTTTCTTCACAAAGAAGGTGGCTGTGCATTTGAATTTTTCCTTCAAACTGTCCACGAGGGCATAATTTCCATTCATCTTGGTGCTGCCAAAGATCAGCGCAGACCCATCCAGTTTTGCCGCACCTATCTTGCCTGATTCACTCACCAACTCTTTCATGGCTTCCTTGACCTTGGGGGCATACTCAGCGTTGGACTCCGCCAGGGCGCGGCCAGCGAGGAAACTCATACCGAGGGCGATTCCAATGGCGGCCAAGGTTTGTATTTTCATTTTGATTTTCATTTTATTTTGTCAGTTATGGCTTTTGGTTTTTAGTTTTGGTTTGAGGGAAAGGTTGCATCAAAGGGAAGTGCATGAAAAATGGTTGATGTCATCGACGACGCGGCTCAGGTCCATCTTGAAGGCGTCCTTGATCTTAGAGCCTGTCTGAAAATTGCCGGTCACTCCATGAATCCAGCCGAGATCCAAGGTACCAACTCGCTTTGCACCTTGAACACTCGCTGTTGTCATTTCCGGATCAATGACTTTTGTGGCACTCATGTTTGCTGTGTGGACAACATATCGGCTGAGAATGGGATTCCTTCAGTATTAAAAATCCTTAAATCCGCCCACCATCGGAAGTTCGCCGTTTTGAGTGGTCATGGCCCCCTGCCGTGAAGGGACTGGATGTGGCACGCTCAGGCCTGTGGTTGGAGTATTTCTTGAATGCGAAACGCGTGCCGAATCCAACGGAGACACTTCCGGCAAGCCGTGCTTATGCGTCGGAGATGGCTCCTTCCGTTGACGACCGGAACCTCCAACAAGCGCGAGCAGTTGATTCACGGCCGACTTTTGCAAGGCAGCCTGGGTATTTAGCTCTTCAGCCGCAGCCGCACTCTCCTCGGCACTTGCCGCGTTGCTCTGGGTCACCTTGTCCATCTGAGTGACGGCGGTGTTGACCTGGCTGATGCCCTGGCTCTGTTCCGAGCTGGCAGTGGCAATCTCGGCAACCAACTGATCCACCTGGCGAGCCTTGGCCACGATCTCCTGGAGACTCGCCCCGACCTTGCCGCTGATCTCCACCCCACGGTCGCTCTTCAGGATGGCGTCCTCGATCTTGGCGGCGGTTTCCTTCGCGGCCTGGGCGCTGCGCTGGGCGAGATTGCGAACTTCATCAGCAACGACGGCGAATCCCATGCCGGCTTCACCTGCCCGTGCGGCTTCGACAGCCGCATTCAAGGCAAGGATGTTCGTTTGAAAAGCAATCTCATCGATGGTCTTGATGATCTTGGCGACTTCGCCGCTGGAGACCTTGATGGCGTCCATGGCGCCCGACATTGCCGTCATGTCACCGGCTCCAGTCTCGGCGGCGGCCCGGGTCTGCGCGGCGAGGGTTTTGGCGGACTGAGCATTGTCAGCATTGCGCCTGGTCATGCTGGACATTTCTTCGAGAGAGGCGCTCGTTTCTTCGAGTGATGCGGCCTGTTCACTGGCTCCCTCGGCGAGGGACTGTGCGGCGCCGGTGATCTGTGCTGAGTTGGATGCGAGCATTTCGCTCACGGTGGAAAGATGGGAAACAATCTCGTTAAGGCCGTGGGCGATCCCGCGTTTCATGCGCCAGCCAGTGATCGTCAGCGCCAGAAGAAGGACTCCGATGCCGGTGGCCCGCCAGCGAACTGCGGTGGAAATCTTTTGCTCCTGCTCGCCAAGACGGAGGGTGGTGAGTTTCTGAGCCTGTTTCTGAAATTCCCGCGCCGCTTTGAGAACGGTTTCGTATTGCGGACTGTAAGCCGAAAGAAAGAGTTCGTACGCCGCACTGCCGTTCCCGGTGAGCAACTGGTTGATCACCAGCTTGCTTTGTTCGGAGAGGCGATTGAACGGATCAAGAATGGGCCGGCCGGCCTCGCCGCGGGCGGAGATGAAATCCAGCGTCTCCTTCTGATTCGATTCGAGTTGTTTGATGCCAGCCTCAAGCGCATCGGGATCCTTTTGACTCAGGAGGCTTTGGAGAGCGCTCTGGCCTGCGGAGAAACGCGACAGCAATTCATAATTGCCATCCAGCTCTTCCATGACTGAGCGTGTCATGAGTGTCGAATCCTTGAGCGATTTCTTCAAGGTGCTGTAAAAGGCCGCAGATGTGAACACAGCCACCCCGATGGCCAAAGACAGCAACAGTAGGAGCTGGCGGGGGATGCTCTTTATCTTCATAAATGGAGCCTGTCGCCGAAAAGAGCGCCGCCCCGGCCAACCGGGGTGGCGCCTGTGAATTACTTGCCGAGTTTTGACACGCTCAATCCAACAACCAGCGATCCGATGGACTTGCCGCCATCGATGACGGGCACGGCCACCTGCACCTGTTGCAGGCCGGTGGACTCGTCCACTTCGACCGGCCCCTGCCAGGTCTTGCCGGCAACCGGTTCATCGTGTTTGGCTTTGCCTTTATGCGACCAGTTGGTGGGCTTGGCCAGGAATGCGACCTTCGTTCCATCAACACCCGAGAGGAACGCTTCCGAGACGGATTCGTCCTTCTTGGCTTTGAGGAATTCACCCGCTTCATTCTTGGAGAAGCTGCGCACGAACGGATCAAGGACAGTCAATGACTTCCATTTGTCCTGGTTCATTGCCGCCTGATCGGCGGAAACCCCGCCATTGTGCGCTTTGAGCGCCTTGAGGACGGCTGGATCAGCCGCCCATGCCTGGATCACTTTCAACTTGGCATCCACCTTGGCCTGATTGTCGGCGCTCAACGCCTCGGCGGCGCGGCTTGCCTGAGTGAAGGCCACGAGGGCTGTGATTGTAAGCGCGAGAAAACGATTTGCTTTCATGTTGAATGATTTTGAGTAGCGAACGGTTCGTTGATCAGAACACGAACTGCAACCGGGTCAGGAGGCGACCCTGATTATCAGCAAGGCCGTTACCCTGATCGCCGAGGAGGTAGTTCACCGCGAACTTGATATCGTCACCCTTGAGGTAATACGTGAGGCCGAGCGTCCACGTCTCAGATTTGTTGCCAGCCTTGTCGAGGTTCGGATCGAAGGACTCGTACTTCAAGAGGGCCTGGAGCTTCTTCGGCAGGACGTAGAAGGTTCCCATGGCGTACCAGCCCTGGGCGTCGAGTGAAGCACTGGGCACACCGTTGGCCGGCTCAAACTGCGCGCGGAGAAATTCGCCTTCGAGGCCGAATCGTCCCCAGCTCAATTGAGAATCCACGCCGAACGCGGTGCGATGGCCCGTGAACAGATTGTCCGTGCCCGCCGTTGTCAGATTCGAGTCGAACCCGAAACCGCCACCCCTGCTCAAAGCAGCGTTTTCGTCATAGAGGCCGTCCAGCCCGATGGACCAGCGGAGCTCTTCCTTGCCGACCTTCTTGACGAGAGGCACGGCCGTGAGACGTCCGACATACATGAAATTGTCGTTGTCATTGAAGCTGTTGTTGACGCTCGTTCCGTTGAACATTCCGACGGAGTAGCCGAGCCGTTTGTTGTAGAAATTGCCCGCCACACCCAGGCCGATCTGGCGTCCGTCGGTGAGCCGATCGTTCGAGAGTGAACGCTCGATGGTCAGGAGCTTGGTATCGGATACGAGCTGTTCGTATCCGAACGGCGCCTTGAACTGGCCGAACTTGACATTGGCCGCTTCATAGCGATTCCAGTTCACAAACGCGTCGGTCAACTGCCCTGCGTATCCCGTCCTTTCACTGAGCGAGTTGGCCCCGAGATCCGTCTCAAACTTGAAATCGAAGTGTTCCTTGAAGCTGCCGGCGACGGCGATCCGCGCGCGGCGCAGGAAGAAACGGTCTTTAATCCCGGCGAAGCGAGCATCCGGCACTCCTCCAAACTCACCCTGGCCATGAACAAATCCGCCGAGCGAGATCTTGGATTCCTTGCCGCCGGCTTTGACGAAGGCGACAGGATTCTTCGCATCCCAGCCGAGCTGGACCTTCAGATCCTTGTTCTCCTGCTGGAGGGTATCGACGGTCTTCTCCAGTTTTTTCAGCCGATCATCGACATTCACGGTTTCAGCCGCGCGGACTGCCGTCGTGCCGAGCAAAACGGCAGCCAGTGTTGCTTGTAGTGTTTTCATGTTTTTCATTAGTTGTTTTGGTTTTGGTCTTCGCTGATTGGTTAGAAATCCTTGAAATCGCCCGCCATCGGTAATGCGGCCTCTTTGCTTTCGTTGGAAGATTTGGAAGAGGACACAAGGGGCACTGACGAGGTGTTCCGCGTGTTGCCATTGTGCCCGGCCTTGACTGAACTGATCGCAACCGTGCGTGTTCGGGATGTACTTGAAGGCTTGCTGGTCACGGGCGACGCAGAAGCTTGGGGATTGCTCCCTGAAACGGAGCCGACCAATTGTTTGAGTCCATTAACGGCACCCTGGAGTGCGGTGGCCTGGGAACCCAGCTCCTGCGCTGCCGCCGCGCTCTCTTCGGCACTGGCCGCGTTGCTTTGAGTAACCTTGTCCATCTGAGTCACGGCTGTGTTGACCTGGGCAATTCCCTGGCTTTGCTCGTTCGACGCGGTGGCGATCTCGGCAACCAGGTCGTCCACCTGGCGCACCTTGGTTACGATCTCCTGCAAACTCGATCCGACTTTTCCGCTGATCTGGACACCACGATCGCTCTTCTGGACGGCATCTTCAATCTTGGCGGCAGTTTCCTTGGCAGCCTGAGCACTGCGCTGGGCGAGGTTGCGGACTTCATCGGCAACGACGGCGAAACCCATGCCTGCTTCACCCGCGCGAGCCGCCTCGACTGCGGCGTTCAGCGCGAGGATGTTCGTCTGGAACGCAATTTCATCAATCGTCTTGATGATCTTGCCCACTTCAACGCTGGAAGTCTTGATCGCATCCATGGCGCGGGACATTTCGGTCATGTCGGCGGCGCCAGTGTCGGCGGCAATGCGCGTTTGAGAGGCGAGAGACTTTGCGGATTGTGCGTTGTCCGCGTTGCGCTTGGTCATGCTGGCCATTTCTTCGAGAGAGGCGCTGGTTTCTTCAAGCGAGGCGGCTTGTTCGCTCGCGCCTTCCGCCAGCGTCTGGCTGGCAGCGGAGATTTGAGAGACCGAAGATGCGGTATGATCAGCGGCGGTCTGGAGGATCGAGACGGCGGAATGGACCGGTCGCGTGATGGAGCGGGTGAGGAGCAGGGCAACAATGGCGCCAACCACCACACCGACCACCAGGAGGATCAGCATGAGGAACTTTCCGCTTGAAAGCAGGGTAAGGGCGGGCGAAATAATAACTTGAGCAAATGTTAGTTAACGGGGTTCGATGACATAGTTCCATTCCCCGTGGAACTTCGCTGGCGTGATATGGACGCGAGCCAGTTCATCGTCCGAGACGCTCACTCCAGTTTCA
>SXMN01000136.1 GCA_005777315.1 Verrucomicrobiales bacterium
CGATCAACGAGAAGAAGGGAAGTTGCCGGCCAACCATCTGCGATAATTGCATGGCATCCATTCCCGTGACGTTCGCCAGGGTAAGGATCGGAATGCCCAACGCTCCGAATGCCACCGGCGCGGTGTTCGCAATCAATGAGAGCCCGGAAGCTTCGAGTGGTTTGAAGCCCAGTTGTATCAGGATGGCGGCAGTCACGGCGACCGGAGTGCCGAAGCCCGCCGCGCCTTCAAAAAAAGCGCCGAAAGAGAACGCGATCAGGATCACCTGAACCCGCCGGTCGGGAGCGAGCGTGGCGAGGTTGTCCCGCAGCACGGTGAAATGCCCTTTCTTCACCGTCAGCGAGTAGAGGAAGATCAGATTGAGAATGATCCAGCCGATGGGGAAGAGTCCATAGGCGGCGCCGTAAGCCGTCGTGGCGAGTGCTGCCGTGACCGGCATGTGGTAGGCCCCGATCGCGACGGCCAATGCCACGGCCAGTCCGGCGATCGCGGCCAGATGGATGCGGACATGCAAGAAGCCGATCGCTCCCAGGAGAACCACGATCGGAAGCATCGCCACAACCGTCGAGAGAATGGAGTTTCCAAGGGGATCGTAAATTTGAGGCCAAGGCATGGTGGTGGCGGGTGGAATTGTGCCCGAGGTTCTAGCTTGAGCCCGAAAGGGAATCAACTGGAAATTCGAAAACCACTCAGCGGAACAATTCCTGATGGGCCTGGTTGTCGATATGCCACCTTTTCAACCAGTCGTCGTTCCGGTTCATGAGCAGTTTTTCGGCATCGACAATTTCCACGTGGCCATCCCCGAACACGATGTTCAAACGGCCATTGTGCCGTTTCTCGGCCTGCTTGCTGTCCGTCAGTTCGCCCCCTGCTTCGGCATCATCAATCTGTGGGAAGAAAAGTCTCCGCGACAGTGCTTCCAGGCCGGCTACGATGATCCGCTTCTCCTGTGAAAGAGTGGAGTAGGAATCCGCGACAGTGATCAGGTTGCTTGGGACAAGCACTTCGTTCTCCTTGACGGCAGTCTGCGTGATCTCACCTGCGCCACTGAACTTCCCGGCCAGTCCAAATCGAAAGACTCCAAACTCATCCGAGGTGCCGACATTGTAACCGTAGCTTCCCGAAGAAATATAAATCGAGTTCCTATCCACCCGTCCGTCCCAGACAAAGCCTTTGTAGCTTGGACAAGTGTAGAGGTCATTTGTCCAGCCCTGCCCGGTATAGGAATGGAGGTCGTCGTACCATTTTGCGCCCTCCGGCTTCGCCCGGCTGACCACCGAACCAAGCAGAGGGTAGGAGGAGTGGTCGATCACGTAGAGCTGTTGCGCCACTCCTATCTGGCGGAGATTGCTTTTGCATCGCGCCGAGCGCGCCGAATTCTTGGCCGCGGGAAGGGCTGGCAGGAGAAGCGCCGCCAGGATTGCGATGACAGCGATGACGACGAGCAATTCGATCAGGGTAAACGCGGACAGCCTCTGGCTGAACTCCGCTTTGTGACATCGAAATGGTTGTCGGGCAAACATCCTTCGAAAAGGGCGCCTGAAACAAGATTCCGGACGCGAAGCGAAAGTAGCATTGCTCCCTCATCGCGCAACCTTCCATTTTCAGACGTACTTTAAGAGCGGCAGGAGGATCAGGATCAGGACACTGGCACTTTGAAGCTGATCAAACTCGATATTTTTGCAGGCCTTCCGCGACGCACTCAGCAAGGCTGGGCATCAGGTAGGGCTTGGCAAGAAGGAGATCAAAACCCATCTGCGAGGCATTCTCATCCCCGATGGTTGAACCGTAGCCTGTCGCGAGGATGATTGGAATTCCGGGTCGCAAGGATCGAAGGATGGCGGCTACTTCGTCACCTCGCATTCCAGTCATGGTCATGTCTGTGATGACCAGGTGATAGTGGTCGGGATTGGCGCGGAACGCCTCCACAGCCTCTTCGGGGGATTCAAAGCAGGAAGGGACATAACCGAGTCTTTTCAGCATCGCGGCCGCAATTTGGAGGATGGTCGGTTCGTCATCGATCAGAAGGATTTCCTGACCCGATCCTTGGTGAAGGGACCGGGGATTCAACGGAGGCACGATGATCTCCTCCTGGACTTCCAGCCGGGCGCTTTCCGACCCGGCATCGCAAGTAATTAGCTCGGTGGAACTCATGGACTTATTCAGGCCGTGGCGGCAGTCGTTTTCAGAGCGACTTCATTCGCGTACTTCTCGATTCGAGCAGGCATGTGATCGAGGTGAAGGATATGTTGCGCGGCGCCAAGGCGGACGGCTTCGCGGGGCATGCCATAGACCACGCAGCTTTCTTCGTTTTGCGCGATGGTGGTTGTTCCCGCCTCTTTGAGATGCAGCATTCCAGAGGCTCCATCGGCACCCATTCCCGTCAGGAGCAGCGCAAGGGAGTGCGGTCCGGCGCCGGCTTTCATTGCCGAGTCAAAGAGAATATCCACAGCCGGACGCTGATGGTGAATCATCGGCCCGTTGTTCAGCTCGACTGTGTAATGGCTGGAATGCCATTTGAGGACCATGTGCTGGCCTCCAGGGGCGATCAAAACAAGACCAGGCTCCACGCGATCATTGTGGCAGGCTTCCCGGACCTCGAGTTCGCAAACCTGATTGAGACGCTGGGCGAATGCCCGCGAGAAATATGCTGGAATGTGCTGGACGATGCAGATGCCCGGCAGGTCGCCAGAGAGTTTGGTGAGGACATGTTTCAAAGCCTCCGTGCCGCCGGTGGAAGCGCCCATGAGTATCAACTGACGCGGCGCATACATCCGCTGCCGTTCCTCGGGGAGAAGTTTTGCTCTCGAAGGGGAAAGGGCCGATGGTTGGCTGGCCAAACGCGTCGCCAGTTCCGCAGGCGCAGGCGGTGGGGGCTTGGGAATGGGTTGCGGAGTTGGGGCGGTTACGAGGCTTGCCGGTGGCCGACGATATTTCGATTGGGCGGCTGCCTTGATCTTTGCGGCGAGTTCCGAGCCGCCTATCGCGGAGAAAGAACCGTCCGGCTTGGCTACGACATCCACGGCGCCCGCTTGAAGCGCTTCGAGGACTTTCCCAGACCCCGCAGTGGTGAGCGAACTCATGATGATCACCGGCATGGGCCGGTGTTTCATGATGAGCTTGAGGAAGGTGAGTCCGTCCATGCGCGGCATCTC
>SXMN01000137.1 GCA_005777315.1 Verrucomicrobiales bacterium
GATCTGATGAGGCCCGAGATGGACGGGCTTGAAGTCTGCCGACGCCTGAAGGCGGACCCGGCCTTGCAAGCGATTCCAGTCATTTTCCTGACAGCGAGCAATGAGATGGAGCATCTGGTGAACGGGTTCGAGGTTGGCGCCGTGGATTACATCACCAAGCCGTTCAACGCGCCGGAACTGCTGGCTCGCGTCCGCACCCACCTCGAGTTGAAGCACGCCCGCGAACGACTTCGCGAAATGAACGATGAGAAGAACGAGTTCATGGGAATCGCGGCGCACGACTTACGGAACCCGCTCTCCGCCATCAAGGGTTACGCGGAGATGATCTCGGAGGATGCCGCCGCGTTGAAACAGGGACACGTGAAGGATCTGGCGGCATTCTCCGCGGAACTCGACGCCAACGGCAAAAAGATCGAGGACACTGCGGCCCGCATGGCCGGGATGGTCCAGAATCTTCTCGATGCCAACCGCATTGAGCGAGGTGAAATGAAACTCAACCTCGCGCCAACGGAGTTGTCAGTCGTGCTGAGCAGCGTGGTGGAATCGCAACAGCCTCACGCCGCCGCGAAGCAGCAGGCAATTCACCTCGAATCCGCCTCCGGCCCCGCCAGCGTCAGCGTGGATCCCCACGTCATGGTTCAAGTGTTGGAAAATCTGCTGTCCAATGCGGTGAAGTACTCGCCAGCGGGAAAAAGAATCTTCGCGCGACTCAAGAAGACGAACGACTCGGCGTGGATCGAAGTTCAGGATGAGGGTCCCGGCCTGAGCGCGGAGGATCAGAAGAAGTTGTTCGGGAAATTTGCCCGTTTGAGCGCCAAACCCACCGGTGGCGAAAGCTCGACCGGCCTTGGTTTGTCGATCGTCAAGCGCATGGTTGAGTCCATGAACGGCCAGGTCTGGTGCGAAAGCGAGCCGGGGAACGGCGCCAAGTTCACCGTAAAGTTTCCGGTCAGTTGATGAGTTAGCGCAGTTAATCCGCGTACTGAGGAGACCGTGGGATAGGCTGCGAATGATGGCGAGCGCCACAGATGCAGATGCGAGGCGCGAACGCGGAAGGATGCCCGCAGCGGCCTCCGACCAAGCGAGCAATGAAGCAGATGCGTCTGTGCCGCCGTCAAGATTTGTAGCCTATCCCACGGTCTCCTCAGTAACCCTTCGGATGCCGGGTGTGCCAGTTCCATGCTGTTTCCACGATCTCCTCGACTTTGGTGAAGCGCGGCTTCCAGTTCAACTCCCGCATCGCCCGCTCCGCCGACGCAACCAGACTGGGTGGATCGCCCGGACGACGCGGCTTCTCAATCACTGCGATTGACCTGCCAGAAATTTTTTCGCACGCCTGGATGACTTCGCGCACGGAGCACCCGGCGCCGTTGCCAAGATTGAAGAAGCCCTGGCGTCCCGGTTCCATGGCGAGGATGTGAGCGCTTGCGATGTCCGCGATGTGGACGTAATCCCGAATGCACGTGCCATCCGGCGTCGGATAATCGGTCCCAAAAATCTCACAGTGCGAAGCCTGGCCAAGAGCAACCTTCAGCACATTGGGGATCAGATGCGTCTCGATGCGATGATGCTCGCCCAGCTTCTGGCTGGCACCCGCTGCGTTGAAGAAACGGAACACGACAAATTCCAGGCCGTGAATCTGGCGATACCAACCCAGCATCTTCTCAAACATCACTTTGGATTCACCATAGGGATTGATCGGACGCTGCGGTGTGTCCTCGGTGATCGGCACGCGATCCGGAGGTCCGTAGCTCGCGCATGTGGAACTGAAGACAAACTTGCGGACCCTGGACTCCACCGCGGCATCCAGCAGGTTGATGCCGTTGGCGACATTGTTTCGAAAGTACTTCCCGGGATTGGTCATCGACTCGCCAACGAGAGCGCTCGCCGCGAAATGAATGACCGCTTCGGGCCGAACCTCACTCATCAAGCTTCCGACTGCCGCGCGATCACCCAGGTCTCCCAAAACAAATCGAGCCCTCTGATCAACGGCGGAGCGGTGACCTTCTGAAAGGTTATCGAACACCACCACTTCGTGCCCCGCGTTGAGCAGTTCCTCTACGCAGACGGAACCGATGTATCCCGCGCCACCAGTGACCAAAACATTCATGGAGCGGGAGGCTAGAGTTCAATTCCACCGGGCTCAAATGAAAACACCCATGCAGCGCAAGACAGTCTCACTTGTATCAAAAATGTGGAGTCAGCGCCGCTCAGAAATCGGAGCGCTGACAGCTTTGTCCGCGCGTATCCCCTCTTCCCGACTCGTGGACATGGCTGTCCGCGCTCCTTGCCCTGCTCGGTTCACGGTCCCGATGCGCAATCGTGAAATCGTGGAAGCTCTCCATGAACCGCCAGTTTCAGCACAGAGTTTTGAAGGACACAGAGGGTTGGGTTTCGAGTCCTTTGTGTCCTCAAAAACTCTGTGCTCAATTCTTAGCATTGGATCAAGCAGCGGGTTCTTGGTCTCAACTCACATCCGATTCTTGGAGGTGTCCCCTCCCCATGTACCGATTGGCCTCTGCACGGAGCAGCCGAACCCGCGTCGTTCCGCAGCAGATCTCTATTTGGTTTCCGGGACTTGCCTCCCGCAAAGTCGTTCGACGTACTTTCCGAGAATGTCCGTCTCGATGTTGACCGCATCCCCAACGCTTCGCTCGTGCAATGCCGTATGTGTGTAGGTGTGGGGAATAATCCAGATTCGAAAGGCACTCTTCATCACAGCCGCGACCGTCAGACTGATGCCATCCACCGCAACGGACCCTTTGAAAACCATGTGCCGGATCAACTTCTTCGGAACCTTGATCTCCAGGAGCCAGTCAGCGCCAGCCTGCTCCCATTTGACAATCGTTCCCAGATCATCCACGTGACCGGTGACGAAATGCCCACCCAGCCGGTCACTTGCCCGCAATGCCCGTTCCAGGTTTACTACCGCGCCAATCTTGGAGAATTGAAGATTCGTTCTCCGCCAGGTCTCCTCAAGCAGATCAAACTCAACTCTGGACGCGCCTCGCACACGGCGGAGATGTGCGACCGTCAGACAGCAGCCATTGACGGCCACACTGTCGCCCAGTTTCAAGCCTCGCGCGCACTCCGTCGCCCTGACGGTCAGACGTGTCCCGTGAGCGTTGCGCTCGATTGCTTCGATGGTTCCAGTCTCCTCAATGATGCCTGTGAACATGGTGTCCGAATCATCCACGTCCGATCCGGCAAAGGCAACTCCTGGAGAATCCCGGCAGTGTCCTAATCTTGCGCATCATCTTGAACATACTCCCTCAGAGAAAGGGATTAAGAGCATGAACAAGATTAGGACACCACCTGAATCCCCGTTCAGTGAACCAGACTCCGGCTCCGATTTGGAAGCAGCACAATCATCTCACCGCGCCGTGGCGTTGGGGGGGATGCAACGAACCTTTCGAGCTTGTAACAGGCCTGGGAGAACCAGCCTTACCTGGAGGCTCACGGAGAGGATTTCGCCAAACCTGCGGAAACGTGAAGTTCACTCACCGTCGTCACCAGCGTCATCTCCGCGCGAGTTGACTCCATACTCGTTGAGTTTGTTGCGGAGGGTGCGGATGCTGATCCCCAGGAGTTTGGTGGCCTGAGTGCGATTGCCTTTGGTGAATTCAATCGCAGCGAGGATCTGGCGCTTCTCAACCTCGGACAGCGGGAGCATTGGTTGGTCTGACGGAATGGTTCCCCCCAACGGAACGGTGGGGGAGGGAACGGATGCACTCGATATGGAAGCTCGTGAGGGCAATCCGAGCTGGTCGGGCTCAATCGAACCGCTCTCACCACAAAGAATCACGGCGCGTTCAATGACGTTTTGAAGTTCACGAACGTTGCCGGGCCAGTTGTGGCTCATCAACACCGCCTTCGCCGCATCCGAGATGGCACGAACACGAACACCATGCTTGCGGGCGGAACGATGCATGAATTGTTCCGCCAGTTCAGAAATGTCCTCCATCCTCTCCCTCAGCGGCGGGATGGGGATGGGAACAACATTGAGCCGAAAATAAAGATCCTGCCTGAATTCCTTGCGCTCGACGCTTTCCTCCAACCGGCGGTTGGTGGTGGCGAGGACGCGAACGTCCACCTTGATGGTGCGATTGCCGCCGACACGCTCCAATTCGCGTTCCTGGAGCACGCGAAGAAGCTTGGCCTGTACTTGTGGCGAGACTTCGCTGATTTCATCCAGGAGAATTGTTCCGCCGTGGGCCAGTTCGAAGCGGCCTTCACGTTTGTTCATCGCGCCGGTGAACGCGACCTTCTCGTGGCCGAAAAACTCGCTTTCGATGAGGTTTTCCGGAACGGCGGCGCAATTGATCTTGATAAAAGGATTGTTCGCCCTCGGGCTCTGGCGAAAAAGCGCACGCGCCACCAGCTCCTTGCCTGTGCCGCTCTCGCCCTGGATCAAAACAGTGGCCTGGGTCGGGGCAACCTTGCGAATGAGCGCCCGGAGATTCTGCATGGGCTGGCTGCGCCCGATCATCTCTGATCCCATCTCCTCGTCTTCTTCATGGCTCAGGTAACGGTTTACCTTCACCAATTGGGTGATCTCCTCGGCGCGACGCAGCACGAACTCGAGCTGATCGCTGGAGAATGGTTTGACCAGATAATCAAACGCACCTTCGCGCATGCATGCCACGGCGGATTCCACGGAGCCAAAGCTGCTCATGATCACAACCAGTGGCTTTTGCGGGCGGGTTTGCAGCTCTTGGAGCAGATCGGTCCCCTGCCCGTCCGGCAATCGGACATCGAGGAATATCAGATCGAAGTTGTCCCGGGAAAGCACTTCGGAGGCGTCGGCAATTGTCTCGACGCTCGCGACATCATAGCGGCGATTGCGCAATTGCTGTTCCAGATATTTCCGAACAATCTGGTCGTCTTCCACGACCACAATTTTGTCTATCGGCATGGCTATGCTGGCCCGGATGTGCCCTGACGCCGATACAGGTCAGCCACGAAATGGGGCCGTTGACGGTTGACGGACGGAAGTTCGCGAGCCGGGATCATTCCGCGGCGCAAAAGTGCCTGCTCATTTTCCCGATCGAGGACAATGATCTTCATGATCGAATCCTGGCTCTGACGAAGAAGGGCTGGAATCTCGGGCCATCGCGCACGATCGTCCGGACCCGCCTTTTGCCACCAGGCGCGATGACGGCGCAAACCTTCGAGAGATTCGGTCAACTGCGGGAGAAGAGCCTTCTTGGACGCGTAATGTTGAAAGAGAGAGCCATCGACTGACGAGCGCAGCACGTGGCTCTCACCCTCGATCAGCACGAGAAGTTCTCGATACAGGTTCAGATTGCGCCGCAGATCCTCGACAATGGAGGAACCCGTTTCCTGGGTCATCGCACTTCAGCCGGTTTGAGGCCCTGCTGGAGGATGTGCTGGCTGGCACGTGTCTTTTCGAGCCAGACCAGATGATCCTGACGCCATTGGGCCATTTCAATCACGGCCAACAAGCTGGGTGTAGTAACGGTGGCAGTCAATTCCTTTCGTCCATCCAGGATGTTCTGATACACATCCCTGGCCCGGCCAGGTTGCTGCAACCGCTCGAAGACCAGGCCAATCTGATACCAGACGGGAATGCGCCATGCCGCCGATTTGTCGAGTTCGATCAGGTGCAGATAAATATCCAATGTGCTGACGTAATCGCCTTCGCGATAAAGCTCGTTGGCAATCTCATTTCCCGCGCGTTTCTGCCAGAATGCCCATTCCACGGGGTTCGATCCGGAGGTCTCCTGGCTTGATTCCATCAGAAGCAGCACCTGCTTGAGCGCATCCTGGTTATGGCCCTGGGATTTGTAAGTGCTGGCGAGGATGAACCGAACTTCCGCCGCCTCGGGGATCTTTGGATAGCGGTCCAGAAAGGACTTGGCCTGCCCGATTGTCTCACCCTGGCGGCCAAGCGCATTCAAACAACGGATCAACTTGAACTGGACGATCGTCTTGTTGAGATGGCGCGAGTCCTGCTTGAGCAGCCTCTTGAAGTAACTGGCAGCATCGTCGTATTTCCCCTGGGTATAGTACGTTTCTGCAATCTCCGTCTGAGCCTGAAGCACCATCCTCTGGTAGTACTCAAGACGGTCCAGCTTCAGGTTGAGCGCGCTGGTCATGACCGAGTGAAATTTCGCAACCGCCATGTTGTAGGATCCCATCTCGCGATAGATCAGCCCTTGCCGAAGAAGGATCTCGATCGTCAGCGGGTCCGAGGGATACAAGTTGATGAACTGGGCGAAAACCTGAAGTGCCCGGGCATGTTTGTGCTCATCCACAGCCACCAACGCCACCTCGAACAGAGCCGCGCGTTGAATCTCGACCGGTGCCTTCTTGTCCCTGAGCAGGCCGATCAAATTTGACGCCGCCTGCTCCGAAGCGCGCTCACGGCGTTGACGACGGGCCAGTTCCAACCTCACCAGCATTTGCTGGATGCGCGTCAAATCATCGGAAGCCTTCTGCTCGACCTTCATCGGGAGAAGGTTCGTGGTGGTTGGCGTGTCGCGGTTTTCCGGATTGAGGACTTCCGCCAATGCGCGTTCGAGTTCGTTCGTCGCGGTGAGAGTGTCCTTTGGGAGTTCTGGAAAAAGCCGCTCCGGCTCCTCGGGCTTCAAATGTTCCAGATTTGATTCCCCATCTTTTGCCGATGGCTCCTGGCTCTTCGTCACCTGGGTTGCGGCCTTCAAACGAGGCTCCGGCTTCGAAGCAACCGACTGCTTGCTGTGGTTTTCCACAGGGAGGTGAGGCGCATTCTCGCTCGTGCCTGAAGCCCCATCGTTGGATGTTTTCTCCGAATCACCAGTTGTGCCGGATTGCTTTTCCGCTGCCTGGTGAGGCGGTGTTGACGGGTGGCTGGCTGAGGTGTCGTGAGGCGCAGTGACATTCGCTGATCGGGCCTCCGGCGTGAGAACCAGAACGGCAGCCAGATAGAATAACAATGCCCATACGCCAGAGAGGGAAGGCTCCCGTGTTGTTTTCAAAACTCGGAGCAAGACAAAGCTCCAGGCACGCCCATCGCCGTGATTCCGAACACCCCTCTCCCGGCCTGCCATTCTTCCAGTCTGGAATTTGCCAAGTGTCATAGCCAATCTGAGTTCTATGGCGACGTGCTGTAGGACGCACTGCTCGATGGAGTGACGACAGGCTGCGGGGGAGCAAATCCAACAGGCATCAGAACCGCCTTCCCGGTCGAATTATTGCCACCGCCAGGTTGGAA
>SXMN01000138.1 GCA_005777315.1 Verrucomicrobiales bacterium
GTAATCGCCGTAGCTGAAACCGCCGGGCACGATGACGCAGTGGGTGTGACCGAGCGTGGCGTCCTTGTGCCAGACGAGCCGCGCGGAATGGCCGAGCAGGCGGACGGCGTGAACGGCGTCCTGGTCGCAGTTGGAGGCGGGGAATTGTAAGACTGAAAAGTTCATGGGGTATGGCAGGTCTGGTTGCAGGCGTGGCGGGAGAGAGGAAAAGGAGAAAAGGGGAAAAGAGGACGAGTTGCGAATCTCCGCTGCCCATTTTCACCTCTGCTTCTTTTCGGTCTGACAATCACAGCGGTCATTCAATTTCGAGGCGGTAGTCCTCAATCACCGGGTTGCTCAGCAACTTGTGCGCGGCGTCGTTGATGGCTTTGTGCGCAGCGGCCTTGTCCGTGCCGGGTGCGAGGTCGATTTCAATGTATTTGCCGATATGAACGCCGGTGACGCCGGTATAGCCCATGTGTTCAAGGGCTGTCTGGACTGTTTTCCCCTGGGGATCGAGGACTGCCTTTTTCGGCGTGATGATTATCTTCGCTTTCATTGTGTTTGGTGGTGGCTCGCCAGACTGGGAGCGCCAGAAATCTTTGGGGTAAGCTTCCAGGCAACGCGAGGATTTTTTCGGATCAACCGGCAACCCCGAACATAACGGCCTACCCGGGTTGGGGTGGAGTTTTCCCCGTATTTTCGCGAAACCCACGGTCTTGGTGATGGATGAGGAAGTTCTCATCGTTGGGCAAGTTTATGTCCGGTTAGGCCTCCTTCAATCACTCATCTCATTCTTAATAGGCAAGGCAGGGAGAGAATTCTCCGAAACAAACTTCGCGCTTGGAACCTCTGAACCAGCGAGCCGCCCTGGGAGCGCCGGCATTCCTGCCGGCGCTTTGTGTGTGGATCGTCTCACCGGCAAGGATGCCGGCGCTCCCAGGTTCATGGAGAGGAGAGTGCTCGGATTCCTTGCCGACGAGACAGTTCGCATCAAACTCTGAACTACTTCCGCCCTGTCGCCCGATCCTGTAGCCAGCGCACATCCGGATTGTTCGGCGACGGATTGCGCGGCAGAACCGCCAGGTGAACATCCTTTTGGTAATTCTTCTTTGTGCGCGCATCGAGCCAACGTTTGATCTCCGCGTGCCCGTCCGCGAAGCTGAAGCCCCCGGCGCCGTTGTGGTAGCTGGACGGGTAATCCACAATGTTCCGCTGTGCTGGACGATCCGGATAGCCGTCCATGGTCAGGGCAAAGTAACCGTCGTTGATGCTGTCATCCCGCTCGTCCAGCAGCACATAGGTTTTTGTCGGTGACGGGTCGATCATGTCGGGCAGTTTTTTGATGATTTTGAAACCCGGATTCCACGGGTCGTATAATCTGCCGGTCAGCGCATCGTAATCGCCCACCCAATGATTCATGGCCATCGTGCGTACGTGCGGGTAGCGCTTGCCACCGATGGTGCTCATGGCTTTGTCCGCAGGGCAGCGCCATGCGCCCAGCGAATCCGCTCCGAATGGCGCGAGCAAACTCTTGCGGAGGTACAGCTCATTGGTGTTGTCGCGATTGTTCACGCCGGGGACACCCAGGTTGTCGCCGCGGTCGAGAGTCAGCCAGCCCGCGACCCAGCTCAGGCGCGTGTCGGAGACCTGGCCGCCGACGTTGGGTGGAACCTGATCATTGTGGTCGCTCGTGTACATCATCCACGCCAGGCCCAACTGCCGCATGTTGCTGAGGCATTGAATACCTTGCGCTTTGGTCTTTGCCTTGTTGAGTGCGGGCAAAAGCATCCCCGCCAGAATGGCAATGATGGCGATGACGACGAGAAGTTCGATGAGGGTGAAGGCGCGCGCCTGATGAGTAACCAGTGATACATGTCGTGCGGGGGCAATCGACGGCTGACGATTCGCGTCGGTAAAGAATTTTGTCTGTTTCATAGCTTTGACTCCAATTGGACAGATGATTCCAAAATCATCTTCCGAGGCTCAAGGGCTGAGCGTTACCTTGATACCCCTGACGGGATTGCCCTGTGAATCGGTGAACCGAATGGAACCATGCCAACCACCACCTTCGTTCACGACTTTGAACACCAGCACGTTCAGCCCCGCGCTCAAAACGATGTCTGGCACTACATTCTGGTCCGCAACAAAGGCTCGTCCGACGAGAGATCTGTGGACGTGCTTTCCATTCAGATACACCTTCGCCTCGTCGTCGCTGCCCACCAACATCTGCAGCCCGCGCTGCTCGGCTTCCGACTGGATGTAGCAAACCGCGTAGGCCACGCTCAGTCGTGCTCCTCGCCCCAGGATAGCGTTGAAGTCGATCACATAATTCTCCAGGGCCACCTCTTGCCACTTCATCTCACTGCCCGAGACAATTGTCCCCTCTCCCGCCTTGGGCCTGAGCCGGCCTTCGCCCTCGACCTGCTCGGTGTCCAATCCCTCCGCGCCGCTTTGACCGGTGGGTAACGCGACCGGTGCCAGGATGAGCCACCGTTTGATGGCGCCTTCGTCACGGGAGCGAGCGATCCGTTGGCGTTCCTGCTCGGCGGTCTGCTCGCGCCGCAAGCCTGCCAGATACTGCTCCGCCGCCCGTTCTTCCTCCCGCCAGGCAGTGACCTGATCTGCTCGTGCTGCGCTCCACACTTTGGCCGTCTGATCCCAACTACCGGTGGCCATCCGCTGGCCGTCCGGGGAAACGGCTACCGACACGACCGGAGCGCCGTGCCCCGTGAGCGTGAGAAATTCTCGCCCGCTGGCCGCCTCCCATATCTTGGCCGTCTGATCGAAACTTCCGGTGACAATTCGCTGGCCGTCCGGGGAAAAGACGGCTGAGTGAATCGAAGCGCTGTGCCCCCTGAGCGTAACCAGTTCCCGACCTGTAGCCGCCTCCCCAGCGGACGCGCATAGTGGATTGGAACTAATTGATAAGGATGGGGTAAGTTGATTTGACGGGACATTCATCTGAAAACTTTTTACGCTCCGTGGATGAGCAAAACGACACGGAACAAGCCGAGCACCGCGGAACAGAC
>SXMN01000139.1 GCA_005777315.1 Verrucomicrobiales bacterium
AACGGCGGCAACGCTCCTGCCCCCGCGCGCTCCGTCAACCTGTCAGCAGTTGGCCTCGCCTGCGCAAAAACACCTACCGCCGCGGCCCTGTTGCTTACAAAGTAAACCATTCAACTGCTCCGAATTCATAAAAGGCATTGGCTTTATGACGGTCGCGGAATTGTTTGCGAAACGGAATCTTTGGGCGCTTGCTACGATTCGACACGCCTGCCTTCAAACAAAAGAAGCAGACTTTCTTCTGTTCGCGTTGAACACGGCCATTCTGACAGTCAGCAAGATGTGCCGCCATGACTGGCCGTCTGTCATGGCTGGCACATACTACGTTCCACAAATCAACCGGGAGTTGAACGTCTGGGATAATTTCTCCGGCAGAGTTCCCAGGAAGGCGGAAGGCGTGGCAGAGATTTGGCAGTTGATTACCTCTGACCCGAAAATCATCGTCTCCACGGAAAGTGCGACCAAACTGACTTCGATTCCAAGCGACTCGGTTGATTACATTTTCACCGACCCACCCTACGCGGAGAAAGTCCAGTATGGGGAGCTGAACTTTGTCTGGGAGGCGTGGCTCGACCTCGACACCAAATGGCATGACGAAGAGATCATCGTGAACGGCGTTCGCGGGCGAACAGCCGACGATTGGAAGCAGATGATGCAGCTCGCCGTCTCCGAATGTTTTCGTGTTTTGAAACCGGGGCGCTGGCTCTCTCTCTGTTACCACGACACCGCCGAAGGAACTTGGGCCTTGGTGCAGGAAATCATGTTGGAAGCAGGGTTCGTGACTGACGAAACGGGGGGCGTTCTCTACATTGATTCAAACCAGAAGTCGTTCAACCAACTGAACGCCGATAAGGTCGCGAAGCGCGATCTGATCATCAACTTCCGCAAGCCCAAACCCGGCGAGGAGCGGTCAGCGGTTCAATTCACCGGTGCGGAAGACCAGCAGTCGTTCCGCGAGAAGGCGCACGTCGTCATCCGTGAATTTTTGCAGACCAATTCCGGTTCGACCAAGGATCGCATCTACGATCAGCTTGTCAGCCGTCTCGTCCGCCGTGGCGAGATGGAGGCCCACGACTTCGACGAACTACTCCGCCAGGTCGCCGATGAAGTGAAGGAAGAGGTCAAAAAGAACCTGTTCGAGAAAGAAGAGCCGGACCTGCTCGGCACGCACCAGATCAGCCGCTGGCATTTGAAGGAAAGTGAAGTCGGAGCCGACGACGCGGAGCAAGCCACCACGGACAGCGCCGGGACGCGCATCCACGAATTTCTGGTCAAGACCACCGCCGCCAAGTTGGCGGAGAGCGAGCCGAAGGTCACCGAGCTTCAGGCCGACATCGCCGCCCGTCGCACGCGGCTTCAGGCCGTGAATCAAAATGAGTCGGACGAATCACGCGGCAGGCTGGTGCGGGAGATCCGTGAGTTGACTGAGAAGCTGGAAAAGCTGAACGCGCAACGTGCCGAGTGGGAACAGCAGGCGTTGGACTACAGCCAGATTTTCGAGTTTTACGTCGCCGCCGTGAACCCCAAGCCCAAGTCCCGGCTGGAGGAAATCCTTGAGGACTACTGCTACCAGACCGACGAGGGCAACTGGCGTCCGCCGCTGACCGAACAGGAGAAGCTGGAAAAAGGCAGCGAGCGCCAACAAGCCGTGCGTCGGAAAATCCAACGCTTCTGCAAGCTGCTCGAAGCAGGCGACGGCATCCCCGCCGATCAACGCCCCGACGCGCGGACGCTGGCCGAATGGATTCGCCATTGCCGCCGCACCGGCTCCCACGCCCAAGGCAAGTTGCTCTACGAGCGCGGCGGCGACCTCAGCACCTTGAACGAGCAAGCTCAGGTGGAGGTGGAAGAAGATTACCAGGTCTGCGTGAAGCGTCTGGAGCAAGGCAAGAAGTAGGCGGCGGCAGGTTGCGCAGGACAGCCACGATGAACCCGAGCGAACAGAGCTACTCTCAGCCCGAGAAAAATCTCGTCAGAGAGCGAATCATCTCGGCCTCGGTCACGGCGTTGACCACGGAACGTGCTTCCAGTCCCGTTGTCCCGGCGGATGTGTTCCTCAAGACCTTGGATTACGCCTCGCGTTTTCTGGCAGAGCACGGCGGCACCTTCGTCGATGACGACCTGAAGCCACACGTCGCGGACTGGCTGGCCTTGCACGCTTCACGGGTCGGCACAAAGAAGCCAAGCGAGTTGCAGGTGCTGTTCCTGGCTGGCCCTGACCCCACGAACGACTTGATGGAGTTTCGGAAGTGCGGCGTCGCCTACGAGAACATCTGGGCCATCGAAAGCGACAAGGACACGTTTGGGTTGGCGGTGAAAGCCCTGGAGCGCCAAGGCATCCGAGTGAAGCTGCATCGCGGCAACCTGCACTCATTTTTCTCACTCGTCCCGCAGCAGTTCGACATCGTGTATTTCGACGCCACCGCCCCTCTGTTCGGTGGAGAACCCAACACGATCCATGTCATTCGAGAGCTGGTGCTGAACCAGCGGCTGACTCCGCTGTCCGTGCTGGTGACGAATTTCGCGGAGGCGAACAAGGACGGGAAGAGTGCCGAGGTCTGGGGAAAGCGACTGGGAACGTGGGCTTATGCCAACGGCACGATGGATACGTGGACGCAGAATTTTCCCGAGTTTGTGGATGGCCACGTCATGCCCCAGCTTCCACAAGTTTACGGCGAGTTCATCACGAAGTTCCTGATCCGGTTCTGCTCGCAGCTCGTCCCGTGGTGGCGCGTGGTGGCGCTGCCGGGTGCCAAACGTGAGTATTTCAGCAACGAGAAAGCGTTGGATGAAGCAGTTCACAAGGCAGATACCGCCGAGCTACTCGCAAACGGACTTTACCCACTTCTCCGAGTTGTGCTGTTTGGCTCCTCTTATCTCAACCAGCAGGATGCGATGTGGCGGTTGTTCTTCGATGAAAAACTTGAAGGCACCAAACTGGCGGAGGCTGTGAAGATCGCATCTCTCATCCGCACTTTCTACGAAAAGCATTTTGACGACGTTCATGCGGTTTTTTCTCGTTTCTCACCACAGGACTTCCCCAACGTCGAGGAGTTGATTGAGGACTTGCGGAGCCGTTCAAATCCCCTTGCACAGTATTTGTGGGATCGCTTCTCCGCCGAAGCCCAAGCGATGTTGACTAGCCGTGGAGGGACAGCCGAACAGCACCAAGAGACTCTGGTCCGAGAGCTTAATTACGTTTTGGAGCACGGCTTGATCTACGAGGCATCACGCTTCAACGACGTGATACTATCGTCGGGCACCGTGAAGCTCTTGTCGGAGGCGCTTCAGGGCGGTGATGTGGTCCGGCTCAATCGCCGATTACTTGAGGAAGCCTTCCCGTCAAAAATCCGAGCGGGTAGATACGTTGGCAGCAAACACGTCCTCCAGGCGTGCAGTCCCGACCTCGCCAGAGTCTTGGAATCGTTCCGCTGGTTTGACCAGGGGAGTCGGGTTTTCTGTGACACTCCCCTCCCGAATCTCATCACCGATCTGCTCCTGGGGCTTTACGGATTTCCTTATCACGCCAACGTGCAGAAGCTTCAGCGGTTCGCATACAAGGCCAAGGAAACGGTGATGTTCACCGACATCATGGTGCTCGACCAAGCCCGCTACATGTATGACTTGCTGCCGACGCTGCCGCTGTTCGACACGGACTTCAGCCTCTCCCAGCAGCTTGTGCTTCGAGTCTGCATGGACTCACTGCACCGACACTGCCACTACGGCTGTAAAGATCTTTTCTGGGGCTGTGCCCTCGCGGGCATGGGCGAGGAAGGCTTCACCTTCTGGCTGCCTCCCGCCCGCGAGAGCGTGGGAGATCCTGGTGTGACTTTCCAGGAGCCAGACGCGGACGGCTACGAAACCTACTGAAGCCGCCTTGTGGCCTGTGGCTTGGCCTTGGAAATGTGCCAAGCGTTTTCACCGGAATCACGGGCTTCAACCGCCGCTGAAAGCGGGGAACTGGCTGAAATCAAGCTTGCCGCACTTTCAGCCGAAGAATAGCTTTCAGCACCGGTTGAAACCGGCCATTGCAATGAAAGAAGCCGCATTGATTGATCAAGCCAGGGACGCGCTGCTCAAGTGCCTCCAGGAGGTGCCTTTCGCGAAGGTGGAAGTGATGAAGGAATCCAAGCGCCTTCAGACGGGGCCGGATTTCCAACTTCAGGTGAAGACCCGCGCAGGCAAAAGCACCCTTATTGTTGATGTGAAATCAGTTGGCCAGCCCCGCGTGGTGCGCGAGGCAGCGAACCAGTTGGCGCGGTTTAAGGAACAACTGCCCGATGCCTACGGCGTGGTCATGGCCCCCTACATTTCACCGCAGGCTGCCGAGATCTGCCGTGAAGAAGGATTCGGCTTTGCCGATCTGGCGGGGAATTGTGTCCTCGCCTTCGACCAGGTGTTCATCTCGAAGGAGGGCAAAGAAAACCCCTTCGCCCGGAAGCGGGATCTGCGCTCGCTCTACTCACCCAAGGCGGAGTGTGTCCTGCGCGTCTTGCTGTCCGCGCCGGGCCGCTGGTGGAAGGCGCAGTCGCTGGCCAAGGAGGCGGGCGTGAGTCTCGGCCAAGGCTTCAACGTGAAGAAGTTGCTGGCGGATCGCGAGTGGGTGCAGGCGGGCAGCGAAGGATTCCGACTTACCGCGCCCGCCGAACTACTGGCCGAGTGGGAGGAGAACTACGACTTCCGTCGCAGCACCGTGCGGGAGTTCTACACGCTCCGGCCCATCGCGGATGTGGAGCGCCTGCTGGCTGAAACCTGCGAGAAGGAAAAGTTGGCATACGCACTGGCGGGATTTTCCAGCGCCGCCCGGTATGCGCCAATGGTGCGTTACCAACGAGCGATGGCCTACGTGTCGGGCAATCTCGACCGCGTGGCCGAACGGCTGGAGCTGAAGCCAGTGACGAGCGGGGCCAACGTGAATTTGATCATTCCCTACGACGAGGGCGTGCTTTACGGCGCGGAGATGAAGGGCGGAGCCAAGGTCACTTCGCCAGTGCAGACCTACCTCGACCTCCGGCAGATCAAGGGGCGCGGTGAAGAGGCAGCGGATTTCCTGAAACAACAAGTCATCAAAAACACATGGCCGGGGAACGAATAGACTATACCGCCGCCGCCGTGGACGCGGCCAAGTCGGTGCTCATCGAGTTGATGCACATCCTTGGTGAGTATCGTGACGACATGGTGCTGGTCGGCGGCTGGATTCCTGACCTGCTGATCCCGACGAGCCAGGAGCGGCACGTTGGCAGCATTGATGTGGACGTGGCCTTGAACCACAAGGAGATGACCGAGGCGGGCTACCGGATGATCGGCGAGATCCTGCGCCAGCACGGCTACACCCAAGACCAACAGCAGCCGTTCATTTTCCGCAAGGACGTGCACGGGCAAACGGTGCAGGTGGATTTCCTGGCGGGCGAGTATGGCGGCACCGGCAAGAGCCGACGCACGCAGAAGGCTCTCGACATGCAGCCGCGCAAGGCGCGGGGCTGCGACCTAGCTTTCCAAATTCCACCCGCGCAGATCTCGGTGAAGGGGAAGCTGCCGGACGGCGCATTGGACGAGGTGCAAGTGCAGATCGCGTCCGTGGTGCCCTTCCTCGCGATGAAAGGCATGGCGCTGGAAGATCGCCGCAAGGCGAAGGACGCCTACGACATTTACTTCGTGCTGCAAAATTTTCCGGGCGGCGTTGACGAAGTGGTGAAGGCATTTCGTCCGCACCTGAAGCTGGGGCTGGTCCAGGAGGGCTTGAAAAAGATGGCGGGCAAATTTGCCTCGCTCGATCACGTCGGGCCGCGAGACGTGGCGGAATTCGAGGAGACGCTGGATGAGGAGGAGCGCACCATCCGGCAGCGGGACGCCTTCGAGAAAGTGAACTATCTGCTGCAACAACTGGCCATCGCATGAACCTGAAATTCAAAGAGATCTTCAAAGGCAAGGTCGTCAACAAGGCCCTGACCATCAATACCGGTGTGGATGAGTTCCCGCGCTACGTTCTCGAATACCTGATCGACAACTACTGCTCGGAGGAGACGTTCCACGCCGACATGGAGAAGGTCGTGCGGCGGTTGAAGGAGAATTTCGTCCACGGTGCCGAGGCTGAGAAGATCCGCCACTACATCCGCGAGAACCGGAGCCACTCGATCATCGCCAGCCTGGAGGCGCGGCTGGTGGAGACGGAGGACAAATACTGGGGCGCGATCTCGGCCATCAACGAGAACTTCGTGAACATCCCCGAGAGCATCGTGAATCAGTATCCGATGCTCCTCTCCGGTGGCATGTGGGGCACGGTCGAGCTGACCTACGACGAGTCGGAGATTCACAACAAGAAGATCCGGCCGTTCAAGGTGGTGTCGTTCACGCCGTTTCAGATCAGCGTCATCAACCTGAATGAGTTCATCGAGAAACGGTCGCAGTTCACGACCGACGAGTGGCTCGACATTCTCGTCAACTCCTGCGGCCTCGACCCCGCGCCTCTGAACCGGAGGCAGAAGCTGCTCTACATCTGCCGCTGCCTGCCGCTGGCCGAGAACAACGTCAACCAGATCGAACTGGCCCCGAGGGAGACAGGCAAGACCTACCTGTATCGGAACATCAGCTATTACGCGCATGTGCTCTCGGGCGGCAAGGCGACCCCGGCGCAGCTTTTCATTAACCTGAACACCGGCAAAATCGGTGAGGTCGGCACACGCGACGCGGTGGTCTTTGACGAGATTGCGAACACGGATTTTACCGACCCGAAGACGATGGTCAGCATCATGCAGGGCTACATGCAGGATGCGAAGTTTAGTCGGGGCAAGAAGGAGCTGCTGGCGTTCGCGAGCCTCGTGCTGGTGGGGAACATCGACGTGCAGGGAAACTTGCCGCACGAAAAGTATTACCAACTCTTCGAGCCGCTGCCCGATTACCTTCAGGTGATTGCATTTCTGGATCGACTCCACGCCTTCCTGCCGGGCTGGTCAATTCCCAAGCTCAGTCCGAACAGCTACTCCAAGGACTACGGGTTCATCACGGATTACTTCTGCGAGATTTTGCACGACCTGCGGCGGCTGGATCTGCTGTCTGGAATCCGCCTGCGCTTCAAGATTCTGGATACGGCGAAGACGGTCCAGGGTGTGTCAGGCCGGGACCAGCGGGCCATCATCAAAACATCCTCGGCGCTGCTGAAGCTGCTGTATCCCGATGGCAAACTCAACGACGAGGAGCTGGAGGAACTGCTGATGCTGTCCTGCGAGCTTCGTCAGCGCGTGCGTGACCAACTGCATCTGATCTCGCCCGGCGAATACGAAAAAGTCGCGCTCGGCGTCGAGATTGTCAGCTCTGGCAAGGTCGTCTGCCCTAGCTTGCCTGACAGCCAGCGGGTGCAACGCATCACGCTGCCGGAAAAACCTACGGTCGGCGAAGTCCTCGGCCTGGCGGTGTGCGGTGACCACGGCGCAATACTGCGATTCGAGATGCAGGCGACGAAGGGTTCAGGCCGCATCGTTCCGCTGGGGTCCATCCAGAAAGTGATGCGCGAGAGCATCGAAGCCGCCGCGCAGTATGTGAAGGCCAAGCACGAGGAGTTGGGCATCACCGCCGAGTGGCGGCAGAGTTTCGACGTGGCCATTCTTGCGGCGTTCATGGGAGTTCCCAAGGAAGGACCGTCCGCTGGTATCGCGCTCGTGGTCGGAATCATCTCCGCGTTGAAAAGCCTGCCAGTGCGTAACGACCTGGCCATGACGGGCGAGATCACTATTCTTGGCAAGGTGCTCCCGGTCGGCGGGATTCAACAGAAGCTGCGTGCTGCCTTTGAGGCAGGCGTGAAGGAAGTCATCATCCCCGCTGAGAACTTGTCCGAGGCGCAGGCGCTGCCCGCCTCAATCACCAAAAGCCTCAAGATCACTACGGTTCAGGGCGTGGCCGAAGCCATCAAGTTGGCGTTAATCATCTCGAACAAATAGCACCGAGCGAAACCAATTAGGAGGGGCGACTTTTAGCTGGGATATGCGACGGCATCCCGCCACTTCACGACATCATCCACCTTCTCGCGCTGGTAGATTTGATGAACGAGATCCGATGCGTGGTTAACAAGGCGCATCGCCGCTTCCCGAGGAACTCCTGCTCTTCGCAAGCGGTTCACGTAAGTCACACGGAGGCAATGGAAGCAAAGATGCGGCAGCTTCAACTTGATGAAGAATTGCTGCCACCGCCTCGATGGCTGGAACGGGAACTCCACGGTGAATTTCTGCTTGGCCTTGGCCAGCTTTTCGAGAAGAGGCCGGAGCGCGGTCGGCATCGGAATCGAAAACGCACGGGCCTCTCCGCCCTTCGGCGACGGGAAGGTGATTTTGTTCTCCGTGAAATCCACGCAGTTTAATGGGATTCGCGTCTCGCGGAGGCGACAGCCGGTGTGAAGCGCGATCTCGAAGGTGGTTTGCATCCACTCAGGTTCCTCGGCGAGCGCGATCTTGATAGCGACGATTTCCCCATCCGAAAGTTCCGGCTTCTTTGCGGCCTTATCCTTCCGAAGCTTCATGCTGACGAGAGGGTTGGCTTCGGTGTGCCCGAGCCGGACGCCCTCCCCGATGATCATCGACAAGGTCTTCAGCTCGAAAATGGCGGTGTTCCGCCCAACGGTCTTCCCGCTTTTCTTTTTGTAGGCCATCCGCCAATCGATGTATTCGAGCGCGTTCCGGTAGGTGATGTCCCGAGGCGAATGAATTTTCCGGACCTGGAGCCAAAGTGCGAGCCACTTCCAAGCATCGGCGTATCGCTCCAGAGTTCGTGCATTCTCGCAGTGACGCTCCAGGAATTGTGGCACCCAAGTATCCCATCCCTCGCCGCCGACCACGGGAGTTCGCCGGTGCTCTTTCGCTTCGAGTTCGGCCCGCATACCCTTTGCCTTGGCGGTGTCGTTTGGGTCGTCCGCACGGAGGCCCGTGGAACGGTGTTTCTCTTTCTGGTCGCCGTCGATGTAGACGACGTACCAGAACGGCGAACGCGGTTTGCGATACAAGTACGCCACAACGAGTGCAAGTAGTGCAAGTAACTCAAAACAAATCAACGGGTCGATTTTCATTCGATGTCCTCAATGCTCACGGGAAACAGGGGTGCCAGCGCCTCGGCGTCCATCACATGGTAAACCGTGAAACGATAGGCTAGACCGGCGGCAAGCTCC
>SXMN01000140.1 GCA_005777315.1 Verrucomicrobiales bacterium
CAATAAAATCCAAGGTCTGATCAAAAAAGCCTTTGGCTATCGGAACAAAGAGCGTTTCAAGTCGGACATCTTCTTCCATTTGGGTGGATTGGATCTTTATCCCGCTCAATGAAAAACTACCGCTTCATGCCTGAAGAAGCAAAAAAAAGCCCTGCGAGCAAAAACAGGAACTCGGCCTCAATGCCATTCAAGATTTCGCTCTCGACGGCGTATTGACTGCCGCAGGGGTGGGCGGATGCGGCCTTGGCTCTATGTTGAGCACTGTTCGTGTTGCAAGGGACTGCACCAAGGTGGGGCAGTTCTCAAGCGAGTGCGGCTCCATCGCTCAAGACGGCGCGATTGGAAACGCGGTGGGCTGCATTCCCGTGGTCGGCAGTGTTTTCAGCTTGGGTTGGGGCGGTAAATCAATGATCGACGGGTATTTTAATTATCGAGATTGCCTCGAAAGCGTCGTGCAGGCTTGCGCTGGCGCACCCATCGGCCTCGCTTCAGTGCCGAACCCAACAGACGGGCGAGGTGATCCCCGGCTGGAGCGCTCGATGGCTGCCCTGAAATTGCAAATGCGAGTTTCCGAAGCCTCCAGCAACTCGCTCGCACGGATTCTGGGCAGCCGGCTCTGGGCCTCCGCGGATTCACCGGAAGCCTTCACGATCTATCACAATTTCATGGTCGCGGTCCAAAACGCGCTGAGGAGTTCGAGCTCAGGTGGGAGTGCTCTGACTTCCGAGGAACGTTCCACCATCATGACCCTGCCCCGCCCGAACGGAGCCACCGGCAACGAAGTTTCGGCGCTGCTGGATCGACTCGAGGGATTTGGACAGGGCAGTCTCGAGACGAATCTCGCGTTGCGAGCGGAAGTCACCGCCGGGTTTGACATCCTGGTGACAGCGCTCGCGGAAGCTGAGTCGCAGGGCTGGACGGACATGCTGGATGGCTTCCGGGTGGCGATGGCCGAGTTCTCATCCATGTCCACGCCAGGTGAAGGTTCTGAATCGAATTCAGCAATTCTCCAAAGCAGCCAGACCGTCCGCCTGCATGCGGCGGGTGCTCCATTGGTGGATCGTTCGTTTGCCGAGGGGGCGCTCTACTATTCTCTCCAGGATCTCCAGTCAGGCTTCGAGCAGAGAGGGAGACTCTCCCCGGAAGGCCGCTTTGAAGGAATCTTCCTGCGGGCCAGCTCCTATTATTCTGTCGCCTATCTTGATCCCAAGACGGGCCGCTACGGCCTTGCCGTCTTTCGTTCGAGTGTCGCGGGTGACACTACTGAGATTCCCTCCGCGCCCTTGATCGCCTCCCTCTTGAATTCACCTTCAGGTCCCAAACCAGACACGGATCAGGACGGCCTCGCGGATCAAGCGGAAGTGATCATCGGCACCAGCCCTGTCAAGGCGGACACGGACGGGGACGGTATATCCGACGGCGCTGAAGTGAGGTCCGACACCAACCCGCTGGATGGATTCACCGTGCAACTGGGCCTTCTGTCCTCCACCCCGCTTCCGGCGCGCGTCACTCGAGTCCGTGCTGAAAACAATATCGCCGTGCTGATCGATGCGAATACGAGGATGACGGTGCTCGACATCGAAGACCCTCTGCAACCGGTCATTCTGTCCAGTGCTTCCGTCGCCGCCTCGTTCGGCTCCAGCACCCTGGCGTTGACCTGGCCCTACGCGCTGCTGGGCACGGATAGTTCGGCCACTCTCTTCGACCTGAGCGACCCCGCCAATCCGGTCCAAAAATGGACACAAAGAGTGAGGGCGGTCGCTGGGGAGATCGCGTTTGGACGCGTCTTCATATGCAATGAACAGAGTGTGCTCGCATTTGATTTGGAAACCGGCGAACCGGTTCCGACGATCTCCGGAGTCCAGGGTCGTTACCGCGATATGCGGATTCTGGGAGATCAATTGATCGCCACCGTCGGAACCACCCTGGAGATTTTCAAGCTCTCTGAAGGTGGAGATCGCCTGCAATCCATCGGAAAAGTCTCGGACAGGGCTTGGGGAGGATCCGGATTTTTCGTGGAGCCGGGTTACACCTACCTCGGATCGGACAACGGTTACTTTGTCATCGATATCAACGCTCCTGAGACTCCGGTCATTGTCGCCCGGCCCGGCCCGCGGAATGTCCTCTCACGCGGAATCAGCAAGGACAGCGGGAACCGTCTGATCTCAATCACCCGCGTTAATGCGCCCTCGGTTTACGACCAAACATCGCCCACGGCGGCAACCAACTTCCTTACCAGCCTGGCCGCGTCCACTTCCACCTACGATGTCTTCATCCACCGCGGGCGGCTCTTGAGCGGCCGCGAAAATTCCGCCGCCGGGGTTTTCGAGGTGTTCAATTATCGTGAGCCTGATTTTGGCACGAACCCGCCCAGCGTCCAGCTCCGTTCCCACACGTTTTTAAGCAACCCGCCGATCGAACAATCCGCGGGCTGGTTTCGCCTCGCCGCGCTCGCTCAAGACGATGTCGTGGTTCGCAACGTCGAGTTCCATCTCGATGGCAACCTGGCCTTCGACGATGGCTCGCATCCGTTCGAGGCGGATCTGCGCGCGCCCGACTTTGCCGCGCCGAAAACCAGCTTCACCGTTCGCGCCCGCGCGTTCGATCTGGCGGGAAACTCCACGTGGAGCGACACCCTCACCATCGGCTTGACGAACGAATTGAAAGCGCCGCGCCTCACTTCGTTCACCCCCCCGGCAGGGTCCCTCGGCCTTACCGGAACGGTGTTCGAGGTGACCGCGCGCTTTAACGAACCTCTCCTCGCAAGCACACTGGGTGGCGGCTTCAACGCAACCGCGGCTGGTGCGGACGATCAGTTCGGCACCGCGGACGACCAGCCGGCGCCCTTTACCACGACGCTCCTTTCATCCAATACCTATCGCATCAACCTCAATCAGCCGTTTGCCGCCGGGTATTATCGCGTTGCCGCCGGCACCAACCTGACCGATGTCTTTGGCAACCGCCTGGCCAGTCCCACCAACTGGATCTTCGGCATCCGGGAACCGATCCACTGGGTCGGAGGGGATGGGAATTGGGACGACACCAATCATTGGAGCCTGGCCCGGCTTCCACGAACAAATGATTTTGTCCGTATCGACCCGCCGGGTCAGGCCGAGATTGCATTCACGAGTCGAAACGGCTTGGACCTCTTCGCCCATGAGATCGACGCGGCCGAGCCCGTGGTCTTTTTTGAAAACTCCACCCTTGAACTGGGTGATGAGGCGGTTTTCCGGGCGCGGGTGAAGATCGGCATGATTCCGGGAGAAGGCGGCGCCACCCTGCGCGGCGGACGCTCTGTGTATCATGGCGGACTCGAGATCAACCAAAGCCTCTATCTGGCGGACCACACCCTCATTATCGACTCACCCGGAATCCCCAGCCGGGTCGGCAACCACCAAATCGCTCTGCATTCTTACGCGAAGCGGCTCGGCTCCCGGTTTATTATCGAGCGCGGATCAACCCTCGAAGTTCTCAGGACCAATGAGACGGGTAACATCTTTGCCTGGTACGCTCCCGAAGCGGAAAATGAGTCAGACAATCAATTCATCAATCGCGGCGTCGTTCGCAAACTCGGACGCGGCGTTCATATCCTCCTGGATCACTTCCACAATGAAGGCACCCTCCTGATCGAGGAAGGCACGCTGCGCACCCAGACTGTCACCTCGGGCAAATTCGAAAACCTTGGCACGATCGACATCCGGTCCGGAGCGACTTTTCAGGGTCCAGGCGGCTACCACGGCCGCACCGCCCGTTTCGTTGGCGCAGGCACGAACCGTCTTGGTGGAGTTCTCGACTGCGAGTATTCGTTTGAGGGGACCACCGTCATCGAGGGCGGCGGGACAGAATTTCGTGGGGGAGTCCGCAACACCGGCCCGTGGCACATCTCAGGCCCCGTCAACATTCGCGGCTTGTTCGGCAATTTCGCCGGACCCGTCACGCTCGGCAGGAACGAGAACAATGCCAGCGGTGGCAGGCTGACGTTCCTGACCAGCGGAGATCACCTGCTTCATGACCTGACTGTTCACCGCGGCGACATTACAGGCCAGGGCGTCGTGCCAGTATTATCGCCCATGACCGTCAGCAATAGATTTCGCGTCGCAGGAAACGGCCAGTTCACGGTTCGCTTCGAGGACGTGTTTCATTCGGCGGGCCGGGTGGAACAAGACGAGTATTTTCAGGCTGACTATGATCGCGTCGAATTCGCCCGCGACGTGCATTGGGTCTCTGGCCCAATCGCGCTCAATACGAATTGCGTTGTTCTACCTGGTGCGACTTTCTACGCCGAATCATCCCTTGGGACGACGAACCTCGCCCGCGATATCCCCGGCCTGGCGATCGAAGGCACGTACAAACAGAACGGCGCCGGTACAAACCAGATCCAACGCCTGATCAACTCGGGCCTTGTTGATGTTTCGGCCGGAGTTCTCAGTTCCTCCTTTCCTCCGCCGGGCGGACGTCCTCCCGAGGGCTTCAATCAAAGTGTCATCACCCAAACCAAGGGTGAATTGCGCCTGAGTGGCGGATCCATCGAAGCCCGCTTCGGGACCGATCCCGGCCAATTGGAAATCCTGGGGGGCACCGTCACAGGCTCGGGGACAATCACAGGGGATGTCCTTCTCGCGGGGGGCTCTCTCAAACCTGGCTTGCCCCTCGGCACCCTCGACATCAACAACAACCTGGATGTCCGCTCCGATGGCACGCTGACCGTGGATATCGCCGGGACTGAACCGGGCGTCAGCCACGATCAAGTTCGCGTGTTCAGTCGAGTGGATTTGCAGGGCCGGCTCGAGATCAATCTCATCAACGGATTCACACCCCAGATCGGCCAGGAGTTCATCGTCGCAACCTTCTCCCGCCTCGGCAACGGCACGGAGTTTCCCGAAGTCACCGGCCAAAACATCGGCAACGGAAAACGCTTCGATCTCATCTACTCGAACACTTCGCTCATCCTGCGCGTGGTCGCGGCACCGTAGCCGCCGCCAATCCACCAAACAGGCTCGACAGAGGCAGCGCCCTGCCTGGCCAGAGCGTGGCCTTGATGCACATCCGATGTTTGGACATGGAGGCATCCCATGAACTGCCAGCTTCAGATTTGGAGAATACAGAGAAAATCTGCCTCCCTTCCCTCCGAAGGCTCTGCATCCTCCAAAACTCTGAGCTGAAGCAAACCCGCACCCCACAGCCAAAGAGGTTCATGGTACCAATGCTCGTGCGAATGCACGCGACAGCTCTCCATGAACTTGCGAGTCGGTGCATCCGCAAATTGTCGGTGGAGCGCGACTGTGCTGAAAGCCAGTCGCAGCAGTATCGATGGCTCGCTCTCACGCCAAACCTGCTGCGGCTGGTGCTGCGCACACAACCGCGCTCCTGGCCGACAGCCAAGTTCACCGACAACGTGTGGATGCACTGTTGGCGAGTTGGACTGCTCTCCTGCACTCGCCTCGTTTTTGCGCTGCGGCCTGATCCTCCTTGACGCTCCGTCTCGCAAAGACCAAACAGAAGCCCATGCGCCCCACATCAAATCTCCGGAACCCATTCGCATTCATTGTCGCTGCCATGGTTCTGAGCGCCCCCCTGCACAGCATGAACGCGGCGAGTTTGACCGTGGAGGCGGGTTCGGTCTCTCGCCGCGCCAGCATTGTCACCGCGACGTTGCCCGCAACACTTGGAGGAATCCAATACCTGCGGACTGCCAATGGGAAAATCATTCCTATCCAAGTCAGCGCGGATGGCGAGGCGGCGTTTATTCTGGAGGAGCTGAGTTCAGGAAAATCCGCCCGCCTGGAATTGTTGCCGGCATCGTCCGAGGCGCAAGCGGTTGCCGGCATTCAAACAACCCGCGAAGGGAAGAAGCTGAAGCTCAAGTCCGCCGACCGTTCAATCCTCGAGTATCAAGCCGATCCCAGCGAGCTTCCCCGTCCGGATCTCACGCAGATTTATCAGCGTGGCGGCTACCTGCATCCCATCTTCAGCCCGGCTGGCCGGCCTGTGACTGATGATTATCCTTCCAACCACAAACACCATCATGGGATCTGGTTTCCATGGACCAAGACCGAGTTTGAAGGCCGCCATCCGGACTTTTGGAACATGGGCGATGGGCTGGGCCGGGTCGAATTCGTTGCGATGGACAGGCATTGGAGTGGATCGGTTCACGGAGGTTTCCGCGCCCGGCACCGCTTCATTGACCTGACAGGCGAGACTCCAAAAGCAGCCTTGAACGAAGAGTGGGAGGTGCGCGTTTACAAGCCAGGCCGTCTTTCAGGCGGACGTCCTTGCCATGTGTTCGACCTGATTTCGTCGCAGCAATGCGCGGGCACGAGCGCGTTGAAGCTGCCTCAATATCATTACGGAGGGCTGGGCTTTCGCGGGCATTGGGATTGGAACGGCGAAGCCAACACCACCTTCCTCACTTCGGAAGGGGAAACGAACCGTGTCAAAGGCAATGAAACTGGTGGCCGCTGGTGCCACATCGGAGGAGTGGTGGACGGCATGCGAACAGGCATCGCGGTCCTGGGCCATCCAGGGAACTTCCGGGCTCCTCAACCGATGCGTCTCCATCCGGGCGAACCCTTCTTCTGTTTTGCTCCGCAGCAGCTCGGTGAATTCGAAATCACGCCGGGCAAGCCTTACGTCTCGCGCTACCGTTTTGTCGTCTTCGATGGACTCGCTGATCGCGCCGAGATTGACCAGGCTTGGGAGGATTACGCCCAGCCGGCCAAGGTAACTTTCATTGACCGGTAGTCTCAGACATCTGGAGATGGTGCCTTTGATCTGAAGTCGGAGACGACAAAGATTACTGAGGAGACCGCGGGATGGCCGACCAATCCCGGAAGTGGCGCGGGCACAGCCTCTGCATGGCTCGCTAGTAAACGGATCGGCATTGGCGAAACTACTTGCTGCTCCTCAAGTCCGCCCCGCTCCGCCAGTCGATGCCGTCCAATCGTCGGAATTCCGCCTGAATATCCTCGCCCTCATAGAACGAATGCCAGCCGCGAAGCCGCCTGGTTTCGCCGGGCGCGCAATCGGGAAACTTGGGATCTGAATGGAGGCAGGGCACGGGCGGATTGGTCCATGGCCGATCGCACGGTTCCCATGCCGTGATCACCCAACGGCGGCCATCGTCGGAGCGGCAGGCAACGTACGGTTTCGATATGATCTTGTTCGCGTTGGTCTGCGCGTTAAAACCGGGCGTGCCTTTGAGCATGACGCAATTCTGCACCCGCAGGTCGCGCAACATTTCGGACGTGCCGTTCTTGAGCCACATCTCCATGCGGACGCCGTCGGTTCCGGGGCGGACGCGAGTGCCAAACGTGATGCCGTTCGGCAGGCGACGTTCCAGATCGTAACTACCGTCGCGGCGGCGGTTCCATTCGAGGCGTGGCAGTTGTACATTCTGCTTTGTCCAGACGGTTGGCACGTGGGTGTGCGCGAGATAAGTGAGCCCAAGGTTTGACCAGATCGCCTCCGGAACATCAATGACCACGTACGCGGAATCGTCCCATGGCGTGAAGACGCTCAACTTGCTCTCGCGCTGGGGATCGACCGCGCCATCAAGAAAGCCGATACGCGGATGTCTGCCGCCAGGATACGGCAGAACCAGCAATGGAGCACCTGGGCGGCGAGCGGGTTTCGTCGCCATCGAAATGTTCCATCGCTGAAGCGCGGCGTTGATCTCGGTTTCCGGGAGGCCAGTCGCCGTCCGGATCTCGACCATGGAGAACCGGTGGTGCCACACCATATTCTCCAGCCAGTAACGCAATTCCCTGCGATTGGCAGGAGCCCGTGTGTTGTCGGGCGTGGACGTAATGGACTGTCCCTGTAACAAGCCTGGAAAGATTACGAATGCGCAGAGTATGGAGAGGGTCGCGGACAAACCATCGCGAAAAGGACCGGTGGGGTTTGGATGCGAGTTCATTCTGGGAGAAAATTGAACATGGTTTTTCGCGGATCGATGCCGATGTGTCGTTGCCCGGCAAGAGAGGTTAAATTGCTTTGCAATGCGAGGCTCTTTTTCTAATTTTCGGAACCTTATGACCCTGCCTTGTCGTGCGAATACGTCCCGGACGCCTGCTGAACGTGGATTTACTCTGATCGAGTTGCTCGTGGTGATCGCGATCATTGCGATTCTTGCGGGCATGCTCCTGCCGGCGTTGAGCAAGGCCAAGGACAAGGGCATGTCCGCCGCTTGTCTGAGCAACACCAAGCAGATCGGCCTCGCATTCATCATGTACGCCGATGACAACCGTGACGCTTTTCCGAACCAGTGGTGGATGGTGGGCCCCTACAAGAACGCTCGCGGACTGGCGTGCGGGGGAGAATGGCAACGTACTCCGGCCGGAGCACTGTCCAATTATACCGGTGCCCCGAAGATCTGGGTGTGTCCCAAGAAACGGCGCGGGCTCACGTATAAGACCGAGCCTGGAGAATTTGATCCCAGCATCACAGGCTTTCTTTCCTATGGATTTAATTACCTCGGAGTGTTTGGAGGCGACGGTGGCCAACCCCGCACTTTCAAAGCCTCAAGTGTCGAACGACCCACCTCCATGGTGGCGGTCACCGAAGTGAACGGCACGGATAACCCGAAGGAAATTGGCGGCGGGATCGGAAACGAAAAAGCGGACGCAGCCTGGCTCGATGGATACTGGGCTGGTGGCTCCTTTCCCGGAGCGACGGCTCCCAAGGGCAATCAGAATTTCAGATTTCAATCGCAGATGAAGAAGCACAACAAGCGGGTGAACACAGTCTATGTGGACGGCCACTCGGCTGGCTCCAAACCAAGCCAGCTTGTCTGGGGCCAATTCTATGGCGTTTTCAGCGGGACAACCATTCCGACAACCAACAAACGCTGGGACGGGCCTGTCAGCAACGCCGCGCTCGACGCCTCGGAAATCGCCCCAAACTGAACGGCATTCAGCTTGAGCTGTCTCGCAATATCTCACTCCCATGTTTTCAATTGACACTCCGTGGCAAGGGATAAGAGTCACCGCTTATGAGCATGCAAAATCAATCCCCCATCTGTCTTTCCGTGGCTGAAATGGAATTGACCGCCCATCGCGGCGCTAAACATTCCGCCTCAATCCGCTCGCTTCACGGTTTCACCCTGATCGAACTTCTGGTAGTGATCGCGATCATAGCGATCCTCGCGGGCATGCTTCTGCCGGCCTTGAGCAAGGCCAAGTCGAAGGCCACGGGCATCCAGTGCATGAACAACACCCGCCAGATGATGCTGGCGTATCTCATGTACGCGGAAGACAACCGCGACCGTGTCGTCAACGCCCAGGACTGGATCGGCACAAGCTGGCTGGATTGGAATGCGGCTCCGGACAACACGAATGTCACGGTGCTTCTCAGCGACAAGCAGTCCAAGCTCTCGGCTTATTTTGGTAACAGCAGAAACATCTACAAATGCCCGGCGGACAAATTCGTCAGCACAGCCCAGCGCAAGAAGGGCTGGACTGAGCGGGTTCGCAGTGTCGCGATAAACGCCTTCTCAGGTTATCCAGACGCGAACCAGGATCCGTCCAATTTCAACCGCTGGCGGCCATTTCAGAAGACCACCGATGCCAAGGTTAAAGGTCCGACCAGGCTTTTTGTGCTTCTTGATGAACACCCGGACTCGATCAATGACGGCTGGTTCATCGTTGTCGGCAGGGACTGGGGTGGTCCCTACGGCTGGTGTGATCTTCCCTCCACACTCCACAATGGCGCGGGTGGATTTGCCTTTCTCGATGGACATTCCGAAATCAAGCGCTGGACAGGAAAGATGCGTTCCACCGAATGGACAACCGTGGCCTTCAAGGATCGCCACGCGGGAGTCCTGAAAGCCTTCGATGGGCCGGACAAACGCGACATCGATTGGGCAAAGGACCGGATGGCCGAGGAGAAGTGAGGCAGGCTCGGGTCATGGAAGCCGCCACCAGCTCCGCCGCTCAATTTGTTGAAGAGCGCCACACCGCAAGCAGCGGCACGTCCTGGACCAGCCGCATTGTGATCGCCGGAGCGGTGAGCATCATCGTAGGCGTACTCTGGGATATTTCGTGGCACAGAACCATCGGGCGCGACACATTTTGGACGCCGGCACATCTGGCGATTTATCTCGGTGGCTTGCTTGGCGGGCTCACCGCTGGCTGGCTTGTGATTCGGACCACCTTCTTCGGCACTTCCGCGGATCGCGCCGCCACAGTTTCGCTGTGGAAGTTCCATGGACCTCTCGGGGCTTGGGTTTCCATCTGGGGTTCGATCGCAATGCTGACATCGGCGCCGTTCGATAACTGGTGGCATGATGCCTACGGCCTGGACGTGAAGATCCTCAGCCCGCCTCACAGCCTCCTGGCCCTCGGCATGTGGGCAATTGTCCTGGGGGCGATGCTCCTTGTGTTGCGGGAACAGAACAATTCTCCGGCAGGCGTGTCGGCGCCTGGCAGAGGGTTGTTTGTTTTTGGAGCCGGGATTCTCCTGGCGATGGCGGCAACTTTTCTGATCGAGGAAAGTTTCCCCAACCAACAGCACAATGCGCGGTTTTACCAGATGTCCGCCGCCACGTATCCGTTTTATCTGCTCGGGATCGCCCGCGCCTCGAAGTTTCGATGGAGCGCCACCTTCATCGCTCTCATTTACATGCTGATCGTCGCGGGAGCGGTCTGGGTGTTGCCATTGTTTTCCGGCCAGCCGAAACTCGGACCCATTTACAACCCCGTCGATCATTTCGTTCCGCTGCCCTTTCCACTTCTGCTCATCGCGCCCGCATTCGCCATCGATTTCTTGCGGATGTGGATCGGCCATGATCGTGGCTGGGTTCGCGACTGGCTCCTCGTCGTCCTTGCCGCCGCCGCTTTCACCGCACTCTTCCTGGCATGTCAGTGGTACTTCTCAGGATTCATGCTCAGTCCGGCGTCGCACAACTGGTTCTTCGCAGGCGACAGGCACTGGGGCTATGTTGAGTCGCCGGGAGCTTTTCGCAGCCGCTTCTGGAGCGAATTGAATCCCCGGAGGAATGTCCCGTTCTCAACCGGCGCTCTGGGCTGGACCTTCCTTTGCGCGCTCATCTCCAGCCGCCTGGCATTGTGGCTCGGTTCCTGGATGGCAAACATCCGGAGATGAATTCGCCACAAATCAAGGCGCGCCAGGACATGCGAACAGTGCTTCCTTTGCGGGGACCGGCGCCTGGAGCAAGGTGTGAACAGAGGTTTGGAACGTCGCTCCTGCGTCTCATCGTTGTCGCCTTCGCACTCTTTGCGCCACGTGTCGAAGCTCACATCGGAAGTCCAAACGTTTTCTACGAGGGACTTGCTGGAGCTTATCCTGTTCGCGTGGTCATCCGTCCGCCTGGAGTGATTCCTGGGCTCGCGGAGATTTCCGTTCGCGTCCAGACCAACGGCGTCCAACGCGTCACTGTGCTTCCAGTCCGCTGGGACACAGGACGCCAAGGGGCTCCGCCTCCTGACGAAGCGTTGCCTGTCGTCGGGGAAACCAATCTTTATTCGGCACAGTTGTGGTTCATGCGCGGTGGAGCGGAAAGCGTCGAAATCGACATCAGCGGCAATGCCGGCACCGGCAAGGTCATCGTGCCCGTGAACGCCATTGCAACACGGGTTCTCGAAATGCCCCGTCTGCTTGGAAGTGTCCTTGCGCTGCTAGGCTTGTTGCTCTTCGCCCTCTTCGTCAGCATTGCGGGAAGCGCCATCCGTGAAAGCGTGCTGCCTGCGGGCGATCAACCCAGTTCGAGACGCCGGTGGGGCGCGCGTTTCGTAATGCTGCTCGCCGTTGTCGCCGCCGGTGGCTTTCTATGGTTCGGGAAGCGTTGGTGGGACAGCGAAGCGGGAGATTACCGGAACAATCGCCTTTACCAACCGCTCGACTGCAAGGCTCTCCTGGAAACAGACGCCACTTCCACGAAGCTCCGCCTGGAAGTCACTGATGAGCGTTTCCGCCGAAACGCCGCGCTGGTCCCCGATCACGGAAAACTGATGCACCTGTTCCTCATACGCGAACCAGACCTGGACGCCTTCGCTCATCTGCACCCGCGCAAGCAGGATTGGCGGACCTTCGACACGCCGTTGCCGCCACTGCCCGCCGGCCAGTACCGCGTCTATGCCGATGTCACCTACGAAACCGGACTGACAGAAACCCTGGCAACTGCTTTCGCGTTGAACACGGCGATGAGCACCAAGAGCGCTTCTCCCGACCCGGACGATGCCTGGGTGGTCACTCCTCCTTCCAGCGCTGGAAGCAACAAACGCCTCAGCTCATTGCGTTCCAGCTTCACGCTCGAATGGTTGCCGGTCGAAGGTCTCGTGGAGAATCGCGAGATGACCCTGCAATTCCTCGTGCGCGATTCTTCGGGCGCTCCAGTGCCGGTGGAACCCTACATGGGAATGAGCGGCCATCTCATTCTGTGTCGCGATGACGGCACCGTGTTCACGCATCTGCACCCCAGCGGTTCCTTCTCGATGGCGTCCCAGCAACTCTTTGAACTTCGCGCCGACGGAAAAGCTCCGAGGAAAGTTGCTCCGGTAACAGGCGATCCGATCTGTCAACTGCCCTCCATGGCCGACAGCCAATCTGCATGGCTCGCGCGGAACCCAGGCGACGGCGCGCAAACGATCTCATTTCCCTACGCGTTTCCGAAGGCGGGGAAGTATCGGCTGTGGGTGCAGGTCAAATTGCGGGGAGAAGTGCGGACGGGAGTGTTCGACGCCGATGTTCAGCCTGCATTTTGACGGCAGGAGAAGAACGCACACGGACTGTCATTGTGAACCTGACAAGCTCGGTTTCATAACGAACGAAAAGCCAAGTTGAAGTGTGGTCCAACGCACCGGAGAAAATCACGGATGCTGATTTCCCCTGCCACAAGTCTTTGAGTTCGCCATTACGAATACGATAACCATCGCCCCGGCTGGTGATAATCGGGGCGTCGCAATTACCCCGAACAAGTCGAGAAGTCAGCAAGTGGCCCAGAAGTGGAACGGAGGGAAATACTTCTTGTTCGTTTCGATCCGGGAATCGTTGAGCTAAAAAGAAGTGGTGGCTGGGGGCGGAATTGAACCGCCGACACAAGGATTTTCAGTTCTTGTGTCGGCTATTCAGAACTGTTTTGAGGAATTCATTTGTGTTCAATGAATATGCGGTTAATATCCAACAACTGTAGGATATTCCGCAACGCAGAAGAAACCAGTTTATGACACTTCAGAACACTCAAGACCGGACAGAAACCGGACAGAGAAAATCACTGTCCGGTCTTGCGAAGATAAAGCGTCTGCCAAAAACGCATCAGGATTACTGGTCCTCGAAACTGAAAAAGCGGTCATACCAACTGGATGGAAAGACGGTGGAAATTCCGACCTGGCAGGTCCGCCTCTTCCACCTGGGAAGGGAAAGCTGGTTCAACCTCGATACGGCGAACAAAGCAACGGCGGCGGTCAAAGCTCGGGACATTTATCTCCACCTGATTTCAAAAGGCTGGTCCGAATCGCTCGCCAAATTCAAACCGGACATGGAAGTCTCCAAGGACGGTTGCACCGTGGGCGAGTTCCTGGACCAAGTGAAAGCTGTCAGCGGGTTGAAACCTGTCACCTTTGAAATCTACGGACGCAAGTTTCGTTCAGTCGTGGCTGGCGTGTTCAATATCGACGGTGGGAAGCGCAAGCACGACTACGTGAATGGGGGCCATCGGGCATGGCTCGACAAGGTCCGTGCAGTGCGTCTGGAAAGGTTGACACCGGAGAAGGTGAACGATTGGAAAGTGGGACAATTCAAGAGTGCCAGCAGGAATCCGCTTCAACTCAAACGTGCTCATGCGACCGTCCGAAGCCTTCTACTCTCGGCGAAGGCGCTCTTCTCCGATGACATCAAGAAGCATCTCACCGTGCGCCTGCCTTCGCCGCTACCCTTCGACGGCGTGGCATTGCCGGAAGTCGGGAGGCATCGCTACAAGTCCGAGATCAATCCTGCCTTGCTGCTTCAGCAGGCACGGCGGGAACTGGCTGAAGGATTTCAAGGCGAAGGTAAGCCGCTTCATCCGCGACCGGAGCTTTTCAAGATCGCGCTTCTGGCTCTCGGAGCTGGATTGCGGCGTGATGAAATCGACACACTGCAATGGACGCAGATCAAGTGGGACAGGAATATCATCCGCATTGAAACCACGGAGCACGGCAGCACGAAGTCCGCAGATTCCGAGGCCGACGTGGCCGTTGATCCTGGCCTGCTGGAAATTCTACGAGGCTACATGCCGAAGCCGGGGAAGGCATCGCAATTCGTCATTGAGTCACCGATTGAGCCAAGGCCGAAAGCAACCAGTTATCATCATTACCGTGCCGACCGGCTGTTCAAGCAGTTGATCGTCTGGCTGCGAGGCAAAGGCATCACTGCACGCAACGCACTCCATAGTTTGCGGAAAGAGTTCGGCAGCCAGATTTGCGCGCAAGGAGGCATCTATGCGGCCAGCGTTGCGCTCCGACATGCGAATATCACGATCACTCGCGACCATTACCTCGACCAGAAAACGCCCGTCGTCTTCCAAGTCGCGAGCCTCTTGCAGGCGAAAGCGGATGAGACTGGCGGCGGTGTGGAGATACGGAGCGCAGTGGCCTGAGCGGCGAGGCTCGGAGCCGTAACCATCAAGCAGAGAACCAAGCTCGCCTTGCCGCTTGGCAATCCGCGCCCATTGGAGCATGATGTGACTCGTCAGAATGAAAACGAACAGTAGCCAGCAAGCGAGCCGTGTTGAGTTGCACGATCGTATCGTGTCCGACCCGGAAATTCTCGGTGGCGAGCCGGTGTTTCTTGGCACCCGTGTTCCCGTAGCCACCCTGTTTGAGCACCTGGAGAGCGATTATCCGCTGGATGAGTTTCTGGAGAACTTCCCATCCGTCACCTGCGAGTCAGCGGTGGCGGTCCGGGACGGAAGTGGAGCAATGGCGGCCAGAGTGATTTAACACGCATTGAGATGAAAGAAATTGCCTTCACCGTCGAGCGCGACGAAACGAGTGGCTGGTTTGTGGCACATTGGGATGCGCCACGCGGTCGAGGTGGTATCACCACCCAAGGCAGGAGCCTCCGCGAATTGGAGGATAACGTCCGCGAATCCGTGGCCTGCCACTTTGAGGGCGGGAAACAGCCGGGCCAGATTCGCCTGCGCTTCGTCAACGATGCCGTGCTGGCCCAGGTGTGAAGCTGCCGCGCGATGTATCGGGCACTGAGGCTGTCCGCGCTTTGAAACGGCTGGGGTTCGTTGTGGTCCGGCAGGTGGGCTCCCACATTCGGCTGAACAAAGGGTCCGTGAATATCACCGTGCCAAATCACGATCCGATCCTGCCGAAGACGCTGCAAACATTGCTCAGGCAAGCGGGAGTGAGTTTGGAGGAGTTCATGGACTCTCTGTAGCGTGAGCGACTCTGGCTGACCACCCGCGTGACAATTCTCGCAATTGGAGATTCCCAAACCATGAAACAGCGGAAGTCGATCCAAACGAGAAAGCCAAGCCTCCAACATCTTGCAAAGCCAAAATCGGTGCCAAGCACTCCCGCTCCTTCCAGTGCAACCAAAGACTTACTCACCCTCGACGACTGGGACTTCTCGCAAGTAAAACCTGAGGAGCTGGGCGCATGCTGCTTTTACGAGTATTTGAGAGAATCGCCGCAGTTTGTCGGTTACATGGATCAAGGAGTGCCAATTCCAAACGCTCCCGCGAACCTGAACTTCTGTCATCGGGCGGCAGTTGCTGGCACTTTCCGAACCTTTCCCAGTCCTCAATCCATGTTTCTGTGGGTTCGCGGTGGTAATGTAAGTTTCAAGAGAACTCCCTGGGCAAAATTGTCGAAGGAGTACCGAAGACAAGTTGGCGAGCAATTTCTGCATAACGCCGTAGTGTACTGGGACGCATTTGGGAGCGCTGATTCGGGTCGAGTACCGGAGGGGTTTATCAGTCGCGGCAGTAAGCGAGACGGAATTCACCCAGAGACCGGCATCGAACGAATTGCAGTTGAGATTGACTGGGCTACTTTTGATGACGCTGATATCGTCAAATCTTTCAAAGACTGGGTGCATAAGAATCGACCTTCCCTAAAAAACGGTGGTGAATGGTTGCAATGGATGCCGACAGGATTTCCAAAAAATATCGGTTATTCGGTTCGCAAAGGCCCAAGCGAAAATGAGACCTACAGGAATAGTCTTGAGAGGCTCGGCATCTTCAGGTTGAGGAAGAAACTTACATTCGAGGAAATGAGGGAATTCCTTTCCGCCGTATGGAGCGACGAGGCGGGTGAAAAAAGACTCGATCAGTCGAAGTACAACAACGTCTCTGAATGCAACCGAGAATTTCAGAAGGCGATGGAGGACTTTGGAAACGTGTTTCCGTTCCTTCCAAAGTTGCGCGGTAAAGCAAAAAGAGCCCCTTACATAAGGAATACACCCATGTACGAGGAGCAGGCGAATTCTTATGTGTCGGGAGCTTCATTCAAAACCCCTCACAGGGGAGGGGATGAGGCTCCTGCTGAACCCTGACTTTCTCCGGTTCATTCAGGGTTTTATGGGACTCTCCCCCTCCTCAAACTGAGGTTCTGAAGGAACTTCGTACGATTTCAACTTTCCGCAGTCCTATCGCGCCAATCAATGGATTGGTCTGGTAGGCCATTTGATGGAGTTGCGTTTTGGTAGAGCCGAAAAAGCGGTTCGTTAGCCATATTTCATAAGGGTTCCGCCCGCTACCTGGTGGATCTTGACGCATTCGAGCGCAAGCTAACTTCTCCCCCACACCAGTTGGTTGCTCCGGAAAATATGGAAAGTATCGCGGGAGCTACTCTGCATTCTAGCACGTAGTGAACTTGTTGTAGAGATTGGGCCAATTCCGGCCCACTCGCGCTAAGGAGGAAATTAGATATGGAGACGAATAAGAAGTCGGATAGCGGACGACAACAGCCGCAAGTTAACCCGGCGGACGAAGTAGTAATGCTGACCCGTCGGCAACTTGCTACACGCTGGCAGTGCTGTGAGCACACCATCGCCCGCGATCAAAGGCTTCAACCCGTGCGGTTCAATTCGCGCCGACTCCGCTATCGGCTCACAGACATCATTGCCCTGGAAAACTAAAATGCCCCGGTCAGCAAGTGTGACGCGGGGCGAGAACCGACTGAGCTACTCGGACACTTTCCACCGGTCGCTTGCAGGACAAGGGCGAAACCACTACCAGCCATGAAGAACTTACCAATCGATCGCGCGGAAGCCTATTTCAACAAGGTGCCTGGAGCAATATCCGGCCAAGGAGGCCATGCCGCGACGTTCAGAGCGGCCTCCCTCCTCGTCCACGGCTTCGGATTGTCCGAGGCTGAATCATTCCCTCTATTCACAAAATGGAACCAGCGGTGCCAACCACAGTGGACCGAGGCGGAGCTGCGCCACAAACTCGCAGACGCGGACAGGGCCAATCACTCCAAGCCGCGCGGCCACCTCTTGGGTGAAGGCGGGGGTATCCCGTCTTTTCGCCAATCATCACCATCATCAGCGGCAGATCCTGCCGCTCGTCCATTGCCAGACCGGAGCGGCTTCGGCCCCGGCACCGCAGAGCAGATCAAACATCTTGCAGAAGCGCGTCCCTACAATCGCATCGGCCTGGAGTGGGCTTGCGAGCGCGGCTTGCTTGTGTTCGGCCAGTGGCACGGGTCGGAATGCTACGGTGTCACCGACCAAAGCGGCCGCGTGCTGGAGCTGCGGCGAACAGACGGCAAACCGTTTCCTGCTGTGCTCGGGACCAGTCTCAACGAAAGGAAAAGCCACGCTGTCAAGGGCAGTCAAAAGTCATGGCCGCTCGGTGTCTTGGAAGCGCGTGAGTTTCCTTGCATCGCCCTGGTGGAAGGGATGCCCGATTTCCTCACGGCCCATCACGTCGCGCTCTTTGAGCAAGAAAGTGATCGTGCCAAGCGAGACCCGCGTTGCGCGCCGGTCGTCATGTTGTCCGCGTCACCTCAAATCCATCCTGATGCCCTTCCATACTTCTCCGGTAAGAAGGTGCGACTCTTCCCTCATGTGGACGGAGCGGGCCTGCGCGGAGCCATCAAGTGGCAGGCTCAACTGTTGGCAGCGGGTGCAGTCCATGTGGATGTGTTCGATTTCGGGCCTTACCCTCTCATGGGCGGCGGCAATGTCAGCGATTTGTGGGAGTTCACCCACCAAATGATCGGGGAGATATTCTTCCCGTCCGATACCTGGAGGATCATGCCATGAGCATCGTTGCAAACCCTTACGAGACGAAGGCAGTTACTTCCGGCGCGGTTACACTGCCAGCCAAGCCGCTTGAGGTATCAACCCAGGCTGACCTTCCACCTTACAACGGGCATCCTTGGCCCGCACCGGTGAAGTCGGAAGCATATCACGGCCTGGCCGGCGAAATCATTCAGAGAATCGAGCCACACACGGAAGCAGATTCGGTCGCATTGTTGGTACAATTATTACTCGCTTTCGGAAACGCTGTGGGCCGTTCAGCTCACTGGTCTGCCGAAGCAACACCACACTTCACGAACGAATTCGCCGTTATCGTCGGCGAAAGCTCCACTTCGCGGAAGGGCACAAGCCATGATAGGATCATTGAAACGATATTTGCCTCAGCGGATTTCGCTTGGACGCAGCGGTGCATAGCATCCGGCTTGGTTAGTGGCGAGGGCATCATCCATGCGATCCGCGACCCGAGCCACGATTCGGAAGGTCACTGCGAGGACTCAGGAGTGACCGATAAGCGGCTGTATGCAGCAGAGGGGGAATTTGCTCAAGTGCTCGCATCGATTGGGCGAAAGGATAACACGCTCTCGGTAATCATCCGGCATTTATGGGACGGAAAGACCTTGCGCACACTCACAAAAAACAGCGGCAAGGGAGCGGCGGTCTCTACAGCGCCTCACGGGACCATTGTCGGCCATATCACTGCGGATGAGCTGAAGCGAAAGCTCGCTGCCACCGACGCTGCCAACGGTTTGGCGAACCGGTTCCTGTGGATTTGTGCCAAACGTTCCAAATTGCTTCCGTTTGGGGGTTCCCTGACTGCTGAACAATGTCAGGATCTTGCTAAACGCATTTCTGAAGCATTAGCCCTGGCAAAGACTTGCGGAGAAGTCGGGTTCACGGCGGATGCTGCGACGCTTTGGGAAGCGCAATACGGCTTGTTGAGCCAGAACCGAGCAGGGATATTGGGGCAAATTACCAGCCGTGCTCCAGCACATGTCCGACGGCTTGCACTGATCTACGCATTGATGGACAAGAGGGACGTGGTGGACATTGAACACCTGAAGGCTGCGCTGGCTCTGTGGGCCTACAGTCTTGCTTCAGCCGAGTACATCTTCGGCGGATTGAGCTTGGCGGCGCGAGAGATCCACGAACGGTTGCGCCTGGCGTTCCCGGACGAACTGGCCCGGACGGACATTCACAACTCACTGGGCAGACACGCCAGGGCCGACGAACTCACCCGCGCCCTCGCGGAGCTGGCACGCACCGGTCTCGCCATCAGCCGAAAGGAATCATCCGGTGGAGCGCCACGCGAACTTTGGAAGGCGGTGGCGAAATAAGCGAATTAAGCGAAGATTGGTCTGCGACGAAGCTGACAGAACGACCTTAATTCGCATTCTTCGCTAAATTCGCGAACGTGTTTCGGTCTCGGCCGACTGTGCCTGTACAATAAAGGAGGCAACTTGGCAGACAGAGCGTTAGAATTCGCCTACGCACGCTCGCAAATGCAAGGCGACGGAATGTGAATGTGTTTCTTTTCAGCCAAACAGGAATCAGCAGCGTTGGTGATTATGGTGGAATTTCGATTGTGCCGACAGACTCGGTAAGTCATCTTCAATCACGTCCTTAAAGGGTTCGGAAGTCACTCAAGGGTTCTTATGGCAAAAGTTCAATGTGATGTAGAGTCGGGTTACGCCGAGACCGATTCTGGCGATGAGGTCGAGGGTCGAGGGTATAGTCGCAACCTGCTCAAGGTGTGGTCATGTTACTAAATCATGCGGCACGTCTGACGGAAGCAGGAAACGCTGCCTTGTCCTCATGCGTGAAGAATGCCCCAAGGAAGAAAGGAATTTCTATGTGGAGTGAACCCGGAATTGGCACCGGATCGCGAGGCGGCGGGAGAATACCTAGCCCGGATGCTCTGTCCGGCGATCGCACTGGCACTCATCCTTGTCGATCCTGGAGGTGTTTGCCCTTCTTTAGCGAATGATGAAGAGGCAAACCTACAAATTCGCGTTGGAGAGCGTTCTCCCAAATGGAAGTTATCTTGGGATGGTCTGCTGCGCCGTGTTCCTTCTATTGGTGAATCAGGCGCTCAGCGCAACCAATGTCTTTGAGTGGGTCCGTATCCCGAGTGGTCCGGATGAAGAAGTAGCGACGGCGATTGCGGTCGATCCAGGTGGCAATTCTTATGTGACCGGATATTTTGGGGAATACTTTGGAGGGCGGTTCGCGTCAGAAATTCCAGGGCAGGCCACCTTTGGTTCAACCAACATCACGAGTGCAGGTTCCGACGACATTTTCATCGCGAAGTACGACAGTGCAGGGTTGTTGCAGTGGGTCAGAACCGCAGGTGGTCCCGCGCAACCTCCAGGGAGCCTTTACGCGCAATCTTGGGACAGGGGATTGTCCATAGCACTGGATCGGCTTGGGAACGCTTACGTTACAGGCTTCATGGGGCCTGGAGTATTTGTTGCGAAATACACGTCTGACGGAGCTTCAGCATGGGTGCGCAACAGTAGCATCGATCCTCAAATTGGTGGCAGCACCAGCGGCAACAGTATCGCGGTCGATCCAGAAGGAAACTCCTACGTAACGGGTGATTTCCAAAGTTCCCTTACGATCGGTGAAATTGAGTTGGTAGCTCCCTTCGGCCAATCAGACATCTTTGTAGCTAAGGGCGAGCGAAATAATAACTTGAGCAAATAGGCTGGCTTTTGAAACGGATCGAGAGATAAGCTCGAAGGATCCGGCTCAAGATCATCATCGCCCAGGTCAGGAGAAAGTATCGGCAATTGTCCGTGCGGATGGAC
>SXMN01000141.1 GCA_005777315.1 Verrucomicrobiales bacterium
GCAGCAGGAATGCGCGCCCCTGCCCGCGATGAAAGTAGATACATTTCGATACGACAACCGGATCGTCCGCGCGTTTGCCATTGTCACCATTATTTGGGGCATTGTGGGATTTGCGGCGGGCCTGCTTATCGCCTGTCAGCTATTTCTGCCTGAGCTGAACCTCAACCTCCAGTACACGACGTTCGGACGGCTGCGTCCGCTCCACACCAATGCTGTGATCTTCGCGTTTGTGGGCAATGGGATGTTCTGTGGGATCTACTATTCACTGCAACGACTCTGCAAAGCCCGCATGTTCAGCGACGCCCTGAGTTGGATCAATTTCTGGGGCTGGCAGGCGATCATCGTGTCCGCCGCGGTGACGCTGCCGCTCGGCATCACCACGAGCAAGGAGTATGCGGAACTTGAGTGGCCCATCGACATCGCGATTGCGGTGATCTGGGTGGCGTTCACGATCAATATGTTCGGCACGATATTGAAGCGGCGGGAGAAACACATTTACGTCGCCATCTGGTTTTACATCGCCACGGCCATCACCGTCGCGGTTCTGCACATTGGCAACTCGCTTGCGATGCCCGCAGGCTTTCTGAAGAGCTACTCCATCTACGCCGGCGTCCAGGATGCCCTGATGCAATGGTGGTATGGGCATAACGCCGTGGCGTTCTTTCTCACCACGCCATTCCTCGGACTGATGTACTATTTCCTTCCCAAGGCCGCCGATCGCCCCGTGTTCAGCTACCGACTCTCGATCATTCACTTCTGGGGGTTGATCTTCATATACATCTGGGCGGGGCCGCATCACCTGCTTTACACCGCGCTCCCGGATTGGGCGCAGTCCCTTGGAATGGTGTTCAGTGTGATACTCGTTGCGCCATCGTGGGGCGGGATGTTGAACGGTTTGCTTACGCTTCGTGGCGCCTGGCACAAGCTCCGTGAGGAACCGATGCTCAAGTTCATGATCGTCGCCCTCACCGCCTATGGCATGGCGACACTCGAAGGGCCGGTGCTCGCCATAAAATCCGTCAACGCTCTTTCGCACTACACTGACTGGACGATCGCGCATGTTCACACAGGCGCTCTTGGATGGAACGGATTCTTCATCTTCTCGATGCTTTATTGGCTGATGCCGAAACTCTACAACACCCGGCTCTACTCGCAAAAGCTGGCCAACTGGCATTTCTGGATTGGACTGCTCGGCATGGTGTTCTACGTCGTCCCGATGTACTGGAGCGGAATCACTCAGGGGTTGATGTGGAAGGAATTCACCAGCGAAGGGTTCATGCAGTATCCAAACTTCCTGGAAACCGTCCTGCAGCTTTTCCCGATGTATCGGCTGCGCGCCATTGGCGGTTCGCTCTACATCCTGAGTTCTTTGAACTTTGCCTACAACATGTGGAAGACGTGCGCGAGCGGTAAATTCATTCCTGAGCAGGAAGCGCAGGCCGCTCCCATCAACGAACAGGAGACCCACACAGGAGAACGAAATCCCTGGGGGCACCGCATTCTGGAGTCCAAACCAGTGCTCTTCAGCGTCCTGACGTTTGTGGCGATTCTCATCGGCGGAGTGGTCGAAATCATACCGATGTATGTGATCAGGGAGAACGTTCCTACCATTTCGAGCGTGAAGCCTTACACGCCGCTCGAAGTGCTCGGGCGCGACCTGTACATCCGTGAGGGCTGTGTCGGTTGCCATTCCCAGATGATCCGGCCGTTTCGTTCTGAGACGGAGCGTTACGGCGAATACTCCAAGGCCGGTGAATTTGTCCATGATCATCCGTTCCTGTGGGGTTCGAAGCGTAGTGGACCGGACTTGCATCGCATCGGAGGTAAGTACCCAGATGCATGGCATTTCAACCACATGGATGATCCGCGCACCACGTCGCCGGGCTCCATGATGCCGCGATATTCATGGTTACTTTCGCAAAAGCTGGAAACCAATTCTCTTCCGGCGCGACTCAAAGCCCTCGGGGCGGTGGGTGTTCCTTACACCGAGGCGGAAATCGCGGATGCCGCAAAAAACCTGGAGGATCAATCCAAGAAGATCGTCACAAACCTGGCCGTCGGTGCCATCACAAATGCTCCTCCTGATCGCGAGATCATCGCGATGATCGCCTATTTGCAGCGGCTTGGCACCGACATCAAAGCGCAACCAACCCCCGCAGCCGCAGCCCCTAAAACAGCCGCTGTTGAATCGAGCCAAACTCCACGCAACTGACTCACTTATGATCAAATCTGTCTTGACGCATATCGGAGGCATCGAGAATTACGGCATCATCTCGATCTGCATGTTCTTCGCCGTGTTCTGCGGAACGTTTGCCCGGGCGATGCTGGTCAAAAAGTCCTTTGCGGAACGGATGAGTGCCCTGCCTCTGAGCGATGGAACCGTTCACACACTGACTGGAGGAGATTCGCGCCATGAATAAAGATCCCAATGAACCGCTGCTGGAAGGCCACGAGGCCGACGGCATCAAGGAACTCGACAACAACCTGCCGCGCTGGTGGGTGTGGTTGTTCAACATCACGATCATCTTCTCGGTGATTTACATGGCCTATTACCATGTGCTCGGCAAAGGCAATCTTCAGATCGCTGAGTATGAGCTGGAGAAATCCGCAGGCGACAGAATCAAAGCCGAATCGGTAGCCAAGTTTGAGGCGACCATCGGCACGCTGACGCCTTCGAAGGATCAGAGCGTGCTCTCGCAAGGATTGCAGACTTACACGACTCTCTGCGCACCGTGTCACCGGCCTGATGGCGGCGGGCTCGTTGGGCCGAATCTGTGCGACGACTACTGGATCCACGGCTCGAACTATGTGGACAATGTGAAGACCATCATCAATGGGATTCCAGAGAAAGGAATGTTGACTTGGCGCGGAGTGCTGAAGCCGAACGAAATCCAGGCTGTGGCCAGTTACATCTACACATTTCGAGGCACCACGCCACCAAGCCCCAAGCCACGCGAGGATCAAGCTCCCGCCTCCACGGGGCCGAGTCCGTTCGAGTGACCTTCTTTGAATGATTCATGCCCTCCGAACATTGTGATGAATTCCCGGCTTGAAGAACTCCGATGATGGCGACCGAAGAGCAACCGCAGGCCGGGCACGAATCTCAGGAAATCTCGCAAGACATCGACTGGAAGGATTACCGGGATCATCTCGCCACGGCGGACAAGGAGGGCCGCCGCAAGTGGGTTTACGCGAAGAAGCCCGGCGGCAAGTGGCACCGACGGCGCACATGGGTCAGCATCATCCTGATCACGATCATGTTCGCCGGGCCGTGGGTTCGCATCACCGGCAACCCACTTTTGATGATCAACATCGTTGAGCGTCGATTTTCGATCCTTGGCCAGATCTTCTGGCCTCAAGATGCGGTGATCTTTGCCGTGGCGATGCTCATCTTCATCACCGGCATCATCATTTTCACGACGGCATTCGGGCGGCTTTGGTGCGGTTGGACCTGCCCGCAAACAGTGATGATGGAGATGGTTTTCCGAAAACTGGAGTACCTGCTGGAAGGCGATGCTCACGAACAACGCGTTCTCAATGCGTCGCCATGGACTGCTGGAAAGGTTTTGAGGAAAGGTCTCAAGCACGCTTGCTTCCTCGGCATCTCATTCATCATAGGCAATACTCTGCTTGCCTACATCATTGGAAGTGACCAGTTGCTGGCGATCCAGTTTGACGATCCCAAGAATCACATCACCGGGCTGACGTTCATGATGCTGTTCACGCTGGTGTTCTATGCGATCTTCGCAAGGTTCCGCGAACAGGCCTGTACCTTCATCTGCCCCTATGGCCGCCTCCAGTCTGCGATGCTCGATGAGAATTCGATGGTGGTTTCCTACGATAGGAAGCGTGGTGAGACCCGAGCACCCCTCCATCGCGGGCAGAGCCACGAACAGCGCCGTGCCGCTGGTGCCGGCGATTGCATCAGTTGTCACCAATGTGTCGCCGTGTGCCCGACGGGAATCGACATTCGCAACGGCCTCCAAATGGAGTGTGTGAATTGCACGGCATGCATTGATGCGTGCGATGCCATCATGGACAAGATCAAACGCCCACGTGGTCTGATAAGATTCGCTTCGCACGACAATATCGAGAAGGGAGAGCGGCAACGATTTACTCCCCGGATGATTGCTTATTCGGTCGTCTTGACGGCGTTGGTGAGTCTGTTTCTGGTTCTCGTCTATACTCGTTCCGACGTGGAGACTGCCTTTCTCCGTGCGCCGGGCACCCTTTACCAGCAGGCCGCCGATGGTCGGATCAGCAATCTTTACACGTTGAAGATCGTGAACAAGACGCTGAAGGACATTCCAATTGAATTGAGACTCATGAACAGCCGTGCCTCTCTGAAGGTGATGGGATTTGGAGACCTGGTGGTTCCCGCAGCAAAGGTGGCGCAAACATCCGTCCTGATCGAGATCGAACGGGACTCGCTCAACGGACTGGGAACGAAGTTGCAGGTGGGGTTGTACCACAAGACAACAGGTAGGCTCCTGGAACGCATGAACACTGTATTTGCAGGCCCTCGATGGTGATTACCATGAAAGCAATGCCGACCGCCAATAGCGCTCACATCTGGCCTTACGCCATTACTGCCTACTTCGCCGTCTTCATCGCGGCGCTGGCCATTTTCGTCGCCTGGGCTCTCCGGCAACGAATGGATCTGGTACGACCCGACTACTACGAGCACGAGATGCTTTATCAGCGCGAGATCGACCGGTTGAACCGGAGCGTGCAAATCGATCCTGCTGTCCAATTAAGTTACGACGACAAGTCCCGTCAGGTTGTACTGTCACTGCCAGCCAGCCAATGGGGAAGCAGTGCTGCTGGAACGGTGGAGTTCTATCGCCCATCTGACGCCAGATCAGACCGCAAAGTGTCGCTCGCCCTGGATGCGAATGGAAGGCAGCTAATGGACGTTCGCCAGTATCCTCCGGGCCTGTGGAAGGTCCGGATCAACTGGTCAGTGGACGGTAATGACTACGGCGTCCATCGGTCGATCGTCGTTGGTTCCGGCGGTGGTTGATTGGACTCTGAAACAGGGAAAGCTTCATGGAACTCTGGAGTGCATTTTTGTTGGGTTTGGCGGGAAGCATCCATTGCGCTGGAATGTGCGGACCACTCGTCCTGGCGCTTCCGAAGGCGCGCGTCGGGGACGCAATGTGGGTGGCCGGACGGGGCGCCTACAACTCAGGGCGTATTTCGACTTACTCTTTGATGGGTGCTTGTTGCGGAGCACTGGGCGAAAGACTGGCGATCGCAGGCATTCAGCGATGGGTATCACTGGCCGCGGGCGCGTTGGTGCTTCTCAGTTTGCTCCCCAGATCGCGACTCACCCCGGGTGCGTTCCTCGAACGATATGCCGGGAAGGTCAAGCTGGCGGTTTCCCGACTGCTCCGCGCGCGGACGCTTGGGTCGTTGTTTGGCTTGGGGCTGATGAACGGAATTCTTCCATGTGGTCTAGTGTATGTGGCTTTGGCGGCTGCCGTGGCATCGAGCGACCTGATCCACGGTGCGGCCTTCATGGGCCTGTTTGGATTGGGCACGACACCGATGATGCTCGCGGTGGGGTTTGTCGGGCCAAAGCTCGCAGTGAATCTGCGATGGAAGCTGCAAGGGATGGCACCGCTGGCCGCAGTCACGGTGGGGTTGTTGCTGGTTTTGAGAGGGCTGGCTCTGGGTATTCCCTACGTGAGTCCGGAGGTGGAAGCCGGGCAAATCCAGTGTGTCAATTGCCATTGAGATGCTCGAATTTCCGCACTGATGGATCATAGTTGTGGCTTGGGAAATTCAAGTAAGGGCATCCCTTAGTTCTCATAGCGAGAACCCATTAGAATGGGGTGGTGGTCGTCCCGATTGTTGCCAAGAATTGTTTAGCCTACGTTGCAGTCATGCAAACAATTCCTGCAAACATACCAGAGCAAACCGGTAAGTCGGATTGTCGAGTTGACGTGGCAGAGACAAAACCTGTCGATCGCCAGCGTCCACGAAACAACGGCAGGCAAACAACTCCCAGCGATCCCGAGAGAAGCATGAACGTGGCCTTTGCTGAAACCGAGGCCCACGGACATGGGTTGGATCACGACAACATCTTTGATGCGGTCATTCACTCGCCCGTCTATCGCGAGTATGAGAGGGCTTTTTCGGAAACGACCGGATTGCCTGTGAGCTTCAGACCCGTCGAGTCATGGCAATTGCCCCATCATGGGCGGAAGAACGAAAACGCTCTCTGCTCGCTGATGGCTTCCAAGAGCCGCGCCTGCGCGGCATGCCTCCAGGTGCAACAGCAGTTGTCGGAAACTGCCCGTTACGAAGCGCAAACGGTCATCTGCCCGATCGGTTTGTGTGACAGCGCTGTCCCGGTAAAGCTCGGAGAAAAGCTCATTGGCTTTCTCCAGACCGGCCAGGTTTTCCGGCGGAAACCAGACAGCGCACAATTCAAGAAAGCTGCGAAGCTCGTTGCTGATTGGGGTGTCGAAGTCGGGCGTGATGAACTCAAGGCGGCATATTTTGGCACGCGCGTGCTTCCGTCCAAACAGTATGATGCGATGGTGAAGCTTCTGGCCATCTTCGCCGAACACATCGCCATGGTGAGCAACCAGATTGCGGTGCGCCAGCAGAACTCGGAATCGCCGGTGATCACCCGTGCTAAACAGTTCATCCGGGATCATCAGACGGAGGAACTTTCCCTGGGGCAGGTTGCCAAGGCAGTGAACACAAGCACCTTTTACTTTTGTAAAATGTTCAAGAAAGTGACGGGCCTGAATTTCACTGATTACGTTTCGCGCGTCCGGATCGAGAAGGCGAAGAATCTTCTGTTGAATCCCAATCTGCGCGTCAGTGAGATTGCGTTCGAGATCGGCTTCCAATCTCTCACCCACTTCAATCGAGTCTTCAAGAAAGTCATTGGTGAGTCTCCAACGGAATATCGAAGCCGGCTGGTGAGCTGACAGCGGTGACAGTGGTTTATCGCGGATGGGATGCGCAGGGGCACAGAGAGTGTCCCTGCATTATCCGTTCTACAGAGTGCTTGCTGTATGGGTTGGACTTCGTCACACCCGAGCGTCTCATCAAGTCAGCCTGGAGATTTGCGCTGTTTTCCAAATTCAGAGTCAGAACTTGCAAAAGTCAGGCCCTGTTCAATTAGCTTTGCCGACCGATTGAATTCCGGCCACTTTGAATCAATGCAACGCGAAGTAGTGATTCTGGTGGTGGAAGATGATCATGGCCATGCCCGACTCATCGAAAAAAACCTCCGGCGCGCAGGGTTGAACAACCGCATTGAAAGGTTCGAGGATGGACAGGACGTTCTCGATTTTCTGTTCAGGCGCGGGGACGGCCAAAAGCGTCAAATGGATGTCGCTTACCTGCTTCTGCTGGACATTCGCATGCCTAAAGTTGATGGCATCGAGGTGTTACGCCAGGTGAAGGCGGATCCTGAATTGAAAAAGATCCCAGTCAGCATGCTGACAACCACCGATGATCCTCGGGAAGTCGAAAAATGCCACGCTCTGGGTTGCAACAATTACATCGTGAAGCCGGTCGATTATGAGAAGTTTGCCGAAGCGATCAAGCGGCTCGGGATGTTTATCACGCTGGTGCAGGTTCCTGATGTCGGCTCCATCGGTTAGTAAGCGCCGCTCGTGTCCACTTCTGCTCCATCGGTTCTGATCGTTGAAGACGACAGCGGACTGCTTGTCCTGATCGCAAGATGCTTGAGGCGGGAGGGACTCGGGGTCTCGACGGCTGCATCCTGTGAGGAGGCTTCGCGGCAGCTTCGCGAGTTCACCCCCAATTTGCTGCTGCTTGACCTCAAATTACCGGATGCCCAGGGACATGAATTGATCGAGCGCATTGGGGCGGGCACTGTGGAACGTCCGTTCATCATCATGACTGGACAGGGAGATGAAAGAGTGGCTGTTGAAATGATGAAGCGGGGAGCTCTGGATTACCTGGTCAAGGATCGCGATTTTCTCGAACTGCTGCCAGCACGGGTGGGGCGCGCTTTGGCGCAGTTGGCCAAGGATCGAAAGATTGTGGAGGCGGAAGAAGCATTGCGGCGCGAGCATGCCTTTACCAACGCTCTTCTTCACACATCCGCGGCGCTGGTGGTGGTATTGGATGGCGGAGGGAGAATTGTGCGTTTCAATCCCGCATGTGAACGGATGAGTGGCTTTGCGTTTTCAGAAGTTCATGGGCGAGTGCTCTGGGAGATCCTGTCGCCCGAAGCGGAGCGGGAGGCGGCTCAGGAGGCGTTTCAGTGTTTATGGGAGCACAAGGAGGCCGTTCAAACCGAGCAGACCTGGTTCTCGCGAAGTGGCGAGAGGAGGCTCATCGCATGGTCCCACGCCACCTTGCGCGATGCTGCGGACCGTGCGGAGTACGTCATGGGCACCGGGATTGACATCACTGACCGTCGCAGACTTGAACAGGAGATTCTTCAAGTCAGCGAGATCGAGCAACGGCGCATCGGTCACGACCTTCACGATGGAATCTGCCAATACCTTGTGGGAGTCGAACTGATGAGCCAGGTGTTGCGACGCAATGTCGAGCGACGGTCCAAGGCCCTGGGCGAACAGATTTCTCAAATTGCGGAACACGTTCGTGAGGCCATTGCCCAGACTCGTTCGCTGGCCCGCGGACTTTCGCCAGTGCTGCTCGATGCGGATGGCTTGATGACGGCGTTGACGGAGCTTGCCGCCAGCACTGAGAAGCTTTTCAAAGTCCGCTGTCTGTTCCATTCCCTGGGGCGAACGAAAGTAACGGATCACGCGACTGCGACGCATCTCTACCGAATCGCGCAGGAGGCCGTGAACAATGCGGCCAAGCACGCTCACGCCAGCTTGATAGACATCAAACTGGTTGCTGCGACAGGTCGATTGATGATCGAAGTGACGGACGACGGGACCGGGTTGCCGGAAGCGGCGACGAGGCGCGCTGGAATGGGGCTTCACATCATGCAGTACCGGGCGAGCATGATCAGAGCGACACTGACCGTGGCACGCGGGGTGGAGCGCGGCACGGTCGTGACTTGCTCACTGCCGCGGGGTGCATCAAAGTCCAGAGCGAAGTGAAATCCGCCAAGACTAAAAAAGCATCCCCAGGCGCTGTCGCCCGCAAGAAAGTCTTCCTTGTGGACGATCACCCCATCATGCGCCAGGGATTGAAGCAGTTGATCGACAACGAGCCGGACCTGTCAGTTTGCGGCGAAGCGGCTGATTCGCATGAAGCGATCACCGGCATCCAGGCGCTGACGCCAGACCTGGTGTTGCTCGACATTTCTCTTCCCGGCCGGAGCGGTCTTGAGTTGCTCAAGGATCTTCATGCATTGCGGCCGGGAATTCTGGTGCTGGTCGTTTCGATGCATGACGAGTCGCTCTACGTCGAGCGCGTGCTGAAAGCAGGGGGACGCGGTTACATCATGAAACAGGAGGGTGGAGAGAAGTTTCTCGAAGCGATCCGGCATGTTCTCAAGGGGCAGATTTACGTGAGCCAAAAGATGTCAGCCAAACTTCTGGAAATCTTCTCAGGTCGCCGGGAGGAGGCCGCCAGTTCGCCTGTGGAATTCCTGACCGACAGGGAATTTGAAGTGTTTCAGTTGATTGGAGCGGGCAGGAGTACGCGGGAGATCGCCAACGAACTGAAATTGAGCGTCAAGACGGTCGAAGTTCACCGCATCAACATCAAGGAGAAGCTCAAGCTCAACACTTCCAATGAACTCATCTGGTATGCCGTGCGCTGGGGCGAATCCCAAAGCCCGCCGGCATGACACGAGGCAACTCCAGGCTCGCCAAACAACCAGAGCACATTTTCAAACACCTTTCATCAGTTCATGGTGTGACAGAACAGCGCATTTCCAGCGGAAAACGTGGCATTTCAAAAAAAACAGGCGCAAAATTGTCTTTGCGCCTGCGTGCTATTGCGATCCACCGCGACTCAGCGGCGGCGAATTTTCACCTTGGGACCGGCAGGGGCGTCCTGGATAGTCAGCGAGGCTTTTGGCGCCAACAAATTGATTGTGTAGGACGGATTGGCAAGCAACGCGAGGATCACGGCTTCATTACCTTCAACAAGGCTGTCCTGAATCGGTTTTGCTTGCAGTGCGATGCTGGTTGAGCCGGCTGGAATTGTGATGGTGGTGTCTATTTGTTGATAGTCAGTGCCGTTGGTCGCGGTGCCTCCTATCTTCAAGGAAATTATCAAGTCGCTGGCCACTGCCACATTTGAAGTGACCGTGAACGTTCCGGTGTCAGGCCCGACTTCCGAAGCCGTGGAATCCGTGACAGCCATCGAGATAACTGGTATGATCGGAGGAGGGGGAGTCGGAACTGGAGCTGCGATCGTTGCTGAAGCAAAAATTCCCTGACTCAGATTGAAGTAGCTTCCGCTGCCGGAGACTTCGAGTTTTTCGGCACGGACCTCATAGCCATAGCTCCCTGGGGCGACGCTGGTATCGGTGAAACTCGTGGAAGTCACGGCTGAGGTGTTGATGCGCACGAATGCACCCGAAGGACTCGTCGCGCGGTAGATATGATATCCAGACACCTGATCTGCTGAAGGCGTCCATGTGAGCGTGACGTCGCCTCCGCTGACCGAGGAGGCGAGGCCGGATGCCGGAGCGACGGTATGCAGACGCAGTGTTGGATCACCGAGCAGCGCGACATGCACTTGAAATGCACCGTAGTTTTGTTGCTGATAAGTTCCGAGGTTATTCTGGCTTGCTGCGGCGCTGAAACCGATTGGCTCGCCGAGCCCCATGTGATGGAAGAACCAGTTTGGGCGGCCTGCCCAGGCACTGGTGAGCGTGTAGGAAGGCGACGCCAGTGCAGCTCGGAGGAAATTATCCTGTGAATCCCAGTCCCCAAAGTAGCTGCCGAAATAGGCGGTGAACACGGCGCGCAGATCGTTCGAGGCGAAGTCCGACGTGGTGGCAACTCCGGCGGCGCTGGTGAATGTTCCCGGTCCGCAGCCGTAAGCCCAGAGGTAATTCTGACTGCTCAATGTGGAAACGAACTGACCCGCAGGAGCGGAGCTGATGTTCGATGCGCCGAAGAAAGGGGCGAAGTTACGCCAGCCGTTGGCCGCAAAAGCCTCATTGTTGAATGTGCCAAATGAATCGACCACAAGACCCCGGCGGTCAGCATCGATGAGTTTGTGGCGGAAGTTATGATCCTTGTTCAGATATTGGCGCAGGAGTTCGGTTTCCGATTTGGAGAATGAAGGAAGATTGCTCAAGTCAACGCGTCCAACCTGGAGTTTCACGATCGAGGGCACGGTTGACTCGTCGAACTTTCCATCGCCTGGAATGTTATGGTTCCTTGCGCTGCTGGCCTTGATGGAATTTACACGAATGTCCGACCAGGCACCGTCGAGATCGCCGTAGTAAATATCCGATGGCCATGCTCCAAGGTGGTCAGGATTATGGCCGTCCGGAACAATGTTTCCAGAGTAGGCCACCGGAACATGTCCGAAAAGGAAGACAGATTTAACGTTCGCGGGATCGCTTGCGTAATCCGCTTGAATCAGTGCTTTCACGCTGGCGGGCGAATCGGTGCTCGCAACGTCATGGCGAAGCACGCCCCAGCCGTCGCCCGTCAGATCCTGCTCGAGACGGCTCAGTTCGGACGCGAGCGCGGCACTGTGAGCGTTGTCAACGATGAGGATTACTTTGCCGCGATTATGCGTGGCGGGCACTTCGATGCCGGCATACACGTAACCGAAACCATTGTAGCCGCTGGCGATTTTCTGCACTTGATATTCGTAAGCGACTCCGGCGGACACGGCGTCATCGGAATAGCTGATTACCGTCCCAGGCAACGAGACAACCGGGTTCCAATCGCTAGCATCACGAGATTTTTTCGAAACGATGTAGCTGGTCGGCGTTCCAGAAGAATCCTGTGGCCAGCTCAGATTGATCTGAGCGGGCGAGGATTGCACCTGTGCGCTGAGCTGTACGGCGAAGTCTGAAGTTTGAGCTCCGTGCGTGACCATGGACGATATGACCAGCGCAGTAGAGAAGAGGAAAAGTTTCGGACGGAGGAAGCGTTCATCGCTTCCATTCGCCCCCAGAGGAGTGATTCGCAAAGCATCCATGCTGCTGAATGGATCGGCATGGCGGGCTTGCGAGTTGAGGGCTTTATCGTCTGATTACGCTGTAGGACGATGACCGATACGGAGATGGACTGATGGATGACAATTGGACAGGATTGTCCGTGTGTAAGACAATCCACGCCTCGACGAAGGTTTTCAAACAGGCAACAGGGGGGTGGCTCCCGAGCCCTATTGGTTGGGCATCATGCGATCCAGTATGAATCCCTTGGATTTGCCGTCGAGTTGATCGCGAACGGATCGGGCCCGGGCGGCGATAAATCGTTTGATCTGATGTCCAGTTCGTCGCGGATCAGTAGGATCCCCCGTCCAGCGCGGTAGCTTTCGTTCAGCGACCGCCTCCTCGAAGCGTTCCAGCCGGAAGGTTGACTCAGCGGCGACTGAGTCACGGATGGCAGCGGCGAGTTCATCGATGCGGCGGCCAAGGCGATCGGAAGTAAACTTGGTGGCCAGCAATTCGCGCATCTGTTCACGGTAGGTTTTGCGAAATTCCTCGACACGCATCACTCTATCCAGGAATCGATTCTCGCCTACCCAGGGATGCCAGATGTCAGCGCGCTCTCGCGTCTCGACCGTGCCGATGAAGGGGAAGTTCCCCCAGCTGTGATCAAGATCCCAAGGGATAAATCCAAACTTGTTCGAACGTGGATCAAGGTAGGCATAATAATTCTGCCCCATGGCGAACAAACTATCGTAGCTGGAAATCAATGTCAGTGCGCCCAGAAACCGCGCAAACGCCTCGTAGTCGAGGAATTCCCCAAGTCGGCGCGCGAACTCCGCATCGTCCGCGTGGGAAACAAGTTTGGCGAACTCGATGACGCGGCGTTGCTGGGCCTCTGTTGCCTTGGTCTTGACATCGTAGATAGCGGCGTAAGCAGACCAATCGTCGCCAATGTCTTCAAAAAGCTTGTACGTGACCGGCTTGAAAACAGGCGCTGCCTTGCTGCCAAATCGATTCTTCGCGAAAGCGGCATCGATGTTTTCCACGATCAGATACAAGCCGAGGGGTTTCTGCGCGAACTGACCCTCCACACTGAGGTCCAGGTAGGCGTACGCGGTTCGCGGCGATGGCACGCCGCAGTCGCGGAAGAACTCATGTCCCAGGGCGTCAGCCATGTAGGATCTGTCTTCAATCAGATTGGTGAAGTTGACCACTTCGGTCTCTCCAAGCACCTGTGTTTGGTTGAACTTGTCGAGTTTGACCTTGAATGAGCGCTTCATTCCAAAAAGCGAACCCAGGAAGGTGCCATTGCCCTTGAGGCGCGCGGCAACGTCAGGAAACATCACACCGCCAAATTCAAAGTCGGCATGCACCCAGTCAAATTCGAATCCTAAAACTCCCGACAATCCGCTGCGTTTGGCTTTTGGGTTCTTCAATTGAATCTTCCCATCGCCTGACATCATTCCAGGCAACGGCGGAATTCGCTTTGGCTCCGCGGCCTGCCATTGATCTGGTGAGAATTTCAAGTGTGCTTTCCAAACATTCGTGACATGAAACAGGTCTTCACTGGTGCGGATATCCAATGCGCTCGGCAACAGACGCACGGGATCGGCAGGCCATGGACGAGCCGATTGGACGAGTTCGGGGGCCTTGCTCACGCTCTGGCGTATTGACCATTCCAGAAACCATGCAAGCAACGGTCCCTTGGTAAATCCCAGATAAGCTCCGAGCACAAGAAATCCCAGCAGGACGGTGAGGACTGCCGAGCCTTTCAGCGCCGTGGTCATCCAGCGTTTCCATTTGGCCCAGGTCAACCTGGCCAGTGTCGAACGTGTGAGCGCAAAGGCGGGGCCGCCTGTGTTTCGCACCGGAATGTTTGCGAGAATTTCTCCAGCGAGAGATTCCGGGAAAGTGGTGTTGCTTCCGCAACCGACGCAGAGAGATTGAAAGGTCTCGCTATCGAGCTTCAGCCCGCGCTTGTGGAGTCGGCTCATCAACTTTCGCGTGCTTTTGGCAACCCGCTTCCGGATGCGGCTTTCCCGGGTACGGAGGATTTGCGCGGACTCAATCCAAGTACGATTGCAGACGAGTTGTACCAGCACCGCGTCGCGGAGTTTTGATGGCAGTTTATCGAGGGCCGGGTCCAGCAAAGGGATGAAACGCATCCGGGAATCGGTGATCGTCTCAGACTGCCCCGATGTTTCACTCGCTGAAAGGGCAGGGGAGGCTTGTTTTGCAATTCGTTGAAGTTTTAGTGCTGCGAGCCGGGTCGCCTTGAAGAGCCAGCCTGCAAGGACAGTGTTTCGTGAAATCGAGCGAGCGCGTCTGGCAAGAGCGAAGAAAGCCGCGCTTGCAGCCTCGGAGGCTTGCGTGTCGTTTACGGTCTGCCGGCGTGCCGCGGCGAAGACCAACGGGAGGTGACGATCGAGAATGAGTCCGAAATTCTCTGGCGAACGTTCCTTCTGGAAGGCTCGTAAAAGTTCCCGATCTGATTTGGTTGCTGATTGTTCCTGCATGAATGTGCGCGGAATCTGTCACCAGGATGCAACATTCGCAATCGGAGAGATGCTACGTTCCACGGCGAGGTTCTGTGTTCATTGAAACTCCGGGAGTGCCGATGTTGCTCATCTCCCAACCTTGCTGTCGGATCGCTTCCCCAAGGATCACGTCATCGCCGTGGCGGGTCAGCCGAGGATCAGGCCAGTCCAGGATTCTCACCGCAGAGGTCCGTATCAGCCAGCATCCTCCGAAGATGAACAGCCAACGTCCATCACCCGTACCTTGTCCCCGAAAATCCAGTTCACCCTTGCCACCGGGTCGCCAGGAAGGAGGAGGCAAGCCGCGATACCAGTCGGACGACCGCACGAAACCAGCGATGTTCTCAATGTCCGTGAATGCCAATCTGTGATTGCACTGCCCCATCGCCCCCCAAATCACCGTCGTTTTCGGAGCGGCCTCCGCGGCGTGAATCCATTCGTTGAGCGCACCCGAATCCCTGATGAAGGAATCGTCATCGAACCACCAGATGTACTCGGTCGTGATGTTCGCAAACATCCGACGCATCATCGGACATTTGCTCAGATTCCTCGGACTGATAATGAGTTCGTCGATATCCCCGGATCGGTGGCGCTCGTAGAGAAACGACAGAGTGTCGGCTCCGACAGCATTGGCCCCGACTACAAGCCTGAAGTCTGCGCGATCGCAGTTTGACCAGATCGATTCGAGTGTTCGCTTCGCCAGTCGGAACTGCTCGCCAAACGTCAGAACACAGAGCGTGAGTCGTGGTTTGCTGACGTGTTGGCTCATGTCGCCACATTCGGCCAGATATCTCCGCGGGCCTGATGATCAAGGCACTTTGATGGCGGACGAGCTTGAATGCGGATTCCATTTCACGACAAAGGTCAACGCGGTGATCTGCAGGCTCGCCGCGGCTTTGGTCGGCTGGATCGAAAACCATTTGATCACTTTGCCATAGCCTTGCTTTCCTGGAAACACGCCCCGGCCTTTTTCGGGTTCATGATCGTCCAAGTCCTCAACAAACTTGATGTAATTGTCGCGGGCGATATCGAAGTCCGATTGGCCGCTGATTTTTGAGAACTCATCCAGCAGGCGAGCCAGTTTATCAAGAAGCTGCGTATAGACCGCCTCGAGCCGTCGATAACCCGGAGAGTTTTTGTAAACCGCCGGGTTCGCCACAAAGTATGGGTCGTTGGGATCCACATGACTGAAATCGGACTGGGGATGAGGCACTTGCTTGCAAGCTTTCCCTTGAATTGGTTCGGGATCGGTGTTGGGGCTCTGTTCGTCACCATTTGGGAAGTTTGGTGTCGGTCGTTTGACTGTCGTGGGCGCGCTTGTCAGCACTTCCGCCTTGAAACCCGCAAGGGTCGGTTTGGGAACCCAGATATAATCTGGCACCTCATGGAAACTGCCTATGGAGTCCTTAACTTGCATACGATATTTCCTTTCTGTGAGGGCGGTTGTGGTTTGGACGAATACCTTCCGAGTCGATGCCCTCCGACGACACGTCAGGTTTTTCCTTTAAGCCAGTCCAGGAGCGAGAATGGCGAAGAAATTCTTTGATGTGAGTTGCTTCCGAGTGAGTGAGTTGTGGAAGCGCTTGGCCTTCCATGAAAAGCTCGATTCCGCGAATGGCATCTTCGGCTCGGATTTCGTGCATGCATCGTGGAAGGTTGTTAACGGCATCCACGCAGAGATGATCCGGCTGGTCCTTTTCATCTCCATCCCCCAAAGGGACGCTTCGCGAACGCCAGCAACCTCCTTCAGCACAACACGGCAGTGTCCCGACTGTATGAAGGAAACGATGCGTGGGGTAGGCCTCCCAGTGGGGCGACTCGCGACCACCAGCGACCACAACGCACGGCCTCGACCGAGGTTTTCCGGGTTTGCATTCGACGGCTGCTGCAAGGTGCATGAGCAATGTCACAGGGCAGAGGATGCCCTGTGAGTGGTGAACAAGCCTGGCCAGGCTGCGAAGGGACGTCCTGCCACGCAAGTCCAGCACGCCTTCCAAAGCCGGGTGATAATGATGTTTCTCGCCGACCTGGACGAAAAGGATCCTGCCGCGAAAATGATCCACCACATGCTGCCATCGGCGGAAGTGCCACCACTTGATCGTAAAATCGTATTTCCCTCCGGCGGCGATGACCCAGTAGGGAATGTCCGAAGCTGTGATCTGTTCCACCTGAGACGGCATGGCTCTTTCCTGGGAAGAAAGGTGGACATCCCCCTTGAACAACGTGGGATGGATTCTCAACTCCAGTTTCTCATTCAAGTAATCTATAAACCCGTGAAGAAAGTGGACTGGGCGCTGGTTGGACTGGTGGACCAGCGGATAATGGCACACCACCGTTTCGACTTCAGGATCATTGGGATCAAGCGGTGTCAAAAATGGATTATTCTCCCACAACTCCGGCGCGCATGTCCGAACGTCGGTCAGAAATTCTCCACGGTAACACTGGTGAAGATCGCGTACGGCAGCCGTCAGCATGACGATGTCGCCGGGCGACTGGAAGTTGGTGAGGATCAGTTTTCGCATTTCAAAGGCGAGGATTCAGTTTCGGCGAAAAACGGAGTTGAAGGGCCTTCAATGCTCACGAGGTAATCCTCGAGCTTTGCTCCCGATGGGAGCGGGATCGGAACCGACCCCGTGATGGTGACCAACTCCGAACGTTTCCTGCCCTGTTCATCGACGTTTCCGAAACCGCACTTCAAATCGACCGCAAAACCCGCGCGCATCACCGGCTCGACGATCACACCCAATGGCGCATAACGGTCCTCCAGCTCGTCACGTGATTTCAGTGCCTGCTCGAGATTCTGCATCTGTTCCCGTTCCTGGACGGCCATGCCGGTTGGGAGCGATTTCGCCCTGAGTTGGAGAAGTTTCGCATATCGACGATTGATCTCATAATACGCTTCCGCAAACTCACCCATGATCCGGGAATTGCGGTCCGACGAGCTGGCATCCGGGGACTCCAGTCCATTGGTTGTTGGGAAGTATTCGGAGGCGAGGGTGGTCGATGCACCTAGATCCATGATTCTTTCGTCGGTGGCGGCGAGTGGGGTTGAAACCGATTGTGGATTCATGATTTTGGAATCAAGGTATGTGACCGAGGGCATCCAGATGACTCAAACGTGGATGATCCCTCGGTGGCGTCCAAGCGCCGATATGGAATGGAATTTTACTGCGTATGCCATTGGAACGGCTCCCAATAATCTGAATTTTCCAGATCGGACGGTGATACTTGGGTTTTGTAGGACTTGACTGCGTAACGATGAGTTCAGTCAAGTCCAATTCCAGGAGTGAAAGATCTCTAACTCCCTGCATTCAAAGCGGGATGATTCTGTGGTGATCAATTCAATTCCAGCAGCAGAATCCGGATTTCATTGTGATTTCCTGCAAGAATTCAACAGCACTCGACAGCCTGTGAAAAAACTTCTGAAAACCACAAAATTCCTGTTGTAATTATTTCGACCTTCGCCATTCTCTGCGCAGTTCCCAATTGAAATAGTAGAGTTCGCAAAACCCGAAGCATCATGTCGTCAGTAGCCTGTCGGCAGCGTGTGAAGGCGTAATACGTCCTCTTATGTTTCATACAAATTCCTTCAGAGTTGAAGGTAAGCGGGTTTTGGCGAATCCGTGTGTGCCAAAGCCCGCTTTCTATTTTTAGAGCAGCCTGTTTACTTCATTTGGAACCATCCATCCCCGCCGGCTCCAGGCCATGAATTGAGAAACGAACTAAAATTCAGACTTTACTGGCGAGACTCCGGGTTCCATTCCCCAATCCAGCTCAGTGAAATCAGGAACGCCTCGACTCGCACACTGGCGGGAGAGAAACCGGCGGATGGACTCCATTCAGTGGTTCTGCGACAGTTCCTCTCGACCGCTGACCTATGAAATTAACCGATCTCACATGGCCTGGTGTACGCGGATTGAGCCGCGACACCCCAGTCGTAATTCCAGTCGCAGCGCTCGAACAGCACGGACACCACATGCCGTTATTCACGGACAGCATGCTTCTTGGTGAAATCATCCGCCGAACTTCCGAGCGGCTCGCGGATCGAGTGCTGTTCGCTCCCCTGATGTGGCTTGGAAATTCAGATCACCACATGGACTTTGCTGGAACGCTTTCGGCCGCGCCACGAACCTATCTGGATCTATTAAACGGCCTGGCGGAGAATTTTATCCAGCATGGGTTCCAACGGATCGTGTTTATCAATGGCCACGGCGGGAATGATGTCCCCGGCAAACAATCCACCTTCGAAGTTCGACAGCGCCATCGGGATCGTTGTGATCTGTTGCTGCTGTTCGCCACTTACTGGCATCTCGGCGGAAAGCCACACGAAGTTGAACCATCTCTCCAGCAGCGGCAAATGGGGCACGCTTGTGAATGGGAAACCTCAATGATGCTCCGCATCGCTCCGCATTTGGTCGGCGATGTAAGCAACGTGCCGCCGGTGGAGTTCGGAGCGTCTTTCGCGCCTGCAACCCGCGCGTGGATTACCAAAGACCGCACCGTGCCGGGCCATATCGGGCAGCCCCACCTCGCAACTGTTCAGAAAGGGGAGGTGCTATTCCAGGTTTTCAGCGATGATGTGGTCGCAATGCTCGAACGAGTGATCGCATGGGATGGCAAATCATGGGACGGGTAAGCGAATGATGGGGCACCAGAATGACTGATCCCGCATCCAATCGCGCTGGCTCATGGCGGTGGTGGCTCTGCGGACTGCTGCTCCTCGCTTCGGCCATCAACTACATGGACCGCCAGACCCTGGCGAACGCCTCGGTGCGAATCAGCACGGAGTTTCAATTAAAGCAGGAGCAGTATGGAAACCTGGAGCTGGCCTTCGGCTGGGCGTTCGCAGTCGGTTCCCTTTTCTTTGGAGTGTTGGTTGACCGGATCTCGGTGCGGTGGGTTTATCCGACGGTTTTGTTCCTGTGGTCCGCCACCGGTTTCGCGACAGGACTCGTGGAGGGTTACTCTGGATTGCTTGTGTGTCGGACGGCCCTGGGCCTGTTTGAGGCCGGACATTGGCCGTGCGCGGTCAAGGCGACACAGCGCTTGCTGGAGCCCAAGGACCGTTCGATGGGAAACAGCGTTCTGCAGAGCGGCACGTCCATTGGCGCGATCATAACTCCGCTGATCATGCGGGCTCTGATGACCGAGGCGCCGGGCAGTTGGAGGATTGCGTTTCAAATCATCGGGGCAATCGGCGTGTTGTGGTTGATCCTTTGGTTCTGGCTCGTCCGCGCTGGCGACCTTGAACCGGATCCGGCGAATGTTCCCACTTCACCATCCAGAGTGCGGGGGCAAAGCATCTGGAGCGTAATCCTCAGCCGCCGGATGCTTGTGGTGATCGTGGTCATCGCGTTGATCAATACAGGCTGGCAGATTATTCGTGCCTGGCTGCCGAAATTTCTGATGGAAGGCAGGGGCTATTCCGAATCAGCCGCGCTCTACTTCAACTCTCTGTTCTATGTGGCCACGGATGTGGGGTGCATCGGCGCGGGGGTCTTGACACTGTGGTGGCACCGAAAAGGCATGACAGTCCATGGGGCTCGGTTGTTTGCGTTCGGGTTCTGTGCGGCTTTGAGCGCGCTGACCCTCCTCGCTGTGGCCTTGCCAAAAGGTTGGATGATGTTGGGCATGCTCCTTTTGGTTGGTGCGGGAGCGTTGGGGGTCTTTCCGATATACCACGCCTTGACCCAGGATTTGTCGCGGGAACATCAAGGTACAGTGACGGGCATCGGCGGTGTGGCGGCGTGGATACTGTCTCCTGCACAGAAGTACTTCGGAAGGCTGGTGGATTCCACGGGTTCGTTCGACCTGGGATTCGCAGTGGTGGGTTGTCTGCCGCTGTTGGCTTTTCTGGTTCTCTGGTGGTTGTGGGAAGAGCCGGCTTCATCGAACCGTTACGAACCGAAGGGAAGCTGATCACTCCAGCAAGTTCAATTCACAAACACACCTCCTTGTTCTCACCCGGCGCGGAACCAATCGAAGGAGACTCACCGAAACCACGCCAACCCGCTCTGGTCGAGGCGGCGATTCCCTTAAATCACAGCGACGGGCGCGACCAGTTCCAGGCAAAACCATCCTTGCGAACTGTCTCCTCAGTAAGGACGAGGTTTGAGTCCTGTTTAAGGATCCTGAATCACGCCACCGTCAGCGGGCCATCAAAGATCGTTAAACTGATCACCTCGGTCTGCGCGATGTGAGGTCCGTGTCGTTCACCCTTTGGTGCGTAAAAAAAGGCGCCTTCCTCGTAAATCATACCAGATTCATCCCACTTGCCAGAGAGCACATAAACGGACTCATTCGCGAGCGGATGGACATGGGCGGGGACAGTCACACCCGCATGAAACTTTCGCAGCGCGGTGATGCCTCCGGTGCTTTCATTCTTGTGGAGGATCAGGAGTTCGACACCTGGGTACGGACCAGGTTGCCATGATTTGTTTTTTGCCAGCGCGGTGTATTGGAACATGGCAGGATCAAAGAAGCTTTCAGCAGGATTGCAAGCGAGTCCTTTTTCGTGCGTCATGCCCGGCAGTCATTATCAGAACCATGCCGACAGCCAGCACAGCTTTCTTGAAATTATTTCGCGCTCTGCCGATCTTTTCCGGACTGGACGACGGCGAGATAGATGCTCTTGTCCAGATTTCAAATCAAACCCTCTATCCTGCCGGCAAAGTGATCTTCAACGAAGGCGATTCAGGAATCGATGCTTGCATCATAGTGCGAGGTTCCGTGGACATCTTATTGCGCGGACAATCAAAGCCGGTTTCCCGCTTACAGGGCGGAAGCATCTTTGGCGAGATGGCGTTTCTTGATGGACAGCCGCGGGCCGCGACGGCTGTTGCCGCGGAACCAACGATTCTGCTCTCGCTGCCTCGGGATGGTTTCCAAACCATCTGTGAAAAGCGTCCACATCTCGGAATGGTTGTGATGAACAACATCGCGCTCGATCTTTCCGCCAAGCTCCGGCAGGTGAACGTGAAACTGCAGAGCTTCTTTTGAATTGCGCCGATGCCGCATGGGGGGGTGTTTATGCTGAAAATCAAGCGACCCAAATTCTTTGATTCTTGAGCTGGCGCGTTGCGTCGGAATGGAGTGAAATACCGGAAGCCCATTTGCGAACGCCCATGAACGAAAGAGACGAAACATTAAAGTTTATCACCCGCCGGCAGTTCTTCCGTAATTGTGGCACAGGTGTCGGCACCGTCGCCCTGGCTTCGTTGCTTAAAAATGACTTGTTCGCGGTCCCATCCAGCGGGGCTTCAACCGCGATTCCGCCGGATCCGATGGCGGCTCATGCGCCGCACTTTGCGCCCAGGGCGAAGGCGGTGATCTACCTCCACATGGCCGGCGCTCCGTCGCAGTTGGATCTGCTCGATTTCAAACCAAAGCTCAAACAGCTCAACGGACAGAAGGTGCCGGAGGAGATCATCAAGAACGAGCGCTTCGCCTTCATCAAAGGCGTGCCGAAACTTCTGGGCACTCCGCACAATTTCATCCGGCATGGCAGGTCCGGGCAGGAGATTTCAGAAGTGTTGCCACACCTTGGCACGATCGCGGATGACATCTGCATCGTGCGGTCGATGAAGACCGATCAGTTTAATCACGCCCCTGCGCAGCTCTTCGTTCAGACCGGCTCCGCGCGCCCCGGCCGGCCAGGCATGGGCGCATGGGCCTCCTACGGACTGGGATCGGAGGCAAGGAACCTCCCGAGTTTTGTGGTGATGGTATCGGGGAAGAATGGCCCGGACGGAGGCGCCTCTCTCTGGGGCAGTGGATTCCTGCCGACCATCCATCAGGGCGTCCAGCTCCGGTCTCAGGGTGATCCAGTGTTGTTCCTCTCGAATCCAGAAGGGATGAGTCCGGATCTCCGCCGCAGCACGCTCGACGCGCTGGAGGCGTTGAACAGGATGGAACTTGGCAGGGTGGGGGATCCGGAGATCCTGACACGCATCGCCCAATATGAGATGGCATATCGGATGCAAACCAGCGTGCCGGAGACGATGGATATCTCACGGGAACCACAATCGATTCACGAGATGTACGGAACTCAACCGGGTCAAGCCAGCTTCGCAAATAATTGCCTCCTTGCCCGGCGTCTGGTGGAGCGCGGCGTTCGATTCGTGCAGTTGTACCATTGGGGTTGGGACAGTCACGGAGATGCCAGAGTTAATGATCTCCGATACGGTTTCGTTGATCGTTGCCGCGAAGTGGACAGGCCGGCGGCAGCGCTTGTGCGCGATCTGAAGGAGCGCGGTTTGCTTGAAGAAACGCTGGTGGTATGGGGCGGCGAATTTGGTCGCACACCCATGGACGAGAAACGGAACAAAGACGGATGGATTGGACGGGATCATCATCCGCACGCCTTTTCGATCTGGATGGCAGGCGGCGGAATCAAGCCGGGCATCACCTACGGAGGCACGGACGAGCTGGGGTATCACGCGGTCGAGAATCCGGTTCATGTTCATGATCTCCAGGCCACAATCCTCAATCAGCTCGGACTTGAACACACCAAGCTCACTTACCGCTTTCAGGGACGCGACTACCGCCTGACGGACGTGCATGGCGACGTGGTGCGCGGCTTGATCGCATAAAGGACAAGCATATGTTGAAAAACGACAGAACTCTGCCTTCGCTCATCTTGCGGAAGGTGTTCTTTATTCAACCAACCTGGCTCCACTCCTTTGTTCTAGCGACGATGTTTTCTGTCGCTTTGACGGAGCGGGGAATGGGGCAACCAGCTCCGCGGCTGACACGGACGGTGGATTTTACGAGAGAAGTCTTTCCGCTGCTGGAAAAAAATTGTTTTGAATGCCATGGGCCGACAAAGCAACGGTCGTCACTCAGACTCGATTCCAAGGAGGCGATGCTTAAAGGCGGGGATTCGGGACCGGCGATCGTTGCCGGGAAAGGTGACGACAGCGCCATTTTTCGGAGAGCGGCTGCCGTTTCAGGCGAAGATCCGATGCCACCGAAAGGGGAACGTCTTTCACCGGACGCGATGGCCTTGATCCGGGCGTGGATTGATCAGGGTGCGGAGTGGCCGTCGGGGATTGGCGCTACAAGCGCCGAGGTGACAAAGCACTGGGCTTATGTCGCTCCGGTTCATCATGCGCCACCGAAAGTGAAGACTTCCCAACGGGTGCGAAACCCGATTGATAATTTCGTTCTTGCGCGGCTTGAACAGGAGATGCTGAAGCCGGCATCGGAAGCTTCGCGTGAGACATTGATCCGGAGGCTCAGTCTGGATTTGATCGGACTGCCCCCCACGCCTGATGCGGTAAATTCATTCCTGAAGGACCAGCGCGGCGATGCTTACGAACGTCTTGTTGACCGTCTCCTCCTGTCGCCCCATTACGGTGAACGCTGGGCACGACCGTGGCTGGATCTCGCCCGTTACGCAGACACAAACGGTTACGAGAAGGATGATCGTCGCACAATCTGGCCATATCGAGATTGGGTGATCAACGCACTCAACCGCGACCTTCCGTTTGATCAGTTTGTCATCGAGCAATTCGCCGGGGATCTTCTTCCAAACTCAACCATCGAACAGAAGATCGCGACAGGATTTCACCGCAACACGATGGTCAACACAGAAGGCGGCACCGACGAGGAGGAATTCCGCACCGCGGCGATCGTGGACCGCATCAACACCACTTTTGAGGGACTCATGGGTTCTACCATTGGTTGCGCTCAGTGCCACAACCACAAATACGATCCATTCAAGCAGACCGAGTATTACCAGATCTTCGCATTCCTGAACCAAACCAAGGACAAGGGGCGAACCACCGATCCAGAACTGGAACTGCCCACACCCGAGCAGACCGCCAGGCGCAAGGAAGTCCGAGACAAGATCGAGCCTCTTCAGAAGACTCTCGATACGCAGACTCCCGAACTCGACGCAGCGTTGGCCCGGTGGGAGGAGAAATCTCAAACCGACCGCAGTGTCATCAACGCAAACTGGAAGATTCTCGAACCAGTTGAACTCCGCACGACGGGCGGCGTGAAACTCGAAAAACAGAAGGACGGAACCATCCTTTCCACTGGGGAACTGCCAGAGACGAGCACTTACGAACTGATCTTCATGGGCGAGCATCGCGCCATATCCGCCATCCGCCTTGAAGTTCTCACGGATACAAGGCTCCCTCATAAGAGTTCTGGTCGAAGCGAGGATGGCACTTTCACCCTCACGGACTTTTCCTTGGAAATCCTGAATGCCGAAACCAACAAGATCGAATTCGACAAAGCTTACGCGGACTTCTCGGAAGATCGTTTTGAGATCGCCAATGCGATCGACAAAAACGAAAAGAGCGGGTGGTCTGTCGGCGCCGATGAAGCGACCAACCGCGTGGATCGCACGGCAGTGCTCATCGCGAAGAAGCCTTTTGATGCAGACACTGGTTCAAAATTTGTGATCCGCCTGAAGCAGGAGTCGATTCGAGAGCAGCATCTGCTCGGCAAGTTTCGACTCTCGACGGGAACAGCCTCCAACGAAACCTTCCTCGCCTGGTCAGCCGTTCCCACAAGAATTCGAGCGTTCCTCGAAATCCCGCCGGAAAAGCGCACCGAGGAGCAGAAGAAGGAACTCGCGAAACATTACCGATCCATTCACCCGGAATTCGGAAAGATTCGCGAGCAGATTGCCGAACTAAGGAAGCAGGAACCAAAGGATGTCGCCCGGACGCTGGTAATGGAAGGGATGTCAACGAACCGTTCCACGCACATTTTAATTCGTGGAAATCATCTCAGCAAGGGCGCGGAAGTGAAGCCAGGCGTTCCCTCCATGTTACATCGGCCGCCAAAGGATGCACCGATGGATCGATTGACGTTTGCCAGGTGGATCGTTGATCCGGCGAACCCGCTCACCGGCCGCGTGATGATGAATCGCGTCTGGGCTCAATACTTCGGGCGCGGCATCGTGGAGACGCTCGAAGATTTCGGCGCTCAGGGAGAACCCCCATCGCATCCTGAATTGCTCGACTGGCTTGCAACGGAATGGGTCAAGCAGGGCTGGAGCCTGAAAGCGATGCACCGGGTGATCACCACCTCCGCTACCTATCGGCAAAGCTCCCGTACCACTTCAGAATTGATCGAGAAAGATCCCTATAATCGCCTCTTGGCGCATGGTCCACGTTTCCGCATGGAAGCTGAAATGGTGCGGGACAGTGCGCTTGCGGTGAGCGGACTGCTCAATCGCAAGATTGGGGGGGCGAGCGTCTTCCCCTACCAGCCGGAAGGAGTGTGGGCGAACCCCTACAGCGATGACAAATGGCGGATAAGCAAAGAAGGTGATCAGTTTCGCCGCGGCCTCTACACCTTCTGGCGGCGTACGTCGCCTTACGCGTCGTTCATGGCTTTTGATGCTCCCAGCCGCGAAGTCAGTTGCGCACGCCGACCCCGCACGAACACGCCATTGCAGGCTCTGGTGACGTTGAATGATCCTGCCTTTGTTGCCACTGCTGCCGGATTTGCCCGCCGCATTGTCAACGAGGGTGGCGCTTCACTCGCACAGCGGCTGGACTTCGCCTTCAAAGCCGTAGTATCGCGCAAACCGACCAAAGAGGAATCCGACCGGCTGCTCGCGTTGTATCGGATATCGTATCGCAAGTACGTCACCTTCGACGAAGGCGCGGTCAAACTAAACGAGATCGGAGCCGAGAAAGTTGCGTCATCGACAACCAACAGCGCCATCGCGCCGGACTACGTGAGCCAAGCAGACCTGGCGGCATGGACTGTCCTTGCGAATGTGTTGTTGAACCTGGATGAGGCGGTGACGAAAGGTTGAGTTTTTGCGCAAGGCTGACGGCGGTTCCAGATGCCCCGCCTCTCAGTGAACGTGGCTTCCGCGGGAAATGCTCGCGACCAAATCCGTTGGCGGATTGGAAACCTCTGATCCTTCCTGACAACGAAAACCTTTCTGCGCGACCGCGAGAAGTCCTGGTTTGGCAATTTCAAGTTCTGGCGGTTTCCCGTCGGTGAGCTTGGCCAAAGCTAATCAGTCCCTCGCGACAGTCGTTCGATCGGCCAGCCAGACCATATCCAGGTTGTTGGGAGAGGCGACGTTGAGGGCAAGCTGGCTGTTAAATCGAACTTTCGGTTTGGTTCGAGGATCCTTCCACACCTTGATTTCGGCATGTCCATCGGCGAATGATAGGCCTGCGGCGCCGTTGTGGTAGCTGGCCGGAAAATCAATGATCTTCGCGGCGGCAGGAGTTTTGGGCATCATGTTGGCATACCCTCCGGCATTCATGCTGTCCGGATGCTCGTCAAGGAGAACATAGAGTTTGGAAGCTCCGGCGGCATTGAAGTCGGCCGTCTTGTAATAGACCTTCCACTGCTTCTGGGCTTCGTTGTAGTCGCCCGGCAACCAGCCACCTGGACCGCCCATTGCCTGACTCATGCTCATGCTTCGGATGCGACTATGACGCCTGCCGCCAATGTTAACGAAGCTGATATCCGCCGGACATTTGTACACCTGTGCGGTTGGCAGATAAGGCGCGAAGCGTGCTCGTTTAGGATCGATGAGGTCCAGTATGTTCGTGTTCGCCTTGGTAGTCGGGCTGTAATCCAGCCATCCGTCCACCCACGCATTGGGTTCGACCGGGTTTAGATAGCCCGGGCCGGTCAGTCGGTCGTTGTTATCATCCGGATACAGAAGGTGTGCGAGCTGGAGCTGCTTCAAATTGTTCAGGCAAGCAATGCCGTGCGCCTTGGTTTTGGCTTTGGACAGTGCGGGCAATAACATCCCCGCAAGTATCGCGATAATGGCGATTACCACGAGAAGTTCGATCAATGTGAATCCACCATTTTGAGTGCGCGACCGCCACGGCGAACCGATGCCGGTCATGATTCTTTTGTTCATAAGCGAATGAGAGGTTTTCGTCGGGGACAGTCGCGTGATTCGTGCTGGCTGTCAAAGCAGAAGCCGGTTTCCGAACTCAAGCAGTGCATTCACAGGTTGACGGTGAACCTGGCTGTCGGCCAGGAGCGCGGTTGTGTGAGCAGCACCAGTCGCAGCAGGTTTGGCGTGAGGGCGAGCCACCGATACTACAGCGACTGGCTTTCAGCAGAGTCGCGCTCCACCGACAACTTGTGGATGAACCGAACTCAAGAGCAGTTTTGTTAACCCTGCATGGACACCAGCCTGTGACAACTGGACCGGACTGTCACAGTACGACCAAGTCCTGGGTAAGATGCCTTCCGACAGACGGGCACTCCACGTCATGATACTACTTGACCGGAGTCAACGCAGTCGAGCACCCCTCTGTGTTCACCCTGTGGGGAATCAAACCATGAAGCCTGCCTGCATCTGCCTCGTCGTCACCGCCCTCTCGCTCGCCCCGTTGCATTGGTATGTGGGGGCACGGGAATTGTCCGGTGAGTTCTTTGTTGCGGAGGGCCTTGAAGTCACGCTGTGGGCCGAGTCGCCCTTGTTCTTCAAGCCGACGAACATCGATGTGGACCGGCGCGGACGCATCTGGGTCGCCGAGGGGGTGAACTATCGAACCTTCCGCGGCAAGGATGTGAATCAGCCTGAAGCGATCCCGTTCCGTCATCCCGATGGGGATCGAATCGTCATCCTTGAAGACACCGATGGCAACGGTGTGGCGGATTCGTCAAAGGTGTTCGTGCAGGACAAGGATCTCGTCGCGCCGCTCGGCGTGGCGGTGATCGGCAATCGCGTCTTCGTCTCCTGCTCGCCGCATCTGATCGCCTACACCATCGATGCAATCGGCGATCGACCGTTGAAAAAGGAGATCTTCCTCACCGGCTTTGGCGGGCACGACCATGATCACGGCCTGCACTCGGCCGTCGCGGGACCGGACGGACGGCTCTACTTCAACGCCGGCAACGCCGGGCCGCACATTGTGAAGGATAGAGATGGCCGGACCATTCGTGCCGGCAGCATCTACACTGGCGGCTCGCCCTACAACACGACGAACACACCCAACCTGAAGAGCGATGATGGCCACGTGTGGATCGGCGGCCTGGCGTTGCGGATCGATCCCGACGGGCGCCATCTCACAGCGCTCGCGCACAACTTTCGAAACAGCTACGAGGTGGCGATCGATTCGTTCGGTGATCTCTGGCAAAACGACAACGACGACGAGGTCCGCGCCTGTCGCACGAGCTGGGTGATGGAGGGTGGCAACATGGGCTTCTTCTCCGCCGATGGCACCCGCACCTGGCGCGCGGACCAGCGGCCCGGGCAGTCGCTTCTGACTGCGCAATGGCATCAGGACGATCCCGGCGTGATGCCCGCCGGTGACATCTACGGAGCCGGCGGCCCGACGGGCGTGACGGTGTACGAAGGCGACTTGTTGCCCGGAAGTTTTCTCGGCGCGGTGCTAAACTGCGAGGCCGGACGCAATACGGTCTTCGCCCATCGGCCCGTTCCCGAGGGCGCGGGTTTCCGGCTGGATCGCACTGTCTTCCTCTCCTCGCAGCGCGGCTCCACGGAAGGCTACGTCTGGAACCAAGTCTCACCACAGGACAAGAGCACTTGGTTCCGTCCGAGCGACGTCGCGGTCGGAACCGATGGCGCGCTGTATGTCGCGGATTGGTTTGATCCGGTGGTCGGCGGCCACGCGATGCGCAGTCCGAATGGTTACGGGCGCATCCTCCGCATCGCGCCCAAGGGCAGCCAGCCGCGCGTGCCGAAGCTCGACCTGAACAGCCGCGCCGGCCTGCTTGCTGCGATGCAAAGTCCCGCCATCAACGTGCGCTTCGCCGCACGGGAGCGGCTGCTAACGAGCCCGACCGATGCTCAGTCCGTCCTGGACGAACTGGCACGCAGCGCAAATCCCGTGTTCCGCGCTCGAGCGGCGTGGTTCCCTGGTCGATGGCCCGCAGCACTCAACGATCGCGATGAACGCGTACGCGTGGCCGCCTGGCGGGCTGCTCGCGTCGCGTCGCCGGAGAAAGCGTGGGAGGTTGCGCGGCAGATTTTGGGCACTCAACACTCACTTGGGAGCCGACATGAGGAGGCTCAAACTTCCGAGAGGGATAGTCAGAGCCTGCTCACCTCGGCTGCTACGAATCAGGACGGACCCATGTCGCTCCTGCGAGAGTTCGCCCTGGCGCTGCGCGATGTTCCGTTCGAACAGGCGTCACCACTGCTGCTCGCGCTCGCCGGACGTTACAACGGCAAGGATCGTTTCTATCTCGAAGCACTCGGCCTTGGCTGCGACAGAAAGGAGGAAGTGCTCTATCCGCTGCTGCTGTCGAAGCTGGGGAACTCCGACCCGCTCCTATGGTCCGAAGCCTTCGCGACTCTCGTCTGGCGATTGCACCCGGCAGCCTGCGTGCCGGTTGTCGCACAACGTGCCGCGGCGATTTCGCTCAGCGCCGCCGCGCGCAAGCAGGCCGTGGACACGCTGGCGTTCATCCCGGATCGCAGCGCGGCCGAGGCCATGCTGAGCTTGGCCACCAACGGCCCCGAGGACATACGCACCGTAGCTTTGTGGTGGGCGCAATTCCGTGCGGGCAACGATTGGAAACGGCTCGATCTCGCCGTGCGACTTCCGGACAGTAAAACCGCCACCGCCGAACGCGCTCTTCATGCCAAGGTGCAGCTACTTCGCAAAACATTGCTCGATGCCGACGCCGCGTTCAACGACCGCGAGAACGCCGCGACTTCACTTGCCAGCACCGAAGCAGGCGGGCTGGCTTTGTTGCAACTCGCCAGCGGCGGGCAGATCCCCGCGCCGTTGGCCGAGGCCGTCACTGAGGTCATCTTCCGTAATCCGTCCCCGGCTGTGCGCGCGATGGCCAGCCAGTATTTCAAGCCGCCGTCGCGAGAGGGTGAAGCGTTCCCACCAGTGGCCGAGCTGCTGAAACATCGCGGTGACACCGTACAGGGGGAGAAAGTGTTTAACAGCGAATCCGCGGCTTGCGCCAAGTGTCACGCGTTCGCCGGCCGGGGTGGCGACATCGGCCCGGACCTGAACACCTCTCGCACCAAACTCGGGCGTGAGGGAATTCTTGATTCCATCTTGAATCCAAGTGCCGTCATCGCCGCCGGCTACGAACCGTGGCTCGTCGAAACGAAGGACGGCGAGACCTACTCAGGATTTATCGTCGCCGATGGCGACACCGTGACGTTGAAAGAACCGACGGGCCGCGTGCGCGCAATCCCGGCGAAGGAAATCGCCTCGCGCCAGCAGCTGAAACTCTCGCTCATGCCGGACAACATCTCGCTGGGTCTGACCCCGCGGGAACTGGTGGATCTGGTCGAATATCTCGCGGCCGCGAGTTCGCCAGGCGACGGGAAGTAATCTGCGACCTGGTTACGAAGCTAACTCCGCGCGTCACCTCTGAAATTCTCCCAACGTCACCCACCCGGGCACGGTGCGATCCTGGCTTTGATTCGCGAACCGCAACGGGGAGCCATTCGGCATTGGGTTCGGCACACGGAGCAGGAGTTGATACGCGCCCGGCGGAAGTGACTTCACCGGCGCGACGAACCGCCAGGCGGGCGCCTTCTCGTTGGGGAGCACAGAGGTCAGCTTCCATTCCGGCTTCCAGGTGGCCGCGAGTTGATTTTGTTGATTCACCGCGCCCAGCACGATCGGCCAGTCGTAGTAAAAGGGAGCGATGCCGGTGTTCGTGACCGTGAGCGACAGCGCCAGTTGCTCGCCGTTCATGGCGATGGATGCACTCGCGATGTGCAGCTCGTAACCCATCCGGCGCACCGCTTCAATGGCCCGTGCTCGGGGTTCGCCCTGAATCTTGCCGCGGAACACGCCCTCGTTGCAAAGCCACGAAACGTGCGTCACCGCCGCACAGCGGTCGAACTTCTGTCCCTTGGGCGCGCAGGAGGGTTCATTGAACAGGCACGGCCAGACCTCCGGGCGGACTTCACCGCCGATGGGTTGCGAACGCCACTTGTCGAGGGCGCCGGCGGACCGCAGCCGCGTCTCGAAGAACCAGTCCTCATTGCGCTGGCCCGTGTGAACCGTGGCCCAGGCAAACGAATCGTCGTGGTAACCGATGGGGCGGCGGCCGTTATCGGCGTAGCGGTGGTCGTTCAGGCCGGCGGGATAGCGTGCCACCAGCTTGGTCTTCTGGAAGGCGGCCTCGTAGGCGTTCATCACTTCCTGTTGCACGATCTTCGAAGCGAACCATTGGTCGTTTGGCGAGTTGTGCCATTCGCCCCAGGTTCCCAGCAGGCCGAGCCCAACGAATCCCAGGCGCGGGTCGCCATCGTAACGGCGTCCCAGCGCGTGGATGAAGTTTGTCAGCGCGGCTCGCAGGCGCGGATCTTCGTAATCAGGCGTGTGATCGATGGCCGGCGGAAACGGTTGCGTGTTGGTGTTCGTCCATGTGCGCATCTTAAGCCCCTCCGCGATGAGATACTGCGGGACGCCAGTGGCCCTGCCTGGCCATTCAAGATAGAAGCGCGCGAAGAACTGGTGACCGCGGGATGCGGCCGCTTCGATCTTAGCGTCGAAGGGTGCCCAGTTGAAATTCGTCGGCCCGGTCATCAGATCGGAAAGCCTGGTATAATCCCACTCCAGGCTGTGCGGAAACGAGGAGTCGGCGCGGAGGTAAGGGATGAAACCTTTGAGCGGGTTGTCCGGCGGCGAAGGCGCGTAGGGCAGGGCGATACCGGCGTTCGGTAGAACACTCTCCCGTTTTTCTGCCGCGGTGGCAGTCGCGCAACCCGGCGTGGAAAGCAGTAACAACCAAGCCGCGACACTGAGAAGCGGGGCGGCGAGACAGGCAAACATTGTCATGGTCAGATCACAATCTTCGATTCAACGGCACCCGTGCCTGCGAAGCGTTGCGAAGATGCCGACTCTTCCAGTGCGTGAGTCCATCTCCTGCCACAGGGCTTGTCACTCTCAATCCTATGCAGGCATTCACACGATCTTCAATCCCAGCGCCCTCGCGACCACGGTGTCCACCACAGGTTTGCCGTCCACCTGCCGACGGTCGAGGCCGAAACTCTCGTCCCATCCCCAGACTCCCCAACCGATTTTATTCGCGGCCAGCACTTCGCCAAAGTCACGGAACCAGTCGGCGCGATGCTCCGGCTTCACATGCGGCGGAAACACCCCGAACTCACCGCAATAGAGCGGCACTTGATTCTTCATGCCCCACTCGATGCCCTGGCGAAAACGCGTGGCCAGCTTCTCCTTGTTCCATTGCTCGCGACCGTATTTCTCCACGAGTGATTTTGAGCCAGGATGAGCCTCGAGCGCCGGCAATAGCGATGCCACTGCTTCAGGCGTGGATGGATACGGCACGCTGCGCAAAGGCTTCAAATCATCGCCTGCCCAGGTCGCACCCTGATGCGTGAATGGGAACGGGTCGTAGCAATGAAATGAATACACGACGTTGCGATCGGGCAGCAGCTTAAGTTTGCGCAAGCCGTCAATGCCACCCCAGTTCGGCCCGGACGTGACGAGGGTGTGTTGCGGCGCGTTCCTGCGGATGGCTGCGGCCACGCGAACATTGAGCGCATTCCACTCCTCCTCGCGCTTGTCGAACACCGGCTCGTTGATGATTTCAAGCATCGTCAGCTCCGGATCGAAATTTGCGAGCCGCACGGCCAGCGCGGACCAGAACTTCACAAACAAGTTCTGCCACTCCGGGCTCAACTCCGCCGCTCGATCCTCGTTGTGAATGTCCACCATGACCAGCAGCCCGGCGCGGTGAAATCGACGCAATGCTGCTTCGAGATGTTCCGCCCGATCCTCAAGGACGCTGCCGGTAGCGGCGTTCATGATGATTTTGGGCGCGACGCAGAGGCGGACATGCTTGAGGCCGAGGAGGGACATCATCTCCGCTTCGGCGTCGCCGATGTAACCGCGGAGATGTTCCGCCGACTCGTTTCGCGGAAATCGGAACCATCGACAGACCTTAGTTCTACTTTGTTACTTGAGCGAGGCGTTTTTCTCGCTGTCGCTTAGCGTGTGACTTCGATGCTTTGAGGCGTTGCTGGTGTCGCTGAACCAAATCGGACATCACCTCCGCATGCGTGTGCCCGCGTCTTGGTA
>SXMN01000142.1 GCA_005777315.1 Verrucomicrobiales bacterium
GTCCATCCGCACGGACAATTGCCGATACTTTCTCCTGACCTGGGCGATGATGATCTTGAGCCGGATCCTTCGAGCTTATCTCTCGATCCGTTTCAAAAGCCAGCCTATTTGCTCAAGTTATTATTTCGCTCGCCCTTAGTCCCATCGGAAGCGGCTCCGGCAGCCTGTCCGGTGGCACCGGAGCAAGCCCCACTTTTCCGCCCCGCGTGCCGTTGTCGCTGAAGAGCGCGTTTGCCGGCACTTCAATTCGCACCCCGATGAGCGCTGGATTTTCAGCCGTCACCGAAGCCGGAAATTGAACAACCGTTGCTTGCGTTGCATCGATCGTCTGCAATGAGCCGGCTCGAATCAGGGGCAGAAAGATTTCTCCAGTGCCAACAGCGAGATTGTCGGCGCGGCCGGCCTCGGCCTCCCAGGCTTTTCCCACAAGCGGGTAGTAGTTGCCGTTGGGCCACTGGCTTCCTTGCGCCGTGCGACCGTCCACATGGACGAAGAACCGCCCGGCTGGCACTGGCTCCAGCTTGAAACGCCCATCGACATCCGTGATGGTCCGCAATTCCTGTTCACGACCATCCACAGAAATCGTCACCCCAACCAGCGGACGATCAATAAACTTGCCTGGATTCTTCGGGTCCGGCTCGGGATCCGAAGCCATGACACGCCCGATGATCGCTGTCTTTGGCACCGGCTCCAACGCAAGCGTGTCGAACTCGATGAGCCCAGTGCCTCCAGGCCGTCCATCACTGTCCCCATCGAAGAATACTCCGCGTTCGTCCTGAACCTGGTCTCCGATGAATGTCACACGCACTCGAGCGCTTCCCGGCAGATGCTCCAGGTAGAACAGCGTGGCGGTCAGGCGATCACTTGATAGCTCGGTGCGGGCAAGGATGCGTCGCCCGAGCGCTTCGGCAAAAAGCATTTCGGGTGTGATCACCGTTCCAGCGTTCAAGGGATCGGTGAAGCGCAGGATTGTTTCGCGCGTTACGGCCACGCCTGATTCTCCGTTTGCGGGTGAAGCCGTCAGTAATGTCGCAGGCTGGGGACCGCTTGGTGCAAAACGCAGACGATAAAAACGGTTGACCCCGACGGGATCGAGCGCCACGCGAAAAAAGCCGGATTCGATCCGGGGTGATGCCGTCACGACGCTCCAGATGGTCGCGCCCGAAAGCGAGCCTGTTTGTTCGAGTAAGAAGTCCGTGGCGGTTGTCGGCCAGCTTAGTTCGAATCGCTGATCACCAGTGCGCGTTACGGAGATGCTGGGAGAAACTTGTGCAGCAACAGGAACACATGCGAGCGTCAGCAAACTGAACCAGAGGCAAACGCTGATTGCGTCCAGGCTGGAACACCCGCCTATCCCGCTGACCGCCCTTGGCCATTTGATCTCTGCTCCGAGGAGACCAAACTTTTTTGCAATCCAAGTGATTCCTAGTCGGGACATAACCAGTACTGTGACAAATTAGCTGTGCGCTGATTATGGGCCTTCTCCCTCACCCTCACCCTCTCCCGCTGGGAGAGGGAAAGCGCGCGACCGCTTGCGCCGTGGCGGTGCATCCTGCCGCAAAGACCGCCCCGATTGCACTCATGGCGGCCAAAGAAGACTCCCGCTCCCAGCGGGAGAGGGCCGGGGTGAGGGAGAGGCAAGCGTTCGAGAGGTCACGTCCAATCATGTAACGAAATTTCCTTGTCGCTGTACTAGCCGTAACGATGCAGTAGAAATGGGGAGCGCGGTCGTCTCGACCGCTGTTCCCGGCGTCCCGCCGAGAACTGGTCCGGCGTGACCAGTCACCAAATGGTGGGTTTCTGGAGCCGTCTAGCTGGTCAGCGGGACGCTGACCAGAGCGTGCGAGAAGCACGCACTCCCCAATTACTACTGAATAGCCGCGGCTAAGAGACATCGGCAGAGCTTACATCCCCATGATCTGATAACCGCAATCGACGTAGAGAACCTGGCCGGTGATGGCGGCAGCGCCTTCGCTCGCCAGAAATGTTCCCGTGGCTCCGAGTTCCTCTGGGATCACGTTCCGCTTGAGAGGAGCGTGCGCTTCGTAATGCTTGAGCATTTCCGAGAACCCGCTGATGCCGCGAGCGGCGAGCGTGTTCACCGGGCCGGCGCTGATGCAATTCACCCGAATCTTCTTCGGACCGAGATCGTAGGCAAGGTAGCGTGTGCTGGCTTCGAGCGCCGCTTTTGCCACGCCCATAACGTTGTAATGAGGCACAACCTTTTCCGCGCCATAGTAACTCATGGCCACGATGCTTCCTCCTTCCGTCATGAGCGGCTCGGCGGCACGGGCGAGTGCCACCAGCGAGTAGGCGCTGACATCGTGCGACAAGCGGAAAGCTTCGCGGCTGGTGTTCACGAACCTTCCCTCCAGCGCATCCTTCGGTGCGAAGGCAACCGAGTGAAGCAGCAGATGGAGTTTTCCAAACTTCTCGCCGACCGTATTGAATACGGTGGCAATGTCCTCATCCTTCGTAACATCGCATGGGAGAATCAACGTGTCCGCACCAAATGTTCCCGCGAGTTCCTCCACATTATCCTTCAGGCGTTCGCCCTGATAGGTGAAGGCGAGCCTGGCACCCGCCTTGTGCCATGCCTGGGCGATGGCCCACGCGATGGAACGTTTGTTTGCGACTCCGAATACGATGCCGAGTTTTCCTGCGAGTAGTGACATAATCCTTAGTTCGTTGTTGCGCGCCTACGAATATGGAGATTTCGCATGACTGGCAAGGAATCAAAGCAACCTTGACCCAGTGCATCCACAAGTTGTCGGTGAACTTGGCTGTCGGCCAGGAGCGCGGTTTTGTGCGCAGCACCAGCCGCAGCAGGTTTGGCGTGAGGGCGAGCCACCGTTACTGCTGCGACTGGCTTTCAGCACAGTCGCGCTCCACCGACTTGCGGATGCACCGACTTTGACCGGCGTCGGAAGCCTTCTGATGTTGTTAGCGGCGGCAGGCGGGCGCACCTGCCGCCACTCCAGCTCCCCAACAACTAAAGTACTGGGGCTTTGGTGCCGATAACAGCAACATACTGGAAGGGGAAACGAAACAGGACACACAACCATGTCGAAGATACTCATTGTGGATGACGAACCATCCATCCGGCGCATGATGGAAAAGGTGCTGGCGGATGCGGGTTACACGGTTCTGCAAGCCACGGACGGAAGAGCGGCGCTCGCGATGATCCTGGACTCCAGGCCAGACCTGGTAATCACAGACATTTTCATGAAGGAAGGAGACGGGATCGAACTTATGCGGGAAATCACGGGAAATCACTCGACAATCCCTGTCATCGCCATGTCCGCGCCCGACGGCAAACTGTGGAAACAGGAATCGCTCAAGATGGCAAAAATGCTGGGAGCCGCGGCGGAGCTGGCAAAACCGTTTACAGCCAGGGAATTGTTGGAGGCAGTCGCAGGAATACTTGTGTATCGTTAGCCCGCGCTTTTGATGCCTGCGGGTGGCACAGACCACCTGCCTTCGCCCAAGAGTTTGGTCATTTTTTGAGTGCATCCAATGGGAACGCGAGGTGAGTTTCCATCGGTGTGCTCGGGAATCTCAACGATTCCCAAGCAAAGCCCAAGGCCGCATTCCTGCTACGGCACTTCGCTTTGCTTACAGGGAGCAGGCGCGAATCGTCGCCACAGCTCTCCTCCCCAGCCAGTCCGCGATATTTTTGGGAGCTTGTGCCCGTGCGCATGGCGGCTAGGATCAACAGCACAGCATTCAGCTGCACCAATGAGAGCCGCATCGACAACGTCTAATCTGGTTGCTGCTCAACACTCCCATCACCTCAGACTGATTACCGCGATGGCGCTCCTGCTTGTGCTGTGGCTCGGAGCGTTGCCAGCTTCCATCGGCGCGACATTCTCCGATCCCGATTACCTCATCACCGCTTGGGAAACAGAGCAGGGTCTGCCGGAGAATTCAGCAACCGCGATGGTTCAGACGCCGGATGGCTATCTTTGGTTCGGCAGCTTCAATGGCCTGGTGCGTTTTGATGGAGTGAAATTCACGGTGTTCAATCCAGCCAACACACCCAGCCTGCCAAGCTCCTCGATTGTGAATCTGCATCTGGACGCTTCCCGACGGCTCTGGGTGAGCACCGACCGCGGACTGGTGGTGAGCGGGCCGGACAACTGGACCCGTTTTCAGTCAGAACCCGGCTGGACGGGGAACTTTGTGCGCACCTTCAGCGAGAGCGCGGGAGTCATTTGCATGACGAGTTTTGACGGCAAGGTGTTTGAAGTGCGTCAAGAGCGGTTCCAGGAATTGCCGGAACCTCCCGGCGAACACGGCGCGGGTTACAAAGGGTGCGTGGATGGTTCCGGCCGGATATGGGTCGGCCAGGACAGATTCTATGGTTATTGGGACGGGAGCCAGTGGCGAAGTTCCGCGCTGGCGCAGGTGGTGACCAATGATTACGTGAATCTTTCCCGCTCACGGGATGGCAATCAGCTTATAGTCCTGAAAAATGGAATCCTGCGCATCAATGGCGAAAGTGTCGTATCCCGTGTTGAGTTTCCGAAGGTAATTCCCAATGCGTGGAGAGTTGATGAAGACGATGAGGGTGTGGTCTGGATCAGTTCCCAAGGCCGCCTTGACATCGTCCAACCATCCGGAACCAGCCGCTTTCTCTCGAGGACGAATGGACTTGAAAGCAACAGCATCCGCTTTGTTTTCCAGGATCGTGAACGCAACCACTGGGTCGGGACCAGCGGTGGAGGTCTGCTGAGATTGAAAAAGCACACCTTCCAGACCTTCAAAGAAACGCAAGGCCTGTTGTCACGGAATATCCGCTGCGTTGTCGAAGAAGTCCCGGGAAGGATACTCATCGGGAGTTTTGAAGGTGGATTGAACGTGCTGGAAGAGGGGCGAATTTCACTCCCTGAAGCCGGTCGCCAGCCGTTCAGCAGGGCAGTGCAGTGCATTCTCGCGGATCGCAATCGAAACTTGTGGGTGGGATGCTATGGGAACGCTCGCACCAGCGGCCTGACCGTCATCACACCCACGGAACGGCGTAAATTTCCTGCCGCGGATGTCGGGGGCAAGGTTGTCAATGCGCTCTTCCAGGATTCACTTGGCCGTATCTGGATCGGGGGCGACCAGGCAGTGGCTGTTTTCGAGGACGGTCGATTCACTGTCCAGAGGCCAGATGACGATTTGAAACTGGGCGACACCCGCTGCTTTGCCGAAGATCCTCGGAACCATTCCATCTGGGCAGGCGGCGACAACGGGCTTTACCAGTTTGCGGCGGGAAGATGGATCGAGGTGGAGCTGCCGCCGGGCCCCAAGGTGAAGAATCTGCGATGCGTCCGCTTCAGTGAGGACGGCTCGCTCTGGGTGGGCGGTACAGGCGTCGGTTTGTTGAGGCTGGCTGACGGGCGCTGGACTTCGTGGACACAGGAGAACGGCCTGCCTTCCAACGATATTTATTCGTTCATCGAGGACGATCTCGGATATTGCTGGATGGGATCGAATCGGGGAGTGATCCGAATTCTTCGGGCCGATCTGCTTGGATCGACTGGAGCAAGGCTATGGAATGTCAACTTTCAGATCTATAACCTCGGAGATGGCCTGGGCAGCATCGAAGCATCGCCCGATGGCCAGAGTAATGTGTTGAAAGACAGTAAGGGAAAGCTTTGGTTTGCAACTTTGAAAGGGCTGTCCGTTGTGGATCCACAAAGACTGGTCATCAACACCAATCCCGCGCCAGTGCTCGTGGAAACAATCTCCTACCTGGACCGGAATGGAAGCCGGGTCACGGTGGAAACCGGCAAGCCTGGCCTTTTTGGACTGCGGAAAGACACCGTCGCGGATGAGATCCTCCAGTTCCCTCCCGGAAGCAGCCAGTTGCAGGCTGACTTCTCCGTGCTTTCCTTCACCGCGCCGGAGAAGGTGAAATTGCGTTACCGCCTGCTCCAGAACCAGGAGTTGATCCTGGACGATCAGCGCGCCGATCGGACCATAACTTCCGAATTTCTGGCTCCCGGCGAATATGAGCTTCGCGTGACGGCCGCAAACAATGATGGAGTGTGGAATGAACAGGGAGTGAACCTGGCGTTCGTCGTCCAGCCGTTTTACTGGCAGACGCTCTGGTTCAGAGCGTTCACTGTGCTGACCTTGGGCGGCGCGATCACCCTCGCTGTAACCAGGCGGCAACGAAGCCGGTTGTTGCAAACCGAAGAACGATTGCGACAGCAGCAGGCGCTGGCCCAGGAACGGTCCCGCACCTCCGCCTTCATCCAAAACTCCTCGGACCTCATCACCTTGATGAACAGGGAGGGCCGGATCACTTACGCCAGCCCGTCCATTTCACGGATCACTGGATATTCACCAGAAGATGTGACGCAACGGGACGCCTTCCAGTTCGTCCATCCCGAGGATCAGGTGCTGGCACGGATGAAACTTCTAAGTGTGCTTGACCGGAGCAATCCTGGGATTCCGTTTTCATATCGGTTCCGCCACAGCAAAGGACATTGGATCGACCTGGAATCACTGGCCAACAATCTCCTGGATGACCCCGCCGTAAATGGAATTCTCACGATCACGAGAGACATCACGGATCGCAAGAAGGCCGAACTGGCGTTGAGCGAAAGCGAAGGAAAGTTCCGCGCGCTCTTTGCCCAATCCGCCGACGCCAACTTCCTCCTGGAAAACGGTATCTTCCTTGATTGCAACACAGCAACGCTTCGCCTCTTCGGAGCCAACCGGGAAGACATCGTTGGCCGCGGCCCAGATGAGCTCTCCCCGGAAACACAACCGGACAGCCAGAGCTCGAAGCTCAAGATGTTGAGGCACGTCGAGCAAGCCCTTTGCGAGGGCTCCAACCGTTTCGAGTGGACACACCGGCGCCTTGACGGGAGTTCCTTCGAAGCAGAGGTGGTTCTGACAGTGATCCGCCTGGAAGGGCGTCCGGTGCTGCATGCTTCAGTCCGCGACATATCGGATCGCAAGAAGGCGGAAACGGAGAAGCAGGCGCTCCAGACACAGCTTATTCAGGCTCAGAAAATGGACGCCATCGGCCAACTGGCCGGTGGGGTCGCTCACGATTTCAACAATATCCTGACGGCGGTGCTCATGCAGTTGAACCTGCTGGAAGAGGACAATAGTCTCTCGCAAGAAGTGCGCGAGGGGCTCAAGGAACTAGTACTCCGTCAGTCGTGAGTTGATGGGTCAAACAAATTGAGCTTGTACTTTGGATAAGCGTGTCTAATTGGAGTAGATGCCAATTAAGTATCGCATCCGTTTGTCACCGCCAGAACGCGAACAACTCATGA
>SXMN01000143.1 GCA_005777315.1 Verrucomicrobiales bacterium
CGACGACGACCGACGCGTGCGCCGGCGTCATCACAGGCACAACGACAACGGTGTTCCCGATCACGGTTCAAGGCACGACGGTGGTGGTGTGGACGTTCAACGACGGCAACGGGAACAGCACGACGGCCAACCAGAACGTTGTTGTTGCAACACCGGAAGCACCGCTGATTAGTGCAAGCGGCCCGACGACCTTCTGCGCCGGAGGCAGCGTGACGCTGACGGCGAGCGCCGGGGCGAGCTACCTGTGGAGCAACGGCGCGGTGACGCCAGGGATCACGGTCAATGCGAGCGGCAGCTACAGCGTGACGGTGACGGACATCAACGGCTGCAGCGCGACGAGCCTGGCGACGGGCGTGACGGTCAACGCGCTGCCGGTGGCGGTCGCTGGCTTGGACAAGGTGCTTAACTGCACGGTGACGAGCGTGACGCTCGATGGGGGCTCGACGACGGCGGGTGCGACCTACAGCTGGAGCGGTCCGGCAGGGTTCAGCTCGACGAGCGCGACGCCGGTCGTGGCGGTGGCGGGCGACTACACCTTGACGGTGACCAACCCGGCCAACGGCTGCACGGCGACGGATGTGGTGAGCGTGACGCTTGAGCTGGACACGCAGAAGCCCGTTGCGCGGTGCAGGAATATCGAGGTGTTCTTTGGGACATCGTCTTTCATCGATATCACGCCGGAGCAGGTGGATGACGGGAGCACGGATAATTGCGCGATTATGTCGCGTTCGCTCGATCGGACGCGCTTTGGTCCGGAGAGCCTCGCATCGAATCCGAATCCAGTGACCCTTACGGTCACGGATGCGGCTGGAAACACGGAATCATGCACAGCCTTGGTGACGGTGGTGCTGCCGGCAGTTGGCGTGAATGTGACAATCGAGGATGCGCAGGTGACAGAAACGGACTCTGGCACTTCCGTTGCCCGGTTTGGCGTGGTGATGACGCAATCGCTTCCAGTGCCGGTGACGGTGGACTTTGCAACCCAGGATGGCACGGCCAAGGCCAATCAAGCGTTTGAAGGGGTTTCCGGCACCCTGACGTTCGCCGCTGGTGAAGTGCGAAAGGAAATTCTCGTGAATGTTCTCGGTGACATTGTCAATGAAGGTGACGAGGTGTTCACGGTTAAGTTGAGCAAACCAAAGTTCGTGACGATCAGCCGGGACACGGCGACGGGAACAATTCTCGACAATGATCCTGCTCCCAAGGTGAGCGTTGATGATGTTCAGGTGATCGAGACGAACGAAGGTTCCACGGATGCGGTGTTCACGCTGTCGATCTCGGGTCTGACCACGCGGCCTGTGACGGTGGATTACGCCACCGAGGACCAAACGGCAAAAGCTGGCGAGGATTATGAAGCGGTCAGTGGCACGTTCTCGATTGATCTGGGCAGCCAGTTGCAATTGGCCGGCCCACAATCCATCGCCCCTGGTGGCGGGACTTCAATTCCGAAGCTGGATGTGACGTTTGCCAGCGACAGGCGTGTCATCTCGTGGATCAGCGGGAGCGATGTCTTCGATGTGGAAGTATCGGAGAGCATCGGATCGGGCGCGGTGTGGCGGCGGGTGGTGGGAGTTCGCGAGGTGAATGGGGCTCAGCGCAGTGTGACGGAACTGGGTGATGCAGGGGTGCGGTTCTATCGGTTGCGTCCCACGACGGTCCTGCCGACGGGCGACGTGAAGCGGACGATGACGGTCCGGGTGAAGGGCGACAGGGTTTTTGAGCGCGACGAGACGTTCGCGGTGCGGTTGATGAACTCCGTCAACGCCAGCATCGTGAAGGGGCGTGGTCTTGCCACCATCGTGAATGATGATGTGGCGCCCGGTATCAGCATCGCGGATGCGACTGTGACGGAAGGTGACAGTGGAACCAGGAGCGCGGAGTTTATCGTGTCCGTGGAGGGCGAATCGGCGTTGCCGGTGAAGGTGAATTTCGCGACCGCGGATGAGAACGCAAAGGCCGGAACCGATTACATCGCCACGGCGGGCCAGTTGGTTTTCCAACCAGGTGAAAAGAGCAGGATCATACCGGTACTGATCAATGGTGATCGTTCTTTCGAGCGCGATGAGATGTTCACGGTGCGGCTGGGCGATCCAGTCGATGCCGTCATGGCGAGGTCGGTGGCGACGGGGACGATCGTCAATGACGATGTTCTGCCGGTGGTGAATGTGGGTGGTTTGAGAATCGAGGAAGGTCACAGCGGAACGAAGGAAGCAAAGGTCACGGTCAGTTTGTCAGCGCCGGCGGCGGATCCTGTGACGATCAGATTCTCCACGGTGGATGGAACAGCGAAAGCGGGTGTTGATTACGTGGCGGTCGATCGCGAGATCACGTTTGCCCCCAGTTCCTTCAGCACGGGCGGAATCGCAACCGGTGCGACGACGCAGCAACGGGCCACGCTCCAGATTGAAGTGACTGGAAACAGTCTGACAGTTTCCTGGACGAGCGTGACGGATGTGTTCGAGCTGTATTCCGCAACGGCTCTGGTAGGCGGAGACTGGCAGAAGATCGCGAGTTCGATCGAGAAATCAGCGAACGAATACAGCGCGACGGTGCCTGCCGGTGATGAACCGAGATTCTTCCGGCTCCTGCCTGTCGTGCCTCTGGATCAAGGTGAGTTGAGCAAGACAGTGGTGGTTCCGATCAAGGGCGAGCGTCTGGTCGAGGCGGATGAAAATATTTTTGTCCGCCTGAGTCAGCCGGTGAATGTCACGCCCGGACAAGTACAGGCGGAAGTGATCATCGTGAATGATGACACGGTTCCCGTGGTTGAAATTGCGGCAGCCAGCATCAAGGAAGGTGATTCTGGAACAACGGACGCCGTCTTCCAACTGACCCTCTCGCATCCGACTGACGAAATGGTCACGGTGAATTTCGGAACCATCAATGGCACGGCATCGGCGCCGTCGGATTACGCGGCGGTAAATGGAATTGTCACCTTCGCTCCATTAGAGACGAGCAGGTCAGTCGCGATCGTGGTGAATGGGGATAATGTCGTTGAGAGCGATGAAACGTTCTCGGTCGTGTTGAACAGTCCTGTGAACGCGACTCTCGGCAACGCCGCAGCTATCGGGACAATCCTCAATGATGACGCCGCGCCAACAGTGACCATCGGAAACGTCTCTGTGCAGGAAGGAAATTCCGGGACGACTCTGGCAATCCTGCCAGTCGCTCTCTCAGCGCCGAGCAGCCGTGTCGTCACAGTCGGATATGCGACGGCCAATGGCACGGCATCGGGCGGATCGGATTACACGGCGGCCAGTGGCGTGGTGACATTCCAGCCCGGTGAAACTCTCCGGCACATGGAGGTGCAAGTGATCGGGGACCTGGTGCATGAGTTGGATGAGACATTCTTTGTCAACTTGAGTGAACCAATGAACTCGATTTTGGGAGCAACGCGCGGCACCGGCACAATTGTCAACGATGACGCGGTTCCGGCGATCAGCATCGCAAATGTCAGCGTGAAGGAAGGCCATGAAGGGACGAGAGCTGTGGTGCTCGAAGCAGTGTTGTCACATGCCAGCAGCCAGAGGATCACCGCGAATTGGAGCACGACGGATGGTTCGGCCAAGTCGCCTTCAGACTACATCGCAGGCACGGGGTTGTTGACCTTCGATTCAGGCGAAGTGGCGGCCACAATCCAGGTTCTCGTCAAGGGAGACCGTTTGAACGAGGCCGATGAAGTCTTCGTGATTGATCTCACCGGCGCGGAAGGCGGGACAATCAGCCGTGGACGCGCCGAAGTGACGATTGAAAACGATGACGAGCTTCCGGGCCTCTCGATTGATGACGTGCGGGTGAGCGAGGGCAATTCCGGAATCAGCGAGGCGGCGTTTACTGTGACGCTTTCCACGCCGAGCAGCCGGGTCGTGACGGTGGATTTCGCAACGGCCGACGAAACCGCAAGGGCAGGGGAGGATTACGAGGCGGCGAGCGGTCGGATCGAGTTCAGCCCGGTGACGGATGGAGTTGCTCAAGCCCGGCTCCAGTCCGTCTTCCCGACGCCCAAAGTTCAGATATCCCAGGCCGGTGGCAAATCATCGCTGTCATGGTCCGATGGCGCGGAAGCCTACGAACTGCAGCAGGCTACATCGATTGATGCCGACGCGGACTGGCAGAGGCTGAATGGTGGCATTGTTTCGAATGGTTCGGATCATTCCCTGGAAGTGAAGAACGAGGCGTCTTCCGGATTCTACCGGCTGGCATCACGGTTGAGCTTCGCGCCGGGCGAAACGACCAAGACCATCGTGGTGAAGGTCAATGGCGATCAGAAATTCGAGCTCGACGAGACATTCCTCGTGCGATTGAGCAACGCGGTGAATGCCACAATCTCACGCGAAGAAGGCAGGGGAACGATTGTGAATGACGATGGTGGTCCAGGCTTGAGCATCAATGATGTCATCGTGACCGAGGGGAACTTCGGAACCACAGAGGCACGCTTCACGCTCACGCTCTCCGGCGAAACAGCCCTGCCTGTGCGCGTCAACTTTGCCACTGCGGACGGGACGGCCAAATCGGGAACCGATTACATTGCGTCGGCGGGACAAATCAGCCTCCAACCGGGTGAACAGACCAGGACGATTGTCGTTTCCGTCAATGGTGACGCCACTTTCGAGTCCAACGAACAGTTCTCAGTGCGGTTAATTGATCCGATTGGTGCGATCATCACGGACGGCGAGGGTGTGGGAACGATCATCAATGATGATACGCTGCCTCTCGTCAGCATCGGTGACGTGCAAGTGCAGGAAGGAAACACGGGCACGGTGGAAGCGAGGTTCACAGTGAGCCTGTCGGCTCCGAGCAGCGAACCGGTGGAAGCGCAGTTCGCCACCGAGGATGGATCAGCGAAAGCCGGCAGCGACTATCTGGCAGCTCAAGGAACAATCAGCTTCAAGCCAGGCGTGCTGGGCGCGGGCGGAATTGGCGGGGCGGGCACCGGGACGGAACCGACGTTGCGCCTCAGTGTGGTGGACGGTACGCAGGTGATTACATGGACGAGCACGGTGGATGCTTTTGAACTTCAACAGGCGGCCAATGTCACGGGCAGTGGCTGGAGCAAAGTGAATGGCGTGCTGAAAGTTCAAGGCAGTACCTACACGATGGAGCTGGCACAGAGTGAGAGTTTCGGTTTCTTCCGGCTGCTGCCTGTCGTGGCGTTGGACCAAGGCGAAACCCGGCAGACGGTCGTGATCCTGGTCAATGGTGATCGTCTGGTGGAAACGGACGAGAACTTCTTCGTCAACCTGAGTGCTCCGAAGTTCGCGGCTCCTGGCGGCAAAGTGCGTGGCGAAGGAATCATTGTGAATGACGACACGGTGCCGTCGCTGTCGATCGACAGCGTTAGCCTGGCCGAAGGCGATGCGGGGACGAAAGATCTGGTGTTCACTGTGAGGTTGTCGCACATGACGGATGAAGTCGTGACGGTGAACTTTGCGACTGCTGACGGCACGGCATTAGCGGGCGTGGATTATCTCGCGGCAGAAGGTCAGATCCGTTTCAACGCGGGTGAAGTAACGCGAACCATCACCGTGAAGGCAATTGGCGACCTCGTCTTCGAAGTTGATGAGAACTTCTCGATCCATCTAAACGGGGCGGTGAACGCAACCGTGGCGGCCGGCACAGGCGTTGGAACATTACTGAATGATGATGGCCAGCCGGCAGTTCGGATCGAGGATCTGACCGTTCAGGAAGGCAATCAGGGAACGACGGCGGCAATACTCACGTTCAACTTGTCGCGTCCGAGCAGTCAGCCGGTGACAGTGAAATGGACGACAGGCGACGGCACCGCGATGGCACCGGGCGACTATGCTCAAGCCAGCGGCACGGTGACGTTTGCTCCGGGCGAGACAACGGCCACGGCTACAGTGCAGGTGAATGGCGATTTGCTGTATGAGCTGGACGAGAACCTCTTCGTTGATCTGAGCTTGGCGACGGTGGCGACGATCACGAAGGCGCGTGGGACGGTGGCGGTGTTGAATGATGACGGAGCGCCGAGCCTGTCGATCAGCGATGTGAGCCTGAACGAAGGCAACAGCGGGACGACCACGGCGACGTTGGTGGCGACGCTGTCCGCGCCGAGCGCGCAAGTGGTCACGGTGAAATGGGCGACGGCGAACGGGACGGCCGCGGCTCCTGGTGATTACCTGGCGGGCAATGGCACGCTGACGTTTGAACCGGGTGTGACGAGCCAGAACATCACAGTGGCGGTGAATGGCGACACGTTGAACGAAGCGGATGAGAACTTCTTCGTTGATCTGACTTTGGCGACGGTGGCGACGATTGCGAAGGCGCGTGGAACGGTGGCCGTGTTGAATGACGACGGAGCGCCGAGCCTGTCGATCAGCGATGTGAGCCTGAACGAAGGCAATAGCGGGACAACCACGGCGACGTTGGTGGCGACGCTGTCCGCGCCGAGCGCGCAGGTGGTCACGGTGAATTGGGCGACGGCGAACGGGACGGCCACGGCTCCGGGCGATTACGCGGCGAGCAACGGCACGCTGACATTTGAGCCGGGTGTGACGAGCCAGAGCCTCACGGTGGCGGTGAATGGTGACACGTTGAACGAGGCGGACGAGAACTTCTTCGTCGATCTGACTTTGCCGACGGTGGCGACCATCGCTAAGGGGCGCGGAACGGTGGCGGTGTTGAATGACGACGGCGCGCCGAGCTTGTCGATCAGCGATGTGAGCCTGAACGAAGGCAACAGCGGGACGACCACGGCGACGCTGGTGGTGACGCTGTCCGCGCCGAGCGCGCAGGTGGTCACGGTGAATTGGACGACCGTGAACGGGACGGCCAGTGCTCCGGGTGATTACTTGGCGGGCAACGGCACGCTGACATTTGAGCCGGGTGTGACTAGCCAGAGCCTCACGGTGCCGGTGAACGGCGACACGTTGAATGAAGCGGACGAGAACTTCTTCGTTGATCTGAGTTTGCCGACGGTGGCGACCATCGCGAAGGGGCGCGGGACGGTGGCGGTGTTGAACGACGACGGAGCGCCGAGCCTGTCGATCAGCGATGTGAGCCTGAACGAAGGCAACAGCGGGACCACCACGGCGACGTTAATAGTGACAATGTCCGCGCCGAGTGCGCAGGTGGTCACGGTGAATTGGGCGACTGTGAATGGGACGGCCACGGCCCCGGGCGATTACTTGGCAGGCAACGGCACGCTGACTTTTGAGCCGGGTGTGACGAGCCAGAGCCTTATGGTGGCGTTGAATGGCGACACGTTGAACGAGGCGGACGAGACCTTCTTCGTCGATCTGAGCTTGCCGACGGTGGCGACCATCGCGAAGGGGCGCGGGACGGTGGCGGTGTTGAATGACGATGCGCTGCCGCAATTGAGCATCGCCGACATGCAAGTCACGGAAGGCAACAGCGGCCAGACGCCCGTGTTCGTGGTGGTAACTCTCTCGCAGGCGAGCGAGCAGAGAGTATCGGTAAAATGGGCCACGGCGAATGAAACTGCGTCGGCGCCCTCTGACTATATTGCGGGCTCTGGATTGCTGGTCTTCGAGCCAGGCGAGACATCGAAGACAATCGTGGTGAATGTAAACGGCGACCTGCTGAACGAAGCGGGTGAGACGTTCATTGTGGTACTTGCCGAATCGACCGGCGCGACCATGAGCCGCGACAGGGCTCGCGTCACGATTGTAAACGACGATGAAGTGCCGACGGTTTCGATCAATTACGTTGAAATCACCGAGGGCAACAGCGCAACGGCGGACGTTATATTGAATGTGACTTTGAGCGCTGCCAGCGGCCAGACGGTATCGGTCAACTTTGCGACGGCAGATGGCACTGCGAAGAGTGGAACCGATTACATCGCGGGTTCGACCGTGGTGACGTTTGAGCCCGGCGAAACCATGCGGCAAGTCGCCGTGCCGGTGGTTGGCGACCGTCTGCATGAATTGACCGAATCATTCGCTGGCGTCCTGAACGCCGTGGTCAACGCTACTCTGGCCAGGGCGGAGGGTGTGGTGACAATCCTGGACAACGACAACGAGAACATCGCTCCGCAGGTGCGGATCACGAGTCCAGAGGAGGAAGATTCATTCCTCGCTCGTATGAGCATCGGAGTGGCAGCCGTGGCAACCGACTCCGATGGGACGGTCATGAAAGTGGAATTCTTTGCCAATGGCGCCCCGATTGGAACATCCACACAAGCGCCGTTTGCAATTACATGGAGCAATCTTGCGGCGGGCACCTACGCGATCACAGCGGTGGCGACGGACGATCTGGATGGCAGGGGAACTTCGCAACCTGTCCACATCACCGTCCGGGCTGATGACGGACGGAAACGCGTCGCGATCATCCAAGGATCGGCGCATCCGGAAATCACGAAGATCCAGTCGTACCTTAGTGACATGGATCTGACGTCGCAGGTCTTCCGACGGGACAGCATCACATTTGAGAATTTGAGGCTGTTTGACCTGGTGATCTGGGATGATGTCGGCGCGGCGGCAGGCGGCATCGCGGCATCCGAAGTGGCGCTGTTCAAACAGTTGTATGATGTGGAGATTCCGCTCTACTTCATTGGAGATGACCTGGCGCGGAGCGGCGCGGCGCTGACGGGCGCGGCACGCACGACCTGGAGTAATTTGCTCCACCTGAATCCCGCGACTCAAACCACGGCAGCAGGCGGCACGGTTGACTTTGTCGAGAAGCTCCATCCGGTGAGCAACGGACCGTTTGGTGTCATTGGTGATTTCAAACTGGGTTCGACGTTCGATGTCACGGGCGCGCTCGGGACTGGCGAGATCGTCCTTGCTCAGGTTAATGAGATTCCGGTGGTCCTCGCGTTTGAAGATTCCTCAATCCTGACCCGAACGGTGACGCAAGGGATGTTCGTGTTCGTCGGTGAGAACCTCAATTCACGCATCCAACGGGAGAAGCTCTTCAAGGATGCGGTGTGGTGGTTGTTGCGCCTGCCGCCGCCGCCATTCCGCAACCTGTCCGCCGCGATGGACATTGAGCCATTCGCGCCGAAGGCCGGCGATCTCATCACGGTGACGATGAGAGTCATTCACGGTGGTGAACTCGAGGCCAGCGGGATCACGATGATTTTGGATGTGCCCGAAGGCATGGAATATGTCTCAGCCACATCTGAGGCCGGACCCTGCCTGCTGGAAGACGGAGTGGTGGTCTGCCAATTGGGTCGCCTGTCCAGGTCTGAATCATTGACGGTTTCGGCAGTGCTTCGGGCCAAGGTTGCGGGCTCCTACCGGCTGCACGCCAGCGTCAGCGCCAATCAGGCTGAACCGTCAACTCGGGAGAACGACGTGGAGGTAATTTTCGAGGTTTCGCCATAGCCGGAATCCGGCATGATGGTGAGGACGGCCTGTTCCAGTCAGGGGGCGCGATGGAACAGGCCGTTACCTTGACTGGGGATGCACGCGGGGAGCATCCGCGCCATTCACCTGCACCTGGACGGGCCGGAGTTTTTCTTGAAAGGCTCAACGTGGATGGGCAACCTCCCAATCACCAACTCCCGCAATTATGAATACCAATGACCCATCCTTTCCCAAATCGACGTCCGCAACAGCCCGTCTCGATCGAAGATCCTTTCTTCTGCGTGGCGCGGCCGCGACGGCTGCACTGGCTTGTGTTCCCGACTCAATCGCCGCTGAACGCGACTTCACCGGTCAACGCCCGACGCGCTATCCCGATCCGGACATTATTTCGCTCGATCCCCGGTTCGACAAATACAAGCTCGGCAACACTCACATTCAGCGCCTCTACCACAATCCGCAGATGCTCTGGGCTGAAGGCACCGCGTGGAATGGCTCGGGCCGGTATCTGGTGTGGAGCGATATTCCAAACAACCGCCAGTTGCGGTGGCTGGATGAAGATGGCCATGTGAGCGTGATGAGGCAGCCGGCGGGCAACAGCAATGGCAACACCTTCGATTTTCACGGGCGGCAGATTTCGTGCGAGCATGGCAATCGCCGGGTGGTGCGCTACGAACTTGACGGTTCAGTGACGGTGCTGGCTGACAAATGGAATGGGAAACTCCTCAACGCGCCCAACGATGCCGTGGTGCATCCGGATGGCGGCATCTGGTTCACGGACCCTGGTTACGGAACCATGATGAATTATGAAGGCAACAAGGGAACGCTGGAGATCAAGGAAGCGGTTTACCGGATCGATCCGAAGAGCGGCAAGATGGATCTGGTGACCGATGAGCTGAACAAACCGAACGGCCTCTGTTTTTCGCCAGATTACAAAAAACTCTACGTGGCGGATACGGGCGGCTCGAACCCCAAGCCGATCTGGGTGTGGGATGTGGTGGATGGAACGAAGCTTCGCGCTGGGAAAAAGTTTTGCTCGATGGAAACGACGAAGGAAGAGGCGAATCGGGTGCTCAAGAACTCTAATCAAGTCATCCGAGCGGCAAAGAACGGCGGAGCCGATGGCATTCGCGCCGATGTCGATGGCAACATCTGGGCTGGAGCGGGCTGGGCAGGGGATGGCTATGATGGCGTCCATGTCTTCACGCCGGAGGGGCAGCGTATCGGAATGATCTTGTTGCCCGAGATTTGCGGCAACCTTTGCTTCGGCGGGACCAAGCGGAACCGGTTGTTCATGGCGGGGAGCCAGTCGTTGTATGCGGTTTACGTGGAAACGCAGGGTGCGCACATCACGTAAATGACAGCGTGAGTCGAACGATCTGTCAGCTTTGCCTGGGATTGGTGGTGGCGATGGCGGAGGGCCACCTCCCTGCCGCTGATGCTGGCGGAGATGGTGAAAAGCTTTTTGCGCTCACTTGCGCGCCTTGTCATGGAAAGGACGGGAAAGGCCAGACGCCGATTGGAAGGAAGCTGTCGATTCGAGATCTCACGGCGAGCATTCTCAGGGATGCTGAGATCGAAAAGCAGATCGCAGAGGGAAAACTTGGGCCGGACGGAAAACAACGAATGCCGCCGTTCCGCGGAAAGATCTCAGCCGAGCAAATGAAAACTCTGCTGCCGGTGATCAAGCGGTTGCGTCAGGATCGAGCCAATTAGGTCGTGATCTCGGGCCATCTCCATGAACCTGACCTGGGAGCGCTGGCGTCTCGCCTGCAAAACGGGGACGAGCCGTCCCCGCCCCTGGTTCATGCTTCCGATGCGAGATTTTGAGATGGCGCCGGCTTCCCACTAAACCAGACGAAACTGATTCAAAATGATGCTTGTCCAAACACGTGTGGCGCCGAGTCCGATTCATGGCATGGGGCTGTTCGCATCGCAGTTTATTCCGCGAGGCAAAGCCATCTGGCGGTTCGAGGAAGGGTTCGATCGTGATTTTTCGCCGGCGCAACTCCGATCATTGCCAGCCTCCGCACAGGAGCACATCCACTGGTTTGCGTTTGTCCGGAAAGAGGACGGCCATGCTGTGTTGAGCGGTGATCACGCCTGCTTCATGAATCACTCCAGCGTTCCGAGCACGGGAGCGACGGCCCAGGCGGGTTCTGTGACGACGGTGGCGTTGCGTGACATCGCCGAGGGAGAGGAGCTCACCTGCAACTATTTCGAGTTCGATGCCGATGCGCCGAGGAAGCTGGGCAAGCAGTCGTGAGCAATCCTGACAGGCTCTAACGACTCTTCGCCCGGGCAATCAACTTCTCCAGCCGCCGGCCATACTCGACGAAATTGGCGCGTGTTGCGTCCTCGTTGGGCTTGGTATTCGTGTCGTGGAAGACCACGACCATGTGTGGTTCGATTGAAATGCCTCCGTCGTAGCCGCTGGCGAATGCGTCGCGAAGTATGTCCTCGACGCGGCCCTGGCCTTCACCGGGCCAGTTGTAATCGGCGTCCTTCTTCGTTGGATTCCACGTAGCGTCCTTGATGTGAATGTGGACGGTGTGGGGCTTCAGGTGCTGCCAGAATTCCCATGGATCCTGCTGGGGCCAGGGTTTGGGCTGGATGCGATCCGGATTGAAGACGGGATTGGCCGTATCGAACGCCCACTTCAAGCCGGGAACCTGGTCAATCAATTCGAGGGCGTGTTTCCAGCTCATGCCGCCATAATTCATGCAGTTCTCGTGGACAGGCTGGAGTCCGGCGTCGAGGAACATCCGGGTCACTTCACGAACGCGATGGAAAACCTCTGGCGGAATGGTGGCCTCATCGTCTGCTGGTTTGAAACTCATGATCCGGATGAACTTTGTTCCAAGTTTCTGCATTCGGGGGATGCAACGTCGAACTTCAGCGAGAGTGATGTCAAACGGATCGGACACTTTTTTCGCCCAGTTCATGATCGTCGAGCCGAAGCAATACACCTGGATGCCAGCTTCCGCGAGACGGGCTGCCGCGATGTCGAATGCAGGCTCCGGGATTTCATGAAAATTCGCCTTCGGATAGCCGCGCACTTCGACGCCCCGCATTTCAAGATGTTTCCAGCCCAATTCACGGGTGGCCGCGATCTGTGTCTCAAGCTGGCTCCCAGCTTCATCGCCAATTCCAATGAGGATCATGTTCTAATGTGTGTTTGAGGTGAATGTTGCAGCCGGTGCCAGGTGGTCACAGGGTGTCGTTCATCGGCGAAAGGACTGAGTGAAATCGTCATTCTTGATCTCGACAACCTTCTTTTCGAATCGCGAAGTGGCGATCAATTCATGAAGCTTTTGTTCATAAGCTTCCGCATCGAGCGGCAGGCGCAGATCCTGTGCGATGAGCGACGAGTAAAGAATGGCATTGGCGAGTTCCACCGATCCGATGCCGTGTTCGCCGGGAGCGATGAGCGGGGTGCCATCAAGAATGGCTTCGACGAAATTCTGCATCAGCGTGGCATGGGGAGCTGGGGCATCGGTGAACGGGATTTCCGCATTCCAAACATCTGGTTTGGTAAATCCGACCTTCGCGGAACGGCTGAACTCGATCATGTCAGACTCATTGCGGGTGAACGAAAGCCGGTTCGATTCCAGCACTATCCTGCCCCGTGTTCCGGCGATCTCGAATCGGTTCGTCCCAGGTGCTTCGCCGGTCGAGGTGATGAACACTCCGGTGGCGCCGTTGGGATATTCCAGATAGGCGGTCACGTTGTCCTCCACTTCAATGTTGTGATAGCGGCCCAACTGGCAAAAGCCGCGAACTTTGGAGGGCATCCCACAAAGCCACTGGAGCGTGTCGAGATTATGGAGGCATTGATTGAGCAGAACTCCGCCACCCTCGCCCTTCCAGGTCGCGCGCCACCCACCGCTCGTGTAATAGGCTTCGGTACGATACCAGTCGGTGATGATCCAGCTCAGGCGGACGATTTCCCCGAGATCGCCATTTTGAATCAACTTTTGAATCTTGAGATAGCGAGGTTCGGCACGGAGCTGAAACATGGCACCAAAAATCTGGCGGGGACGGGACTGGGCGGCGGTGAGCAACCGCAGTGCATCGGCCTTGTGAGCGGAGATAGGCTTCTCGACCATGACATGAAGACCGGCTTCGAGGGCGGCGATGCCGAGCGATGTGTGCTGGTAGTGAGGGGTGGCGATGATCACCGCATCCACAGCCTTCGAGCTGATCAGATCTCCAGCGCTGGCGAAGATCTTTATTCCGCGAGTTTCATAATTGCTGATCTTTTCCGGTGAAGTGCTGCAAACAGCGGCGAGTTCGCAGCGGGAGACCTTCTTGTTGAGCAGGTATTCGGCATGGTACTTGCCGATGTTGCCCATCCCGATGATGCCAACGCGGACGATGTTCATGGTTCGCAGACTATCAAGACCGGCGAAAAGCGATGGCAAGCTCTTTCTCGGACGATGTCCGATTCCCAATGCATCCACAAGTTGTCGGTGAACTTGGCTGTCGGCCAGGAGCGCGGTTGTGTGCGCAGCACCAGCTGCAGCAGGTTTGGCGTGAGGGTGAGCCAGCGATACTGCTGCGACTGGCTTTCAGCACAGTCGCGCTCCACCGACAAATTGTGGTTGCACGTCCGATTCCTGATCCTTCTCTTGATCGTAATCTCTGTCATCGCGGGATGATGAAGAGGACATATCATTTTGACGGAGACGCGACTTTGGACCCGGGGCGGTGTTCTTGCGATTGTCCGCCATGTGCTCTAACCTCAAAACCAAGTCAAACGAACTGCGAGTATCATTACCGCCCTTCGAGGCGAATGGATTTATGACCGTCGAGGCCGATAGACAAGTTCCGTGGTGGATTCGCGTGGTGGTGGGCCGACGCCCGAGCAGAACTTTGTTGAGAGTTCTCCTGCTGGTGATCGGTGCCACGATTGTTTTCCGATTTGTCCTGCTGCCCATCCGGGTGACCGGTCACAGCATGGAGCCGACTTACTTGAACGGGCGTCCGAATCTTGTGAACCGGCTTGCATACTTGAGCACAAATCCTCAACGGGGCGATGTGGTGTCGCTGCGGGTTATCGGTGAACGACACATGTGGCTCAAGCGGATTGTCGGATTGCCGGGTGATCAAATCCTGTTGAGAGGCGACCGCGTATGGGTGAATGGGAAACTTCTCGACGAGCCTTATGTGGTCTTTCCGGGACGCTTCGTTCCAACACGGCAATTCGTGGTGGAGAAAGCTCATTACTTCGTGATCGGCGACAATCGCAAGGTCACGGAATATCGCCAGATCATGGCCTCGCAGATTGTGGGAAAGGTGCTCTTCTGAAACGAATTGTTGTCTGGTTTGTGCCGCTGTCCGCGGTCGTTTTGATCCTTGCCTGGCTCTGGCCGAATGATGAGCGGGCGATTCGGAAATCCCTGGCAGATCTGGCCAGGGCGGCTTCCATCCGCGCTGGCGAATCGGCGATTGGCAAGATCGCCAATGCGAACAAGGTGATCGAGTTCTTCACTCAGGACATCACGATGCAAATCGACGGCATAAATCTGCATGTCAATGATCGCAACGATCTTCGTGAAGCGGTCCTGGCGGCTCGCTCGCAACTACAGCGGATGGAAGTGCAGTTCGAGGAGGTGCATGTGACAATCGAACCCGGAACCCGGCAGGCGTTGGTCTATACAATCGCTGTCGCAAACATCGAAGGTCAGACAAACACTCTGGCGAGGGAACTAAAGGTTCAGTTGCAAAAGCCCGAACGGCATTGGCTTATTTCAAAAATCGAATCCGTGGTGCTGGGGCAGTGACTCGGGATCAAAGACGACATCAAGGCTGCCCGGACTTCAGCGGCTCCATGACACCCAGGTAATCACCGGAAAGTGGTCGCTCGGGTAATGGCCATTTTTGTTGAAGGTGATGATCTCTGCGGCCTCGGCTTGAACCGGACCGCGTGAGAGAATCCAGTCAATGCGTTCATCACCGGGGCGGGGACCGCCGAAGTCGTGGAATGTTTTCACGATTGCTCCACGGCGTTCGCGGGCGGCGGTCCACGAGTCCGTAAACCCACCGTCACGCACGAGGATGTCGTAGGCCTTGTTGTCGCCTGCCTTGGCGTTGAAATCTCCAACCAGGAGGATCGGCAGTTCGGTCTTGAGCGCATCGAGTCGTTGCCGGATGAGAGCCGCGCCCTTCTCCCGCGCTGGTTGCAGCGCGTGATCCAGGTGGGTGTTGGTGAAATAGAATTCACGATTGCTGATGCGATCGCGGAACCGGACCCATGTCACCATTCGGCGGTTGGTGTTGCCCCAGGTGGAAGAGGCGATGACTTCGGGGGTGTCAGAAAGCCAGAAGTGATCGTATTCAAGCGGCTCGAATCGGTCTCGCTTGTAAAACACCGCCATGAATTCGCCGCGGCTGCCGCCGTCCCGTCCAAGTCCGATCCACTCATAAGCGGGCAGATCAGTGGCAACGTCCTTCAACTGCTGGTAAAGCCCCTCCTGAGTTCCAATGAGGTCAGGACCGATGCTGGCAATGCAATCGCGCATGACCGGACGTCTTTCAGGCCATGAGTTCGGAGATTTGGAACTCGCGTAGCGGAGATTGAACGTCATCACGCAAAGGTTGGTGCGGTCTGCCGCGTGCGCCATCAACTGGCTCAACACGATGCAGGCAATGAGAACGAGTGATAAACGAAGTTTCATGATTGTCCCGGGACTTTCAACGCTGAGGAGGGCTGGCCGCTGGCGCGCTCCACGTATTGCGCAGCTTGCTTCGGATGACCAGCCGGTGGCCGCTGTTTGCAGTGATGGGTTTCTCGTAAAGCTGCGCCTTTGGCGAAAGTTCGCCGCCTGGTAGGCGCGGGTCAGAGCCGTCCGTGGTGAAATAGATTTCCCCTGATCTGGCCTGGAAAGCCGTGGTGCCGTTGTCATTGGTCACAGTGGGTGCGGGGGGCACCTGGCCGTCGATCCAGGCAAGCCTGCGCTGAGTCCAAGTCTTCAAATACCGAACCTCCTGGTCGTAGGTGTCGCCAACATAGGCGTTCGGGTGGATATGTTGACCGAGAATCGGCCAGCGGCGGAAATTGCGCTCCTGCGCGTCCTTGAGCTGCGCCGCCAGCGTGTCGATGCGCGCGAGAATCCTGTCGGTTGCGAAGACCGATTTTCGCAGTTCACTCCAACGGTCGATGCGTTTTTGAGCGAAGTCAGGATCCTGAAAGAGTCGTGGATACCAGGTGTATTGCTGATCCTCGTCGAGAGTATGATGGTACCAGCCCGAGGTGCTTCCGCCGCCGCGCCCCTCCGCGCCGCCGAAGCTGAGGTTCCAGTCCCATGGCGGTTCCATCTTGAGCTTGCCGCCGCGATCGAGCTGGTAAAAAGCGCTGAATCGGAAGCCGTCGATGTTCTTTGTCGCCTCGACCAGCCAGAAATGGTCAATGAATGAGTCGGCGTCGATGAAAGCCGGATAGCCGCGAACTGGATCCTTGAATTGAGCGCTCTGAAGGGCTTTGTCGAACCTGTTCAAGTATCGGGTCAACCAGGTGCGCTGCGCCGGCGTGATCTCGGAACCCTTGGGCTCGACATAGAAGAACTGTATCCCGGCGCCGGTAACGAAGCTGGGATCATCCTTGTCGTGGTGATCTTTTTTGAAAATGTAGCCGCCGGTGACGTTGGGCTCGGTGTTGTCGGTGGGTTGAAGCGCGGCGATGTTCACCCGGCTCTTGGAGCGGTTGATCTTTTCTACGAGCACGTAAACCCCCACGTAATCGCGCTGGGTCAGCCGTCCTCCTGGCCGCGTGATGAACAGTTCCACGAACTTCGTGCGCGGCGCGTAGCGGCCCATCTGATTGCTGAGTTCATACGCCAGCACATCGCGCATGAGGGATTTGTCGGAATAGGGGGCGTAGAGAACCCAGTCGCTGTCCTGGGGAAGGCCAAGCAGTGGAACCTTTCGGGGTTCGCTGGCGTCATCCAGCATCTTCAAGGAAAACGATTTCTTGGGCTGGCGCATGGAGGTGTATCCGCGGTACTGAACACGGACAACTCCGTCAAAATCGGGCGGTCCGGTGAGGATCGCGCGACCGCCTTTGGCATCGATGAAACGCACGCTCATTGCCGATTGAGATTCCCGCGCGAGCCTCTGGCCAAGGGTGTTGATCACCACCAGGGGGAGATTGGACGTGAAACCCGCCATGGATTCGTCAGCGAGGGTGTAGGTCTCCTGAGCGACTAAGCTTGGTGCCGCGTCCGGTTCGAAGGCGCGGGCTTTGAGGACTGTGTTAGTGGAAATCTCGATTGCCCCTGCGTAGGCCGGCGACTTGATGCCCGGCTCAGAGCCATCCAGGGTGAAATGGACTTTGGCCCGAGTGCCGGGCGGTTTGATCTCGATCGAGACACTCTTTGAATAAACGCCCCCGGGTTTGTTGATCTTCGGAGCTGCCGAAAGCCTGGCGAATCCGGTGGCGTTTGCTGTGCCGGGAGTTGGGGACGGAAAATACCGCAGGCAATTTGTGGAAAGCGTTGAAATTCGAACCGGTGTGCCGGCCTCCGGGGTCCTGGGTCTGGCAGCAGCGAAACTGGCGAGGTCCACGCCGAAGGAAGAGTCCGCGATTTGAAATGGGTAGCCGGGCGAGAGCTGACACATGATGCTGCCATCGGGCTTGGTGAGCGCGAGAAACTCGCCGTCGCGGTCGAGTTTGAAGTTCGTGTGCAGTTCCGCACCTGAAACTCTGCGGTCCTTCTGGGATGCAAAAATCACCAGATAACCACCGGCCTTGAGCTTCACGGCGGGGAAGGTCCACTTCGCAGGCATTTTTGGATCGTCAGTGAGATGCCAGCCCTCAAGGGATGCGGTGTCGGAACTGGGATTGTGGATTTCTATCCAATCGGAAGGTTCCCGATCCTGATCGAGAAGGGAACGTTTGTTCGCGGCCATCACCTCAGTGATGATCAGTTCGTCAACCGCCCCGGAACGGTCCGCGCAGGCGAATAGCGACAATAACAGACTGAGCAGAAAAATCGGGCCGGTGATTGGAGTGACAGGTTTGCACATGGCTTTCCAGCGGCGAATCATCTTTGCGAATTGCGGTTGAATTTACAGACAGTGGCCTGGAGTTAAACAGAAATCTCAAACGAGTGAAGTGGAACCCGGACGGGTGAAGGCTGACGCTTTGTTCATTGTGACTGCTGCTCGTCCACGATGCAGTAGAGAAACTTTTCCCCCCGCAGATAAAGTTCCCTGTCCACCAGTGCGGGTGAAGCACTGAAGGAATCGTCGAGATGGTTCACGGCCAGTGTTGCGTTCTTCGCGTCGTGGCGCAGGACGACAGTCGTGCCGTCCCTCGAAGTCACGTAGATGCGGCCGGATGCGCCGACGGGCGAGGCGAAGATGAAGTCCCGGATGCCGTCCAGCCGCAGCGGTTCGGCGGGGAACCGCCCGGTCATTGGGTCAAGGCTCACGAGGATGTTTTGGTTGTGTCGGATGTGGTAGAGCCGGTCGTCGTAAAGCAGCGGCGAGGACACATAAGGCGTGAGGCGGTTGAGCGTCCACGCGACATTGGTGGAGCCCGTAATGTCGCTTTTCGCGCCAGCGAGGCGAATCCCCATCATTGCCTGAGAATAATAGCTGTTGCCCGTGATGATCATCCCCCGGGTAAAGACGGGCGAAGAAACAACGTTGTCGGTGAGTCCGGCGCATTCCCACAGCAGCCCACCCGTCGCGAGATCATAGCCGCGAACGCGTTTCGTGGCGCTGACAATGACCTGCGGCCTGCCTTCGTGCTCGACAATGATCGGCGTGGACCAGGAAGTCTTCTCATCACGCGCAATCTTCCAGAGCTGCTCGCCGGTGCGTTTGTTGAAGGCGTGGATGAAGGAGCTGCCTTCGTGATCCCAGTTTACGATGAGCGTGTCGCCATGCAGGACGGGTGAACTGCCTTCACCGTGCGCGTGCAACGTCTGCATTTTGCCGAGATCCTTCCGCCACTTCACCTCTCCATTGAAGTCCAGGCAATAAAGGCCGCGAGAACCGAAGAACGCATAAAGCAGCTCGCCGTCGGTGGCCGGCGAATTCGACGCGTGGCTGCCAGTGTTATGTCCGCCCTCATGAGGCCATTCCTCGCGAACAGGCTTTTTCCATAGTACGCGTCCATCTTTCCGGCTGGCGGCCATCACGAGGTACTCATGCCGATGAGTCACCGGCACGCTGTCATGAACACCCGGGGCGGAATCAAGCACCGGCTTCTGCGCCTCGCCTACAGGCGCCGCCGCTAGCAGAAAGATGCGGTCGCCGAAAACAATCGGCGTTGAATGCCCCCTGCCGGGCAGTGCAATTTTCCATCGGATGTTTTTCTTCTCACTCCACTCGATGGGGGGATTGGCCTGTGGAGCCACACCATTCGCCAATGGCCCACGCCATTGAGGCCAGTAACGCAGTGTGTCCTTGGCCACCGTTTGTCCATGCGCTGTGATGGCCAACAAGCCGGCGAGCAACAAAAGTAATCTGAAGCGGTTCATGCAGAAGGATACTGGCCGAACTTTACGGGATACGCACGACCTTGCTCGGCCGCGAAACGCCGCTCTCGTTGAACGCTTCGATGGCGAAGCTGTAACGCTGGTTCAACGTCAAGGCGCGCAACTCGAGGGTTGGTCGCTGGTCGGCGAACACTTGATACGTTTGGTAAAGTTTATTGTCACGAATACCCCACAGAATGTTGTAGCCCACGGCATCCGGCACGTCCTCCCAGGTGATGAAGGCATTGCGCGGATCGTTGCCGTCGCGGCGTACCTGCAGCCCGCCCGGCGTTGGGGGAGATTCACCGCCGGCATTTCCAAACACGCGGATGTCACTCACGGCCAGGTTTGGCGCCGCGACATGGAAATGCTCATACTTCACGTAACGCGCCCGGGCGGGTTGTTTCAATTCGAGGTAGGCGTTTGGACGGTCGCGCTTCTCTTTGGTGAGATCCACAACCGTGTTCCAGTTCGTTCCGTCCAACGAGGTGTGAAGCTTGAACTGCGTGTAAACATTCGGACCGTTCGAGTAGATGCCAGACTTGTAATCGGTGAAATTCACCTGAACTGCGCGCACTGCACTGGGACCGCCAAGGTCGATGGTCAGCCACTCTCCCGGCTTGTTCGAGCCGGCGACCCAATAGCTCCTCGGATTTTCGTCCGTCACGTTCGCTGCTGCGAACACGCCACGATACGACGACGCGATGACGGATTTGCGATAAGAGAGCAACATCCAGCCTGTGAACAGTTCGTCCGGCTTCTGCCATTTCCGAGTCGGGAGAAAATGAGGGAAATCGCCGAACCGTGTGCTGGCAAACATCAAGCCCTCCGCGTCAAACGCCGTCGGGAACATCGCGATGCGCCGCTCGAAATCGAAATTCACCGCCCACCACGGCGTGCCAGTGTTCCAGTAGTTGCCAAAGTTATCCTGGAAGGTGTTGCCGTGTCCGGCGCCAGTGACGAACCCGCCCGGCTTGTATGACACGGGATTGTTCGGCGCATAAGTGAATGGTCCGAGCGGCCCGTCACCGACGTAGGTGCCGTTTGCATAAACGTTGTACTCCGTGCCCGGCGCTCCGTATTGCAGATAGTATTTGCCCTGATGCTTCGTCATCCACGCGCCTTCCATAAATGGTGTGATGGTGCTGGTGTGATTCGGGCCGAAGCGTTCCCAACCGTGCCGCTCAGGATGAAGCTTGAAGATCTCGGCGGAGTTGCCGATGTAATCGAGCTTGTGCGACGGGTTGAGTTCGATGCCGTAGAGCGGATAAAGATTCGACGAGCCGAAATACATGAACCAGCGATCCGTGTCATCGTCGTGGAAGATGGCCGGATCCCAAGGCCCCTGTGCGCCGGGTACCTGCGGGAGCAAAGGATTGAAATGTTCGAGACGTCCGGTTTCAGGCGAATCCGTGACCCAGATCGGGCGTTGCGCGAAGGTGGATTGAAACAAGTAAAGCTTGCCGCCCACCGAGAGTGCCGCCGGTGCGCACATGTCCTCCTTCGGCCAGGTCTGCGGCACGACGTCCGGTTTGATGAACCGCCAGTTCACCAGATCCTTCGAGTGCCACCAGCCGCCGGAAATTGTGACGAAGAGAAAGTATTCGCCCTTGTGATTCACGATGACCGGATCCGCGCCCGAGCGGAACGAAATGCCACGAGCCTCCTGCTCGAAGTTATACTTGTAGTCGATGTCCATCGGGTTGCAGTAAGTCTGCTGTCCCGGGAACTGCGCCAGGCACGGCACGCCGAGGGAGGCCGTCAAAAAAACGATGAGCAGAGCTCGAGAGGGGAATCGTGTTCGCATGTCGGAGATGGTTGATACAGTTATCGCGCTCCGTCAATTCGACATGGCCCGGAGGCGCAGTGCGATGTCCTCCGTGAACTCCGGAGTCTCGGTCAGCAAGCTGCCGCCCAAGTGTGTGAAGGGTTCAGACCGGTTCAGCGAGCCATCACGCGGTGTCACCCATTCGGCCCGCCAGCGGCCGCGCGGCAAATCCATCGCGAACCTGGTCCGCCGCAATTGTTCGCCCCCACGGAAATAGACGGCATAAATTTTCCCCGGCTGTTCGAGCACATAGAACGATTCGCTTGCGGAATGCACCCACGGACGCAGCCGCTGCTGGTTTGGTCGCATGTGAACGAAGTCAAAGTCCGGATTCAGCACGGCACCGTAATGCTCGGTCGAAGTGATGAGCACGGCGGGCCGGCCGCGAAACAGAAAATAGTGAGGGTTGTCGGAGTGGAGACGGATTGGTTCAGCACCCAGGAGCGCCACAGCAAGCATTGACAGGGCGTAAATCAAACCTTTGGCAGCACGTGGCAGTCTCCAGAGCAATCGCAATAGCAGCGCATGGCGGGGGTTGTTCATAGTGGTATGCGTTCTGGCAAATCTGCTGTGTAGTATTTCGGGATTCGATCGGTGAGCACCATTTTTGGGCAAAGGTTTTGCTTCTGGCACGTAAGACAGGAATCACTTTTTCGCGCAAACCATCCTCGATGCAAGTGAGGAACTTCATTCGAAAGTGAGTAAGCCATTGATACCATGCTTGCAAAGTGATTCCGTACAGCGCCCTCGTAAACACAACAAAACTACTTGCCTGCCCTCCGAGTGAAGCCCTAACTAACCGCTGTTGATTCGCTTTGTTGAGCATGCGCATTCTGCTCCAGGCTGAATGCTGTCGGATGGCTGGATTGAATGGAGATCGGCTTGGCTTGGGCGATTCTCGGGGTTTGCCAGTCATGAGTTGCTGGCAGAGGGTAATTGGTGTTGGGTTCACGCAGACTGTTGGATGCAATCATCGCTTCCGTAGCTCAAATGGATAGAGCAGCGGTTTCCTAAACCGTTGATCCCGGTTCAATTCCGGGCGGGAGTACCAGCTATCTTGCCAAAGAATTGCTCAATTCAACAGGTGAGCGTTTGGCACTACTCAGCTTCATTGGAACTTATTCATTCGCTATTTCCTCAGCATCTTCCTGTTTACTTCTTTGCCGGGGTTGCGGTGAGATCTGAAGATAATCAAGCCGGGCAGGGGGGGGATTCTTGCCCGGTCACCGGCATGGCGTCAGAAGTGGGTGACGTGGAACAACCGAACATTGACGAAGCGCCTGCCGTCGAGGAGATCCAATCGCTATGGTTTTGCTGGGAGTGCTGCCGGAGGAGTCTCGCTCGCAAAGAGTTCTTCGACCGGCATGGGATCTTTCATTTCGTGCATCAGCGTGCGAAGTTTAGCGTTGAGCATCGCGAGAGTGGCCGCGTGTTTTGGGGTATTGGCCAGGTTGCGCATTTCCCAGGGACCATTCCTGATGTCGAAGAGTTGGACCTGTTTTTCCGACGGTGTCCGAGTGAGCTTCCAACGCGGTGTCCGCACCGCGCGCTGGCGGTCAAGGAACACTGCGTAGAGGGCTTCGTGCATTTCCGATTTCGCACCGGTGATAAGAGGCACGATGCTGGGGAACTGGACGGTATCAGGCACCTGGACGCCGGCCATTTCGCACGTCGTGGCGAAGATGCTTTGCATGTTGAACAGCGCCGCGTTGCGCCTGCCTTTCGGTATGCCCGGTCCCGCGAGAATGAACGGTATTCGCAACGAGTGGTCGTAAAGATTTTGTTTGCCCAGGAGCCCATGCTGTCCGACGGCAAGGCCCTGGTCAGAAGTGAAGATGACGATCGTGTTGGAGGCTTTGCCGGTCGCTTCGAGCGCGTCAAGCACACGCCCAATCTGCGCGTCCAGATGTGAGATGATGGAATAGTATTCCTGCAGATGGATGCGGATGGCCTCCGGAGTGCGAGGGTAGGGCGCGAGAATTTCGTCCCGGCCGTCGAAATCGGCTTCAATCAGGAAAGGGTGTTTCGAAAGGAAGTTAGGCGGCAACTTCAACTTGTTGGACGGATAGAGGTCGAGAAACGCCCGCGACGACTGCCGCGGATCGTGCGGCGCGTTGAAGGCGACGTACATGAAGAAAGGGTCAGCACTCCTGGAAACGTTCGTTCTCAGGTAATTGATGGCGGCATCGGCGATGCGGACACTGCTGTGGACTGGTTCTCCGTTCACATCGAGCCAGTGGCCTTTCCATTTCGGATCATCCGGTGTCCAGGGATTCCCTGGAGCGGGTCGGTCATAGGCGGCCCCGCCATTAGTCGTGGAAGGCAGGAAGCCACCCGTGAGCGGTCCGAGCAGCTTGAAACTTCGCCTCAGAGCCGGCTCAGAAATGTGCCATTTGCCGGTCATGAAGGTGTCGTAGCCGGCCTTTCCCAGAGTCTCTCCCCAGAACGCCGCTCCTTCAATAATCGACTGCTCGTTCGTGCTCCGGCACTGCCACACGGTGCGCCCTGTGTTTAACATCATGCGGCTGGGAACACAGACAGCGCCGCGCCAGCCGCCTTGATTGAAGCAATGCGTGAAGAGCATGCCGCGCTTTGCCAGGCGGTCGAGGTGCGGTGTCTTCACCTCCAGTTCGCCAAGCAAGCCAAGGGTGCGATAGGTTTGATCGTCCGAGAAGAGAAAGAGAAAATTCGGACGCTCCCGACCTGGGGCGCTGAAGCGCCCTCGCGTGTGTTTTGAAGCGGGATTTCCAGGATCTGGTGTGCTCAATCCGCCGGCACATTCAACGAGCTGGCACACCAGCGCCAGAAGCGGCAAACACCGCGGCAACAACCCCGCTGCAAGAGAGCGTCTCATAGCTTTAGTTTTCTAATGAAGCCCTTCAAAAGACACACCCAGACCATATATTAATTACCCGGACCATGTGGTTGTACTCTTCACTCCTACGGATGCCTTTGCTGCGGCGATGAATTCTCAGTCCCTTCACCGCGTTCTGATTTGTGCCGTTCAGAGCTTCCAACCCTTGCGGTATTCGCGATGAAGCAGATTGCTTGCAGGCTTTGAGTTCAAAATTTTGCCGCTGAGCGTGTCGTAATCGACCGGGCCTTCCACCAGCGTCGCCAGGTTGGCGAGTTGGGCCAGTTCCGTGAGCGGGCCGCCCATCTCGAAACCTGAGAAGGTCTTCCCATTGCCTTTGCACGCTTCAATCCATTCCCATTGGTGGCTTTTGACGCGAGGTAGAGATTCCGGCGGCCCTCCCTTGAAATCTTCAAATCGCTTTTCTGGCAGGAGCACGTAGTGGGCATTCCAGGGATTATCGGAATAGATCGATCCCTTTGAGCCCACCAGCAAATCTCCCCAGCCGCCTCGTTTGTAGCCGAGCATCAGGTCTTCGTGCGGTTTTTCCTTCGCATACCACGTCAATTTCACGGGCGGCAGAGCCCCGCGCGCGGGCAGATCCATCACCACCTTCACCGATGTTGGATATCCTTCCACATCCCGCTCGGAGGGCCAGGCCTGGAGGCGAATGACCACATTGCGCGCACCCGGATTCATCGACTTTTGCCAGAGCTGTTCCAGATGCAGCGCACGGAACATGATGTTGGCGGTGTGACAGGCAAAGTCTCCAACGATGCCGCTTCCAAACGCGCGCCAGGACCGCCAGCTTGCGGGCGCGTAAGCGGGGCTGTAAGGCCGGCTCTCGGCCGGCCCCAGCCACAAGTCCCAGTTCAACCCTTCGGGAACCGGCGGCGTTTCGGTCGGACGCTTCAGCGGTCCATTGCCGCCATCAAACCAGACGTGCGCCTCGCGAACCTCGCCAATGACCCCGCCCCACACCAGTTCAACGGCCCGGCGGAGACGGCTCTCGGCGGAACCCTGGTTGCCCATCTGCGTGACCACCTTGTGGCGCGCGGCGGTTTCCCGCATGACGCGTGCTTCGTGGACCGTTCGCGTCAGTGGCTTTTCACAATAGACGTGCTTGCCACGCTTCATGGCCGCCACCGCGGCGACGGCGTGTGTGTGGTCGGGAGTGGCGACCAGTACCGCATCGATCTGCTTTTCCATATCATCGAACATCTTTCGGAAATCCTGATACCGCTTCGCTCCCGGATGTTTCTGGTAAATGTCGCCCGCTCGTCCGGCATCCACGTCGCAGAACGCGACGAGATTGTTGCCCATCCTGTGAAACGCATCGAGACTGCCCCGGCCCTGGCCGCCGACACCGATGCCGGCAATGTTCAACTTGCTGTTCGCCTCGTACGCAAAGGCCAGCCTGCTGTTATGAAGAATCAGAAGTCCGGCTCCGGTCGTCGCGGATTTGGAGAGGAAACTGCGGCGGTTAATAACGTTTTTCATGTCAGAAAAGGAATCGCGAGTTGGCTGTGGTCACGATCGGATCGTATCTCTAGGGCAATGCCAGGACAACGAAAATGGATTGGTTACGCGATGCTCCAGTGACGCTCTCGGCATGATTGCACGTCTCGCTCCAGTGCTTGAGTAGATTATCGGGTTCAGCTCGTTGGTTGAAACGGGCATAACCGGTGAGCAATCGTGACGCTTATCTCCCGCGATGGTATCGCGGGATCTCGGGGTGGATGAACACTGCGTTTGAATGGCGGCGGGGTCTGGCAATGGGAAATAGAGTTCTGGGTGAATGTGCGGTGCATCCACAAGTCGTCGGTGGAGCGCGACTGTGCTGAAAGCCAGTCGCAGCAGTACCGATGGCTCGCCCTTACGCCAAACCTGCTGCGGCTGGTGCTTCGCACACAAACGCGCTCCAAGCTGCCAGCCAAGTTCACCAACGGCTTGTGGATGCACGGGTGAATGCGAGCCGACAAATTCCGGGCTTGGAAGTCACATCAGTCTGACCGACGCTCCGCCCCGCATGACTGTTCGTTCCAATCTTGGCAGATTCTTCCGTGGCTAACAGGGATCTTCCAATCTGGCAGATCCACCGGGATGTGGTTGACACCTTGACACAGGGCAACCGCTTGGTGCTCGTGGCTCCAACTGGGTCCGGCAAGACCACCCAGGTGCCGCAGATGCTGCTTGATGCCGGGCTGGCTGGCGACTCCTTGCCTCGTGATTTCCGGTCCGCGACTCCCCGGAAGATTGTCGTGCTGCAACCGAGACGGGTCGCGGCCCGTACGGTGGCGGCCCGCGTGGCGTGGGAACGCAGTGGCAGGCTGGGAGACGAAGTTGGTTATCAGATTCGTTTCGATGATCAGACAGGCGTGGGAACGCGCATCTGTTTCGTCACCGAGGGAATCCTGCTGCGCTGGCTTCAGGATGATCCCTCGCTCGCCGGCGTTGCTGTGATTCTTTTCGACGAGTTTCATGAGCGGAACCTGCTCAGCGACGTGGCGCTGGCGCTCGCCAGGCAATTGCAGGCTGCGACGCGACCGGACCTGAAGCTTGCAGTGATGTCCGCCACGCTCGACGCCGAACCGGTGGCCAAATATCTGGGAGATTGTCCGATCCTGATTTCAGAGGGGCAGAGCTGGCCGGTGGAAACACGTTTTCTCGATCATCATGATGAACGCCCGACAAGTGAGCAGGCTTCCGATGCGGTCGAGCAGATCGTGAACAGTGGCGAACCGGGCGACGTGCTCGTGTTCATGCCAGGCATGGCAGAAATCAATGCCACGATCCGCACGCTCGGTGCCGCGCGCCTGCGCGAACCGGTGGCTCTTCTGGCGTTGCATGGTGATTTGCCGCCGGAGGATCAGGACCGCGCCTTCGCCCCAAACGAGCGCCGCAAAATTGTGGTTGCCACCAATGTCGCCGAGACATCGGTCACCATTGACGGCATCCGCCACGTGGTGGACAGCGGTGAGGCGCGGGTGGGCCGCTATGATGCGGAACGCGGTGTCGGCACACTCGTCATCGAGCCGATCAGTCGTGCTTCCGCGGATCAACGCAAGGGCCGGGCCGGACGCACGGCGCCGGGCACCTGTCACCGGCTCTGGACCGAGAGCGGTCACCTGGACCGCCCTGAGCGCAACACACCGGAAATCCAGCGGAGCGATCTCGCCGAGGTGGTGTTGCTGCTGCACTCCCTTGGAATCCAGCGCGCCGCCCGGTTCGATTGGTTGGACAAGCCTGATCCACAGGCGGTGGAACGGGCGGAGCGATTGCTCATCACACTGGGCGCGCTCCAGGCGGTTGAGAGTCCGGAGACGAGTGTCTCCTGTGGAGCGCCGCCCTCCTTGCTCACGGCCATTGGACGACAGATGCTGCGTCTGCCGATGCACCCGCGCTACTCACGGATGTTGGTTGAGGCCGCGCGTTTGGACTGCGTGCCGCAGGCAGTTCTCTGTGCTGCGCTGGTCAGTGGACGTGATTTGCTGATGCGTTTGGGGCGCGAAGATGACCACATTACCCAGGCGCGCGAAGTGTTTGAAGCCAGCGCACTGTCTGACTTCTTCACGCTGATGCGTGCTTTTGAATTCGCGAAGCACCGCAACTTCAGCACTGAAGCGTGCCGACGTTACGGAATTCATGCACTGACCGCGCGGCAGGTGGACCAGACATGCGAGCAAATCCTCCAGATTGCCGGGCGGGAGCGGTTGGTGAAGACACGCGGCGCTGGAGGCGGGAATGATGCGCCCGGCTTGCCAGCCAATCCGGAAGTCAAAGCTCGAGAAGCAAGATTGGCGGATGAATCCTTGCTCCGCTGCCTGCTTGCCGGTTTTGCCGATCAGCTATGTGTCCGCCGCGACACCGGAACGTTGGAATGTGAAATGACCGAAGGCCGCACCGGCACGCTTGTCCGGGAGAGCGTGGTGCAGGCATCGCCCCTGTTTGTCGCAGCCAGCATCCGCGAAGTGAGCGGGCGGGGTTCCGGTCCGTTGACGCTCCTTGGTCTTGCCACTGCGGTCAAGCGCGAGTGGGTGGAGGAAATGTTTCCGGTGCTCATCACGAGTCGTGTGGAGCACCTTTTCGATCGCACTCACAAACGTGTTGCCGCCATCAGGCAGGTACGGTTCCAGGATCTTGTGATCCACCGCGAGCACCAGCGCGAGGTGAACCCGGAAGCGGCGGGACGATGTCTGGCAGAGGCGCGCGGCAAAGGCTGGTTTGAACTGACGCTGTTGAACCATCAACTCCGGCAACTCGTCGCGCGGGTCAATCTGGTCTGTGCCGCGATGCCGGAACTGGAATTTCCGCCGCTGGACGAAGCGGCCATCGCAGCCTGTGTTGCGCGGGCGCTCCGCGGCGTCACGACCGTGAAGGAAGCGCAGGTCACGCCGCTCGGAGACGCGTTCCGCCAGCACCTCGCGAAGAAACAACTGATGTGGCTCGACGAACTCACGCCGCCCACCGTCCCGTGGCCCGATGGCCGCCGGCTTAAAGTGCTTTACATAGACCGTGATGCCGATGGGGCAGGGGAGCCGCATGTAGAGTTACAGATGAAACTCCACGAGTGCTTCGAGCTGAAGGAGCATCTTCGCATTTGCGAAGGCCGCGTACCGGTGAAGCTCTGGCTTTGTGCCCCGGATGGGAAGCGCATCGAGGCGACACTCGACTGGCCAGCCTTTCGCGCCAGCCAGTATCCGAAACTGAAGCGCACGTTGCAGCAGAAGCATCCCGGCGTGGTCTGGCATTGAGCGGGACGATTCGTCCGACTCTGTCAGAGGTTGCTGACTTGCAACTTTCCAATGGGGTTAACAGAATCCGCGACATCATGCCTCGCCTTGCAATCTTGTTCCTCGTCTTCGTCAGTTCGGTTTATGGACAGCATCCGCCATACGACGTTTTTCCAGCGGCTGAACCGCCCTACCATCGCGTGCGTTACGAGGCTTCCAACAAAGCAGGGGAACTGGCCTTTCCGGTGAATTATACCGTGTGGGTGCCGCCGGGGTTGAAATCGCTGCGCGGTCTTATCGTTCATCAACATGGCTGTGGTGAAGGTTCCTGCAAGTCCGGTTTGACCGGCGCATTCGATTTGCATTGGCAGGCGCTCGCCAGAAAACACAACTGTGCTCTGATGTCGCCCTCCTATGAGCAGCCGGAGAAGGCCGACTGCCAGCTCTGGTGCGATCCTCGTAACGGCTCGGGTGCGGCATTCCAGAGGGCGTTGGGCGACCTGGGTGCCATGAGCGGTCATCCAGAGATGGCGACTGTCCCGTGGGTTTTGTGGGGGCACAGCGGCGGCGGACATTGGGCCGGTGGCATGGTGTTACTGCATCCGGAGCGCGTGGCTGCCGTGTGGTTACGATCGGGGGTGCCGCTGCTCATGCCGAATCCGGGACGTGCCACAATCAAACCTCACATGTTGTCTGAAGCCACCTTTTCAGTTCCGATCATGTGCAATCTCGGAGCCGGGGAAGGGGTCACGGACAAGACCAACCGTTTCGCCGGAGTATGGCCGGGCGTGGAAACCTTCTTCAAAGCGATGAGGGCCAAAGGTGCGCTCATTGGCGTTGCCATTGACCCGTTGACCGCTCATGAGTGTGGAAATCAACGTTACCTCGCGATAAAGTGGCTCGATGCATGCCTTGCCGCCCGGTTGCCGGCAAGGCATGGCGCTCCACTGAAGCCCATGCCGGCCGCATCCGCATGGCTTGCCCCGCTCAACGACGCCGGGACGAATTTGATCACCCCCGTTCCGGCCCGAAAGTTTATCGGAGTGATGAGCGAATCGGTGTGGTTGCCCAACAAGGCCATTGCCCGGGCGTGGTTACAGTATTCCAGGGACACTGCCGTGACCGATGACACCCCGCCGTCGCCGCCGACGAACCTTCGAGTTGAAGGCAATGAACTGTCCTGGAATGCCGAGGCGGATGTCGAGAGCGGCCTGGCGCACTTCATCATCGAACGGGATGGCCGATACCTCGCCACGGTTCCGGAGCAAGGCAAAAACCCTTATGGCCGCCCGATCTTCCAAAACCTTCAATACAGCGACACGCCGACGCAGCCATTGGTCCCGATGCGCTTCACCGACAACACCGCGGAAGCGGGCAAGCCACATCGTTATCGCGATTGCGGTGAACACGGTTGGACTGAAATCAAGGGAGTGGGCGAGGTCATACGTTCGGAGTGGTCCGCTCGACCAAAGAAATTAAGAGAGGGATGGAACAATAAAGTTGACGGGTCTGGAACTCCTCGCAGTATAACCCACATCAACAAGTTATGTTGATGCCCGCGTGGCGGAATTGGCAGACGCGCTAGATTCAGGTTCTAGTGAGTAACATCGTACAGGTTCAAGTCCTGTCGCGGGCACCACTCTTTCCGGGAGATGATCACTGGCAGTGCAAAAAGGACTTTCTCAAGATCCGTCTTTTTGGCGCCAGGCCAAGTTGAGCCAACTGTGCTTCAACTTCATTCAGGTTCCTCGATCCAGACCGAGCCGGAGCCGCCTTTGCCGAGCTTCTCAACCAGCTTGTAGCGTCCGAGCTCGAGCCTTCGCTCGTCGGGCGGGTGGCCTGCGATTGGGAACCAGAGGGTGGAGCAGATCGATCCCAGCTTCATCAAACGCCGGGCTTTACTTTCAAGGCTGGGGAAGGACAACCTCAGACAGGCATGAGTACGAAAATTGTCCTTGTGGATGATCATCATCTTCTTCGGGATGGGATGAAGATGGTGCTGGGAAGGGTACCCGACATGGAAGTCCTGGCGGAGGCGGCGAATCTTGTCGAGGCGATGGAGTGTGTGCGGCGTGTCAAGCCCGACCTCGTCCTGATGGATGTCCACCTCCCGGATGGCAGCGGAATCAGCATCGTGCGGAACATTTTGGATGAATTACCCCTGGCCAGGATTATCATCCTCTCGGGAGACTCGGACCTGGCTCATGTTCACGAAGCACTACAGGCAGGGGTCTCAGGCTATCTCTTGAAGGAGGACACGAATCAGGATGTGATCCTCATGGCCCTCGACAAGGAGGGTGGAATGAAGTTTGAGGGCAAGGAGATGGAATGAATTTGGTGGCGCGCCGCTGTGGACTCTGATTGGATTGGCGCATGTCCATCGCGCATGCGGATCAAATGTTGGCAGGATTGCCC
>SXMN01000144.1 GCA_005777315.1 Verrucomicrobiales bacterium
CCCCACCCCCACGCTGGTGATCTCGGACCTCGAGCCGGGCCAGATCTATCAGGTGTTTGTCTCCGCCGCGAATGGAGCGGGCGAGAGTGACTTGAGTGAGCCCGCAACGGCGATGCCACAAGCGCTGCAAAAGGCGGCGTAGTAATAATCTGTCGGTACAACAACAGAAAACAACGCGCAGAGCGGCCCGGGTGGGCCGCTCTGTTTTGTTATGGCAACGTACTGACCAGACCGCAGGATAGAATCCACTCTGCAAACAGGGATATTGGCCTCGGGCCAGGCGCAAGCGAGGCGGTGTATCCCCTGGAATACTCAACAAATGACATACCACCTCGCTGAAACTTCCGTTGCATTTTCTGTTTCCCAAAATATCCTGCGCACCATGTTGCTCAGCCGCCGGAAGTTTTTCAGCGAATCCGCATGGCTCGCGGCTGCGACGACTCCGTTCACGTCCATCGGCGCCGCTGCAGCCCCTGCTGGAAAGCGCGTCCCCGGGCGTCCGAACCAGATCATACAGTTGGTTGCGGACGGCATGAGCATGGGGACTTTGACCTGCGCCGATTACCTCTCTCACCTCACTCGAAAGCGCGGGCTGACCTGGATGAGCCTGTGCCAGTCGCCCGGCACGCAAATCGCCTGGATGAACATGCGGTCGCTCAATTCGATCGTGACGGACTCGTCCGCGGCGTCCTCCAGTTGGGGCAGCGGCTCGCGGATCGTCAATGGTGTCGTCAATGTTCTTCCTGACGGTCGTCATCTGCGTCCGCTTTATTCCCTGTTTGGAGAAGCTGGCTGGAAACGCGGCCTCGTGACCACCACCGAGATCACGCACGCCACGCCGGCTGGTTTCGCCGCGAATGTGGAAAGCCGGGGAAGCGCTGAAGCCATCGCCGCCCAGTATCTGGAGCGACGCGTCGATGTGTTGCTGGGCGGCGGGAGGAAGTTTTTCACGGCGAAGGATCGCAAGGACAAGCGAGATCTTCTGGGTGAATTCCGTGTCCACGGCTACGAGACTTTCGACAACCTTGCGGATCTGGACAAGGCGGGCTTGGTAAACCGCTGGCTCGGCACGTTCGCGGAGAGTCATCTTCCATTCACCATCGACCACGAGAATGATCCAAAGGCGCAGGAGAAAGTGCCTACGCTTGCAAAACTGACTGAGTCCGCCCTTCGTTGGCTGGGCCGGCATGGCAATTTTATTCTCCAGGTTGAGGGCGGTCGAGTGGATCACGGTTGCCATAGCTGTGATGCAACGGGAGCTTTCTTCGACATGATCGCTTTCGATGAAGCCCTCGATGTCTGCCTCGATTTCCAGCGGTCCCGCCCGGACACGTTGATCGTCATCACGACGGACCACGGCAACGGAAATCCCGGCCTCAATGGCATGGGAGACAAATACGGCAACAGTGCGAAGCTGCTGTCCAATCTGCTTCGCATGAAATGCTCGCAGTCGGAACTTCAGAGCAAGATCGAAAAGATCCAGAATGAGGAGGACATAAGACTGGTCTTCGGGCAATTGACAGGATTCGAGCCGAGCGCGCAGCAGGCGGCAATGTTGATGACGTTCCTCGAGAAACGAGGGCAGGCGCTTTACGAATCAATGAATTCGGTGTCAGTCCAGATCGGTCAGTTGCTGGCGAATCACATTGGCGTTGGCTGGACGGGCAGCGCTCACACGGGAGATTACGTGCCGTTGGTTGCGGTGGGTCCGGGCTGCGACCGTTTCCGGGGGTTCATTCAGAACACGGATGTGTTCGACCACTACTTGAGCCTGGCGAAGATCGATTTCAAAAACCCGGAAGTTCCGCTGCTGGCGGAATCCGGGCCGGATGCGATGTCGGCTGAATCTGTCGCAGAGGCGGGCGGTCCCGGGGCTGCTTTCCTGGTGTGACCCACTAATTCCAATGCGCGTTCAAGTTGAGACGAATGCCCCTCACCCCGTCCCTCTCCCCATCGGATGGGGAGAGGGTGTCCGCAGGACGGGTGAGGGGAAATCCAGGCGCGCCACTACACGGCGGGTTAGTCTCAGCTTGAGAGCGAACTAGAATAAACAATTGGAGGAGGGTTTTGAGTCTGGTACTGAACAGTCTTTTCGGCGGCCACGGCATTCTTGCGCAAGTGTTCGGCATTTGCTTCCTGGCATTCTGGCTTTGGATGCTCATGGATGCCATCCGACGTGAAGAATGGCTGTGGGTTGTGTTCATGTTCCTCTTCCCGCCCATCAACACACCGCTCTATTACTTCCTCGTTTACCGTCGCTCCGGTGAACCCGCCTTCCGAGGGTTTGAACTGCCTGGAACGCATGAGCGATCCCGCATCAAGAACATCGAGTCGCAAATCGCCCACCTCGACAAAGCGCACCATCATCTCGAACTCGGCGATATTTATTTTCAGCAAGGCAGGCTGGAAAAGGCGATCCAGTGTTACCACCGCGCTCACGAACGGGATCCATCCGATCCAGACACCCGCGCCCACCTCGGGCAATGCCTCCAGCGACTAAATCGCGCCGCGGAAGCTCTTCCGCTTCTCGAGGGAGTTTGCGCGGAAAATCCGCGGCACGATTACGGGCACACCATGATGGCCCTGGCGGAAGCCCAGGGCGCCCTCGGCCAGACGGATGCGGCGATCAACACCTGGGGCCGTGTCCTGGCGGAAAACTCTTATGCACGCGCCCGTGTCCAACTGGCTGAATTGCTCGCCGGAAAGGGAGAGCACGAGCAGGCGAAATCTGAGCTTCGCCTTCTGCTCGCCGATGACGAGCATGCCGCCGGATTTCAACGCAAGCGCGATGCCGCATGGGTGAAGCGGGCGCGAAAACTTCTTGGTCGGCTGTGAAAGTCTGGGTCATGCGCACCGTTGTGCTTACATCGACTCAGCTTTGATGCCTCGAGGGAAATCTCGCATCAGCTTCACTGCGGCATCCCAGGCTGCCTCGCAGCCCGCGAGGTCACGCGCCCGGACGAACCGTCGATGACGCGCGCCCTCATTTCGAACAAAGTCGATCCAACGATCCTTCGCCCCACTCAACAATCGCCGAACCACTTCGTCCGCCGATCGCTTTCGCCGCCAGCTTGTAAAACTCGGTTCGCGGAAGTAGCCGTAATTGTCGTCGATGAAACGCCCGGCCTCCGTCTGGTCGATGCCTGCTTGCACGAACTGCTGGACGAGTCCCGTTTTGAAACGTTGATAAAGCTCCTCTGCCTGAGGTCGGACTCCGGTGCGCTGACTTCGACCGGCGTTGTCATCGTGACGTTCCCTCAATAGATACATCAGCGGAAGCACCTTGGATCGCCCCCGTAACACGCTCAACTGGGACAGTATCATCTCAGGCATGTGATACGTGATCCGCGAATCGGTGCAGGCCGCCGTTATGCGAAAATTCTCTAGCAACATCTCCGTTCGATAGACCCCGTAGAAAGTGGACATCCAATTGGCCGCCATCTGCCGACACCGATCAAACGGTTTGGTGTCCTCGATTGAATAGCCTTTGAGCACCACGCAGCGACGGTTTGGATGATCCACGTTCAACCTGGCGGTGCATCCCATGACCAATGCGTAATCTGGCGCACTCTTCAACACATCGACGCAACGCCATACAGCGTCGGGGAAAAGCAGGTCATCGTCCGCGCAAAAAACCACGAATGGAGATTGGAGACTCTCCAAAGCCTGGACGCACTTGTCCATGACGCTCGAATTGATGTGGCGATAAGTGATCCGCAAACTGTCCGGCGAATCATTCACCACCGAGACATTCTCCGCGGCATTTGAAGAATCGCTGGAGTCCACGATCAAGAACGGAAAACCGGGCGGGAACTGGCTGTAGAAGCGAAGCAACCGACGCAAGAATTGGGGTCGATTGTGTGTCGGCACCACACAAATGAGGCTGTCTTGATTCATGGATGGGAATTGTCGTCGGCAAAGTCCTGATCTGGCTCATTGCTTTCACTACAATCTCTCAGAGTAATGGATTGAGAGCGCGGACAAGATTGAGGTCAGGACACCGCCATGTCGTCACTCTGATTGGAATAGCTATATCGGACCTGATAGCCTGGACAAGGGTTGATTTCCGGTGCATCTGCAAATGGGTGTGATTAAAAGTGGGTAAGGGATGAACCTGGTTCGACCTGGGAGCGCCGGCATCCCTGCCGGCGCGGGCAGAGAGTGTGGACGAGTGCCCGAAGAGATAAATCGCCGGCAAGGATGCCAGCGCTCCCAGGCACGGCCTCACCCGCTTTTAATCGCCCCTCCAGAACGGATGTTGCCTCCGCCACCTTGGACGTATAGCTTTTCAAAAAGAGCAGTCGCCTCCGCTTGATTTGATCGTGGAACATATCTATCGCCTCGCCGCCAGCGGTTGGATTCCGAAACGCATCATTCTCGGGAAGACGCCCGGGATCAGCAATCTTCCGGCGAGGTCTGGACACCTGAGCATCGAGATTGTCACGCATTGCTGGAATTATGCGGACTTCCTGAAGTTTCAACTGAGCTCTCTAGTCCTCTATCCTCCGACAAAACTCTCGGTGCGGATGACGGTGTTCCATAGTCCGGAGGACCCGCGAACGGTGGAGCTGCTTGAATTCTTCGGCAGGCAACAAGTTCCGAATGTGATCTGGAACTGGGTGGCATTGGATAAACACTTTCTTTTCCGGCGGGCAATTGGAAGAAATCGCGCCGCACTTGCGACAGAAGCGGATTGGGTTTGGTTCACCGACTGCGACGTTGTGTTTCACGAGGGCTGTCTGGATCACCTCGCCGATCAGTTGCAGGGACGGGACGAAGTGTTGCTGTACCCACGAGTGGTTGGTTGCAGCCAGTTGCAGGATGAGAACCATAACTTCCTACGGGCGGTCGCCGGAGCACCAACCATTGTGGACATCGACCCGGCGAATTTTGTGCCGATAACGCTCCGGCGGGCGGTAGGCTACCTACAGATCACTCACGGCGATGCCGCCCGCAAGCTGGGATACTGTAATTCGATTCCCTACTATCAACGACCTGTTGTCCGCTGGCAAAAGACTTATGAAGATCGAGTGTTTCGCTGGCTGCTGGGTTCACAGGGCCGTCCCATCGATGTTCCCGCCCTCTATCGAATCGAGCACGCCCGCAAAGGCCGCGATGACGGAAACTGGAAGAATCCAGTGCTGCGCTGGACAAGCCATTTGCTCAGGCGCCAGCGCCGCTGGCTGGCTGAACGCTAAAACTTACCATCAGCCGGCGGTGAAGGATCTCCGCGTGAGATGAATGCCCGGCGGCGTGTCGCTCTGGATAAGGATGAGGGATGGGGCAGTTGCAAAGGCTGGTTGTCCATTGACTAATCACGCTGTTTTCAGAGGATGGCACGACGATGCCAGTGATTTCAGTCACCGACTCAACCGCCAATCCCTGCTCACAATCGCCTCAAGTGTGCGACCTATGTGAAAGCGGGGACTTCCAGGTTTTCGCCTTGCGCGGCCGCCACAGGATGAAACTTCAGACCGTGATCTGCCAGGGATGCGGCCTTGTTTACACGAATCCGCGCATGTCGGAGCAGGAGAACAGGGAATTCTACAAAAATCGCTATTGGGGTAAGTTCAAGAACAAGACCGTGCCGGATGAGCGTTTCTTCCGGCGTCGGCTTCCGAAGATCAAACCCATCCTCGGTCAGATCCGGATCTATTTGCGTCCGGGCGTTTCGGTGCTTGAAATCGGCTGCGGTGTCGGTGCCTTGCTTCACTCGATGCGGGCGACTGTTGCTTCGGACGGTACGTTCATCGGCATCGAACCGCACCAGGGGCACGCGCAATTTGCGCGTGAAGCGAAGCAACTTGATGTTCGCACCGGCCTGCTGAACGAAATCTCGCACGAACTCAAACCCGCCAGCTTTGATCTCGTCGTGATGAACCACGTCCTGGAGCACACACCAAGTCCAACCGAAGTGTTTCTCACCGTCAAAAACCTCCTGAAGCCACGAGGCGTGTTCGTGGTCGAAGTGCCAAACATCGAAGCTCCAGGTTCCCGGCTCTCGCATTTTTTCCACGTAGCGCACCATTATGCGTTCAGCTCACGGACGCTCCAGCGACTCGCCCAAAAGACCGGCTTTCATTCGAATCGCGTGGCCGCTCTCGATGGTGATCTCCCCGGTACCCGGCTGAACGCCATCTTTGAAAAACTCGCGCCAACAGCCCCGGTCCCCGCGTTGACAAAGTTCCTCCGGGATGATCCCGATGAACGCGCCGCGGCACTGCTCCGTTACGAACGCTGGTACTGGCTCACTGCAGCGAGTCTACGCAAGAAAGTGACCCACTGGCAGCGACAGCGCCTATGAGTAGGATGCCGGGACAGGTGCGGACCGTTTGCTTCGGTGGTTTGTCCAGTTCTTCAAACTGAACCTGATCCCCCCGCCAAAACTCGAAGTTATCTTTGCACGGACCGTTGGATATTGATTTGCACATTTTCACCGAATCAAACCGGCTGACAGAGGTTTTTTAAAAACATTTGAGTAGCGGTTTTCGGTTAACAGGGCAGGATTTGTGGCAGCTCGTTGCTATGCGATTACTTTTCGTTGCTGACCTGCACTATTCACTCAAGCAGTTCGACTGGCTCCTGGCCAATGCGTCCGACTTCGACGTGGCAGTCATAGGGGGTGACTTGCTGGACCTTGGGTCAGCCCTGGATCCTGACGTCCAGATTGCGATCGTGGAGAAATACTTTGGCTTGCTGCGGCAAAAGTCACGGCTGGTGGTAAGCTCTGGAAACCACGATGGCGACAGTCGCAACGCGGCGGATGAATCGGTGGCTGGATGGCTGCTCGCGGCGCGCGCGGAAGGGCTGCATGTGGATGGCGACAGCTTCGATCTGGGCGATGTGCGGATCACGGTTTGCCCGTGGTGGGACGGTCAGCAATCGCGCCGGGAACTGGAAGCGTTGCTGGAACGGGAAGCAGCACAGGTACGCGGACGCTGGGTGTGGATTCATCACGCGCCACCAGAAGGAGCGCGCACGAGCTGGACGGGGCGCAAATTTGTCGGCGACGAGTTTCTACGCGGCTGGATAAATCGGTTTCAGCCAGAGATGGTGTTGAGCGGCCACATCCACAATTCACCGTTCTATGCGGACGGTTCGTGGATCGATCGCATCGGGCGCACGTGGGTCTTCAATCCCGGTCGGCAGATCGGCCCGCAGCCGGCCACGATCAAGCTCGACCTCGACGCCATGACGGCGGAGTGGGATTCACAGGAAGGCCGCTCAGTCCGAGATCTCCGAACCGCGGATCGTTGAGTCACGCGGCACGACGCGCTGGCGCGGCTGCCGGTGCATCAAGGTGTCGAGAACGCCATCGACCATGCCGAGGTGATCATGCCCGGCGAACTGCTGTTTCACGTTCACCAGATATTTGGTCACTGAATCCAGTCGTCGCGCCAGCAACTCGCAGAGGTGGAGACAGACCAGCGGGTTCTGTTCGAAGAAATCGCGCGAATACGTCAGAACGTGGAATGCAGACGGGCACACGGCGCGAACGGTTGCAGTATGCGGAACACCCAGAAGCACCGAGAGGTCTCCAAAAATGGCTCCAGGCTCGGAGATGCTCGTTACTTTGACATTGTCCTTCTCCACCGCCACGGTGCCTTCGATCAGAAAATAGAGGAGCCCCGTGCTCTTCCCCTGCTCCAGGATGATGTCCCCCACGGCAAAATGGCGCACAGGATGATCACTTAACTCTGCGAGTATGGCAGACATGAGAGCCATAAAACGGCAGGCACAGGAAAAGTGAAAGCGTTTTTCTGATAGCCGTGTGGTAATCCAAATTCGGTGGGCAGAGTTACAGGAGGCCCTGTACACTCATCTTGATCTCAACCGTCCGGTCGGAACTGATCACTCCACCGATGATGAAGATCCTCTGCTTTGCGCGTATCACCGCCAGACAAACGACGAGGAAAGATCCTTCTGGAGTTCGGCGGTGCGTTGCGACAGACGGGTGGCAAGAAGTCGCGCGATGTTGTAAAACATCTTTGCTGCCAATGAGGGATGGTTGGAGATCAGCTCCTGAAAGTGATCGGAGGTCAGCTTCAAAAGCCGTGTCGGCAATTCCGCCACCACGTCCGCAGAACGGGCAGTCTGGCTGAGCATGGCGACCTCGCCGAAGAGTTCGCCTGATTCAATGTTTCCGAGCGTGGTGTCTTGTCCCCCAACCTTGATCCTCGCCCTGGCCTGGCCTGAAAGCAGGAGGAACAGGGAGTCGCTCATATCCCCCTTTTTGATGATCAAGTCGCCTTTTGCCGCCGCCACAGTTTCGCTAAAATTTATGAGGAGCGCCAGTTCCTCATTGGAGTACGGAGCGAACCGTTCGAACCTCCGCAACTCTTCAACCGTGGCAGGAGCTGAAACCAGGGGAGACGCCTGCGACTCGCCGGCAAATGAGGTGACGGCTTCGAACTCCGGTTGGAGCGCATCTAAAGATCCTGCGGCGAACCAGTTGTTCGCCGTTTCGACATGCACCCAGGAATCACGCTGTACACGCCGCTCCCGGACCCATTGGGCGAGCGTATCGAGATTGACAGGTCCGTAGATCAGATTGTCAGAGGACAGTACCTTATAGACCGCATCGGTGGAGTCAGCTTGCATGGCGGAAAGTCAATCGGAAGCCCGAGGCGAGTTCAATTAAATTGACCGGACGAATCTTCTCCGAAACGGCAAGTCTTGATCCCTCAAGCCGGCTGCGTCACTCCGCCGTGGGGGCGCTCCTTAAACTGGCGGTTCGACTCCTCGCGTTCCTTGGCCACCGCCGCGATCGGGTCACGCATCCCCGGGTATCGACGGAGAAGTTCGCGAAAATCGCGCTGGCTCAAAGTCAGAAGTTTGCAAAAATCCAGCGCGATGACGTCCGCCGACCGGGGCAGCCCGCTCAACAGCGCCATCTCACCAAAGAAATCGCCCGGCCCCAGCTTGATCTTGTGGCCGTTGACAACAACCTCCGCTTCGCCTGTCGAGATGAAATAGACCGCATCCGCCTTGTCGCCGACACGGATGAGCCGTTCACCCGGTTGGGCATTGCGAGGCCGGAAATGTAGAGCCAGTGTCTCACGCTGCTCGGGTGTAAGCCCGGCAAACAGAGCAAAACGCGCCACCAATTCGTCCGGACTGTAGCTCTTGTGGGCACCGGCTTTTGCTTCGAGAGCCACGCGCGCCGCCTCCAAATCCTCCTGCAACCGTGAGAAACGGGCCGCTCGCCCGTCTTCCAGATGAATTTTGAGCCAGGAAACCTTTTGAACCCACCCGACCAGCAGATCCGTGCCGGCAAAAACCAACGGATTGAGGCTGATGGATAACAATGCTCCCGCCAAAATCAGACTAAGACCCTCGGCTGGAAGCAAGCCGTAGGCGACACCCAAGCCTCCCAGGATAAAAGAGAATTCCCCGATTTGCGCAAGCGCCGCTGAGACGGTCAATGCGGTGCTCAACGGGTAGCCCAACAGCAGAACAATCGCGAGCGCGGCCAGCGATTTGCCCAGCAGAATCAGAAGCAGCACCGCCGCGACCATCAGCGGCTGAGTGACCAGAATGGACGGATCAAACAGCATTCCCACCGAGACGAAGAATAGAACCGCAAACGCGTCTTGCAGGGGAAGGGAATTGGCCGCGGCTTTGTGGCTGAGATCGGATTCGCTCAAAACCACTCCGGCGAAGAATGCGCCCAGGGCAAACGAAACTCCAAACAGCCGGGCCGAGGCAAAAGCGATACCCAGAGCAACCGCCAGCACGCCCAGAGTAAAGAGTTCGCGCGAACCGGTGCGCGCCACCTGCCGCAACATCCACGGCATCACCCTCGGCCCGAAATACAAGACCAGCGCAACAAATGAAATCACCTTCAGCAGGGTGAGCCCAAGACTCGCCAGCAAACCCAGACCTGAAGCGGCTCCCGCCGGCGTATTGCTGTTCCCCCCCAGCACCTCCGCGAACGCAGGCAGCAAAACCAGCGTCAGAACCATGACAAGGTCCTCAACGATCAACCATCCGACCGCTATGCGCCCGTTTGGTGTGGAAACTCCATTGCGTTCCTCGAGCGCTTTCAGCAACACAACCGTGCTGGCCACGGAAAGACTAAGTCCCAGAACCATCCCGGCACCCAGACTCCATCCCCAAAACGCCGCCATCAACGTGCCGATCGTTGTGGCAATGAGGATCTGCACGATCGCGCCGGGAATCGCGATCCGCCGCACCGCCATGAGATCGCCCGTCGAGACATGCAGACCGACGCCGAACATCAGCAACATTACTCCGATCTCGGCGAGTTGTCCGGTCAACTCGTTATTGGCTACAAACCCCGGCGTGAACCGCCCCATGGCGACGCCACCCACCAGATACCCCACAAGAGGCGGCAACCGCAGCCGGTGCGCAATGAAACCGAATAGAAATGCGAGCGCGAAGCCGACCGCAATGGTAGCGATCAATGAGACATCATGAGGCATAACACCTCATGCGTGGCTTCAGGGATTCAGGAGCCCCGATCCGACCTGGAGCGGGCCGGCAACATCCTGCCGCACTCCACCCTCGGGAATCAGGCAGGAAGCGATCTTCCAGTTTAGGTGGCTGTGCCATCGTCTCCTGCAAGAAATGTTTTGCCAAAGGTCTGTCCAAAATACGCTCTTCCAACTGCCGACGATTTTCTACTGGCGCGCTCCGCAGTCGCGGAGCACCGCATTCGCATCCCGTTCTTATTGCATGCAGTTTAAGCGCCCGACAACCGGGGGGCCAAGGTTTTTCCCGTGACGCTGGCAGGCGGCCCGACAGCAGATTTCCAACACGCGAGAAATCGGGAAGAATACAGAGACAAGCCCGCCGGGTCGCATTCCGGGCGGGGTTGTTTACTTTGTCGGGGAGGCGGTTAGAGTCGCGGCCTTGTCGCACTGCATGGATCTGAATTCTCTTGGCTGGAACGAAGCGCGGGAACGGGAGTTTGCAAGCTTCCGCGCTCAAGGGCTGGTCGCGGCCCGCGTGGTCGTGGAAGACAAGCACCATTTTACAGTGTTGAGCGAGCATGGCGATCTGGCCGGGGTTGTTGCTGGAAGGTTGTTGCACGAGGCGACTTCAACGGCGGCACTGCCGAAGGTTGGAGATTGGGTGGCAATCGCGCCGCTGCTGAATGAGAGGAAAGCGGTGATTCAACAGGTGCTTTCAAGAAGCACAAAGTTGTCGCGAAAAGTACCCGGACGGGAAACGGAGGAACAAGTGCTGGTGACGAATGTGGACGTGGCATTCGTGGTTCAGGCATTGGACGGCTCCTTCAATGCGCGGCGGTTGCAGCGGCATCTGGTCACGGTCCATGAAAGTGGCGCGATTCCAGTCGTGCTGTTGAACAAGGCGGATCTCTGCGAGCAATTGGATGCGGCGGCGGCGGAAGCACGGGCGGCCGCGGGTGGGGCCACGGTGATTGTTGTCAGCGCTCTGACACAGATGGGAATGGCAAGCTTGGAATCCCACGTTCCAGCCGCTCAGACTGCCGTCTTCATCGGTTCTTCTGGAGTCGGCAAATCCAGCCTGATCAACGCGCTCTACGGCGAGGATCTCCAGCACACGCTTGAAGTGCGCGAGGACGATCACAAGGGGCGCCACGCGACAACGTGCCGGGAGCTGATCCTGCTTCGGAATGGTGGCATGGTGATCGACACGCCGGGGACGAGAGAATTTCATTTATGGACTGCGGAGGAAGGAATCAACGAGACTTTTCCTGAGATCGACGACCTGGCAGGAAAGTGCCGGTTCCGCGACTGCCGGCACATGGTTGAAAAAGGGTGCGCGGTTCTTGCAGCGGTCACGGCTGGAAGCATCCGGCGCGAGCGATACGACAATTACGTGAAACTGACCCTCGAAGTCGATCAACTGGCAAGCGCGCAGAACAAACACGCGTATCACGAAAAGCAGCGGCTGACCAGGGTCGCGCAGCGCGCTTTCAATCGACTGAAGCACGGCCGGGAAGATGGGTAGGAGGAGTGGTTCCTCGTTGTTTGGGGTAATAGCATTGAAGCGTTCCTATTTGTCGGCATGAGTACCCAGGCCGCTGGGATGGGCTGAGGAAAAGCGCGCCGTTGGCGCTGCATCCCCGGCCCAACAGGCCGGCATTCCTCAGCCCAGGGCAACGTCCTGGGTAGACAACTCACAAATCCCGGCGGCCTGAAGGGCCGCGATAACCCGGGCACACCCGCATTTCAATCCCACACATATTTCTCATCGAACACGATGTGGTACCGTTCCAACAACCGACGGTATTCATCCTGAAACGTCATCTTCCGGTGATGCTGCACCTGGTCGCGGATGTAGGCCACGACAGCATCCGCATCCGACTGGCTGACGGAAAATGCGCCGTATCCAGATTGCCAATGAAAACCCACAAATGCGATGCCCTTGGTCTTGATCCATTTGGATGAACTGGTTTTCACGTTCTCGACCACGTCGGCAATCGTGCGCGTGCGGGAAAGCCCGAAGAACAAATGAACATGGTCTTCCACGCCGCCGACTTGCAATGACGGGCATTCGATGTTGTTCAACGTGCCGGCAAGGTAGGGATTCAATTCGGTCTGGATGGCGGGTGTCAGCATGAGTTCGCGATTCTTTGTGCTGAACACGAGATGAATCAGGATGCGGGAGAATGATTGGGCCATGGTGGTGTGGGGGGGGGATCGCGGCCCTTCAGGCCGCATGATCTATCGGAACGGATACCCAGCCCGTTGGGCCTGAGACTGGCGCGGAGGTTCAATTCAAATCGGTTGAGCGACCTGATCATGAGGGTCATCCCAATCATTCCACTCAAATCAGCGCAGAATTGAAAGTGTCAGCCGATCGGCAACAGCGTCGTTTTCCGACGCACCACCCTCCGATTTCTTTTCTGCCTCAACGCGGGCCCCATGTCGTGTTCCTGAGAAATGCGAGTAAATCTGAAAGTTCCTGTCTTGTCAGTTGCTCGTCCAAACCTTGTGGCATGAGGCTCAATGAACCCGGTCTCATGCTGGCAACATCAGCTCTCGCGATCCGAACTTCGGCATTCGGGCCGCTGGCGAGAATAACTTCATCAGGGGCGTCTTTGCGGAGAACCCCGCTGTGTTCTTCGCCCGATTTCGTGCTTACCAACATGGGTTCATAGCTGCGCACGAAGCTGGCACTGGGATAAACGAGAGCTTCAAGCAGATCCCTTTCATTCCTGATCTCACTGATTCGCGTCAGATCGGGACCAAGAGTGCCACCGATGTAACCGATCTTGTGGCAGGTGACACAGGCGGCTTTGGGATTGTTGAAGACAGCCTGGCCTCGGCGGATGTCGCCCGAATGTCCCTTTACTTCGACGAGCAAAGAGTCGAGCCGGGCGGACTGCCTGGCGGCATCGGCATCAAGGCTGGCGATGAAGGATGCCGCATCATTTTGAATTCCAGTTGGAAATTTTGCGAAAGCGGTCCGGACAATCGCGGCCGGGAGACTTTTCGCGGCGGCTGATTTTCCCAAAGCGGCCAGGAGATCGCGGCCGGCATCGTCGCCCGACTGTTGCTCAAAGGCGGCAATCAGGCGCGGAAGCTCCACCGGACTTGCTGTGATGAGGGCGTCGGCAAGTTCATGCAATTGTCCCGCCGTCAATCTGGCGCGGGCGAGAACTGCCGCCGCCGCAGCCCGCATGGCCGGTTCGCGGGAAGGAGCCAGTTCTCCGCGAATGAACTTGAACGAGGCGTCATCCAGAGCAGCGCCGTTCGGGAGCGCCGCAAGAAGTTCAAGCCGGACGGATGCTGAATTTCCCGGGGCCGCCGCCGCCCGTGTCAGCGCCGCTTGTACAGCGGGATCAACAGAGAAGCTTCGAGCCGCACGGGCGACGCTGACGTCGGGATTTGCGAGACTTGCGATCACTGCGGACTTCCAGACTGCCGGCGGCTGTTTCATTCCCGCGTCGGCCATGGCGTTCAAAGCCTCCGTCCTGGTTGAAGGAGCGAAGCCTTTCTGTGTCGCGGCGTCGGCAAGCAACTGCTGGCCGGCTTCGGCGCGCGTGAGAATGCGAAGCTGAGACTGGAGTTGATCAAGATGAGCGGGGCTGGATTTTGGTGAAGTCAGTTCCTGCCTGAACCAGCCGGCGAGTTCCCCACCCCAATCACTGTGCCGGCCCAGAATCCAGTTGGCGGCCGCGCGCAAGTTCTTGTCCGCGAGAGTAAGGAAAGGCGTTACCTCCGCGGGCTTCAAATCGGTTCCGTCCATTTGATCCAAAGCGACCAGAGCCGCGCGCCGGACTGCGGGTGAAGAATGCGTTAACCCGGCTCGAGTCGTGGCGGGCTGGGCAATTTCAATGAGTGCGTATGTGAGGCTGGTCACGAGCGCGACGTCACCAGCGGGCACGCCAGCAGCGGCTTCGAGCAGGAGCGCGACAGATGAGGCGTCGCGCAACCGGCCGAGGCCCTCCGCTCCGACGCGGACCAAGTGCGCCGATTCTGGTGAGGATGAGACCTTCGACATGTTTTGCTTGATCAAATCGCGAAAAAGCGGGGCCGCATCCGGATTCGCCTTCGAAACTTCGCGCTTGGCGAGTGCGATTTTGCTGTCGTCACGTGTTGTGGGAGGTTGCGCCAGTCGGGCGTATGCGGCTCTGCGCCCACCAGAAGGCAATGGCTTCGCCGCGGCGCGCTTGACGCGGTAAACAGCGCCAAGCACGTCGGGCTTGGCCAGTTGGGAGCTGGGGCAACAAAGCTTGTACCAACCGCCCGTGTCCACGACGATGATCGATCCATCGGCATCCTGCAGCACATCGGTGGGATGAAAGTCAGTATCGTCGGTTGCGAGGAAATCGCTGTCCGTGCTGGCATAAGAGGCACCGTTGAGTCGCAGAACATGGCGCGTGACTTTGTGGAGGTTGAAAGTCGTTGCAAAAATGTTGTCGCGGTACTCCTGTCCAAGGGCATCACCTTCATAACGGAACAGGCCGCATTCGGCAGCGGGACCGGCCTGATGGAACGGGTGCAGGAGCTCGGGGCCGGTTCGCTTGACGCGACCGTCATCGAGCACGTCATTCACTTTTCCGAACACACCACCGTAGCTCGCATGAGCGATGCCGTCGCGAAAGCCTGGCTGGGTAAAGTCGATGAACGTGCTGGTGAAGATTGCTTCGCCCTCCGCGGTGAACGCGATCTCGACTGGATTATCCATTCCGCCGGACATGATCACATCGAGTCCGGAGCCGTCCGGGCGCGCCCGATAAATATGCGCCGCGCGATCGTTGAGCGTCCGACCATTGGCAAGTTTGTGTGTCTGCTCGGCGAAGGCTCCCTTGGTCCAATAAATAAAACCTTCCGGGCCGAGGTGCGGACCGTGGATATCATTGGCACAGCCCGTGAGGGAACCACCCTTGAACCACTCCTCACGTTGCTCAGCCACACCGTCGCCATCCTGATCACGGAATCGCCAGATACTGGGCGGGGCTGCCACGTAAACCCAGCCATCATGCCAGAGGCAGCCTTGAGGAAACATCACCCTGTCCGCGAAGACCGTGGACTTGTCGAAAATGCCGTCGCCATTGATGTCATCGAGACGGACAACCCGGTGATCAGGATTCTTCAACTGCTCGGACGGAGGTTTGTTCGAGCCGGAAGAATCGGTGAGATACAGGCGACCTTGATCATCGAAACTGCCACTGACGGGTCTTGGCACAAGGTCAGTAGAAGCGACCGTTTCGACTGTGAAGCCATCCGGAACCGTGAAAATCCGGACATTCAGAGCGACTTCAGCCGCGGCGAGTGTCGAGGGCTGGACGATCAGGATGGCGAGATTCAAGCCAAGGAAAAGTGAAGTCGTGTTCATGGGGATGTTGTTAGGTCCGACATGGAAGCCACCCAGGCACGGAATGGCGACAAAAAAAGCTGGCGTCAACCAGCCGCCCCGCCGCAGATCCACTGGTGCCCGTGATCTTCCGAAGAACCGCCCGGCAAACGCAGATCTCACCCCGGTGGGCGGCAATTTCCGGAGTGGATTTGCAGTTTCTACCCCAGCCCCCCGAAGCGTCGATGGCGCCGGGCGTACTCCTCAAGTGCGTCGAAGAACTGCTGCCTCCGGAAGTCAGGCCAAAGGGTCGGTGTCACGACAAACTCGGCATAGGAAGTCTGCCACAAGAGGAAGTTGCTCAGCCGCTGTTCCCCGCTGGTGCGGATCAATAAATCGGGGTCCGGGAAATGCCGCGTGTAGAGGTGTTGCGAGATTGCCTGCTCATCCACTTCCGCGGGATCAAGCCTGCCTTCGCGCGCTTTGCCGGCGATCTCGCGCACAGCTTCCACAATCTCCGTCCTGCCCCCGTAACTGAGCGCGAGGATCAGCGTCAGCCCGTTGTTGCGAGAGAGCGCCGCCTTGGTCTTCTCCAGTTGCTGCTGCACAAATTCCGGCAGCCGGTAAATCTGGCCGATGACTTCGAGCCTTACGTTGTTGCGATTAAGCTCGCCAATCTCGTTCTTGAGGTAACGCGCCAGATATTTCATCAGCGTGTCCACCTCGTCCTTGGGACGGTTCCAGTTCTCGACCGAGAATGCGTACACCGTGAGATATTTCACTCCCACTTCACCAGCCGCCCGAACGATGGCCCGGACAGACTCCGCGCCCTGGCGATGCCCTTCGACGCGTGGCAGGTGACGCTGCTTTGCCCAGCGTCCGTTGCCGTCCATGATGATCGCAACATGCGCTGGCAGCGTCGCCTTGGCTTCGGCGCTCAAATGGGAAACTGGAGCAGTCATGACTCAATCTCCAATTCGCAATTCCTGTTGGTCAGAGGAACATCGTCTGTTCCCGGGCAGGCCCCACGGAAGCGATCCGCAACTTTGCCCCGGTAAGATCTGATATTGCCTTCAAATAGTTTCTCGCCCGCACCGGCAGCTTCTTCCATTCACGAATCTCGTGCGTCGGCGTTTTCCATCCGGGAAACTCTACATACACCGGTTCGCACTGGGCGAACAACTCGATGTCATTCGGCACATAATTCAATGTCTTCCCGCCACAACGATAGGCCACGCACACCTTGATGGTCTCCAACGTGTCGAGTCCATCGACGTTGGTGATCGCGAGATCGTCAATGCCGTTGACCATCGTGGCGTGTCCCGTTGCGACCGCATCAAACCATCCACAACGTCGCGCCCGTCCTGTCGTCGCCCCGAATTCGCGCCCCATCGCATGAAGCATGTCTGCGATCTCGGCGCTCTCACTCGGCAAAGGTCCCTCACCCACGCGCGTCGTGTAAGCCTTCATCACCGCCACCACACGATCCATCCGATTGGGCGGAACACCCGACCCCGTGCAGGCGCCGCCAGAAGTTGTGTTGGAGGAGGTGACGAACGGGTAAGTGCCGTGATCAATGTCGAGGAAAGTTCCCTGAGCGCCCTCAAACAGCACGTTCACCCCGCTGACCGTGGCTTCATGGAGCCTCACGACGGTATTCGCAACAAACGGCCGGAGCACGTCCGCCGCGTCCCGATAGCTCTCATAAACCTTCTTGAATGAAAGCGGCTTCGCTCCGAGCGCTTTCAACACCTCGTTGTTCTCCTTGATCCGGGCCTTCAACAACACTTCGAAACGTTCGGGATGAATCAGGTCGATCATGCGCATTCCAACTCGCGCCGCCTTGTCGCCGTAAGCCGGGCCTATTCCGCGTTTGGTCGTTCCGATCTTGTTCTTGCCCTTGCGTAACTCCCGCTGCTCATCCAATTCACGGTGATAGGGGAACACCACATGCGCCTGCTCGCTGATCATCAGATTCTCATCCACCTTGATGCCAAGCTTGCGCAAACCGGTGATCTCGCTGACCAATCCGATCGGGTCCACCACCACGCCATTGCCGATGATGCACAGCTTTCGCGGTCGAAGGATGCCCGAGGGAATGAGGTGCAACACGTACTTCTTCAGGCCCACGAAAACCGTGTGCCCGGCGTTGTTGCCTCCCTGAGTGCGCACAACGATTTCCGCCTGTTCGGTGAGCACATCTATGATCTTGCCTTTGCCTTCGTCGCCCCACTGGGCTCCGACCAGAATCGTATTTGCCATAAAGTTTTCGATGCCGACATGAAAAGGCCCCGAAATGTAAAATCGGGGCCATCGCTCGGTATTTACGGGCGGAAGCTATGGATGCGCCATTGGAGTGTCAACGCTGGATTGGCAGGCTGCTGGGGCGAATAAACATGACATCAGGAGTGCGGCAGAGGCATTCAATCCTCACCTCTCACGCCAAGCTTCCGGGATGATAGAACCTTCTGCGATGGCACATAAGTCGCCGCGAACTCGCGTCGAAATTCGCCAAATGTTCCGGCTTGGATATGCCTCCGGATCTCAACCATCGTGTTCATGAACATGTGCGAATTATGCACGCTCAACATCCGCAACCCGAGAATCTCATTCACGTTCAGCAGGTGGCGGAGATATGCGCGTGAAAAATTCCTGCACGCATAGCAGGCGCATCCTTCCTCGATGGGCCGGAAATCCGACTTGTTGAAGCCACCTTTGATGCTCACGGTTCCCTTCGAGGTGAAAGCGGTGCCGTTGCGGGCCACGCGAGTCGGTAAAACGCAATCAAACATGTCCACTCCGCGAGCCACCAGCTCCACCAACTGCGCCGGCGTGCCCAATCCCATCGCGTAACGCGGCTGATTGGCTGGCAGGAATGGCTCGGTGAACTCCACAGCCTTCATCATTTCATTCTCGGGCTCGCCCACACTGACACCGCCGATGGCGTAACCATCAAATCCCATGCCGACGATCGATTTGGCGCATTCCTCCCTCAGCGCGGCGTCGGCCCCGCCCTGGACAATGCCGAAAAACATCTGCCCCGGAGCGCGCGGTTGCTCGCGGCACTCTGCAGCCCATCGGATCGTCCTCTCCACCGCGGCTCGCGCTTCGCGCGCCGTGCAACCGTGCGGAGGGCAATCGTCGAACACCATGGCAATGTCCGAACCGAGAGTTCGCTGGATTTCCATCGCCTCTTTGGGACCAAGAAAAAGCAGCGTTCCATCCAGATGTGATCGAAATTCCACGCCATGCGCCTTGATCTTGCGAATCTTCGCCAGGCTGAAAACCTGGAAGCCGCCACTGTCCGTCAGAATCGGCAACGGCCAGTTGATGAAGCGATGAAGCCCTCCAGCGGCCTTGATGATCTCCATCCCCGGCCGGATGCTCAGGTGATACGTGTTCCCCAAAATGATCTGCGTGCCCAGCTCGCCAAGCTCCCGCGGGTCCAACGCTTTCACACTCCCTTGCGTCCCCACGGGCATGAAGATGGGTGTGTCAATGACCCCGCGCGGTGTTGTCAATCGGCCAAGGCGCGCACGCGAAGAAGAATCCGTTTTGAGCAATTCAAACATGGCCTGCAAAATCAAAGACGCGGAGAAGGATTACAAGCCACAACGCAATTCACTGTGCCCAGGTTTCAGGGCGGCGGCATGTCCCGCGCTGTCCACGAAATTGGCATTTGAAGGAAACGCCGCTCATTTCTTCTCCCGGAATTCCTCGAACCAGTTTTGAACGACGCGAATCTCATCTGTCACTGGCTGGCGCGTGCGCTTCACCACGTAGAGCTTCTGGCCGTCGCTCGACACGTCATAAGAAACACCAGGCGTGTCGATGAAGTCGGTCTCGAAAGCCAGCTTCGGGGTCTCCCATCTCAGCTCGGGTTTCGTCGTGACGCGGCTCACGAACCATTTACTGCCCCGGCGCCAGAACAGGTCACCACTCGAAAACCACAGCGGCTCGATGCCGCCTTCGGTCGAAATCTGGCGGACTGTTTTCTTGTCTTCGAGCGAAAGGATCCAAATTTCCAACTGCCCTGTCTCGTCCGAAGCGTAAGCGATCCAGTCGCTGTCGGGTGAAAACGTGGCTTGCCTCGCGTTGTGTCCAGGCGGCGACAACCACTCTATTTCCGCCCCGGGCCGTTTCCCCAGCGATCCGATGCGTTTGTAACCGTCCGCCTGCTGCATCTGCACGATGAGCGTATCCCCATCGGGTGACCAGGTTGATCTCAGGCTCGCGATTGACCCCGAGGAAGCGCCGGGAAACATCTCGGTGGGCTGGCTGCCGCCATCCACAGCCTGCACGAAGAATCGTAAGCGCCCTCCGACATCGGACTCATATCTGACCTCCTTCGAGCCGGGCGATCTCCATCGTGGGAAGCTGCCCTTCCGAACCGAGGATATTCGTCGTCCCTGTTTGGAGGCGAAGTCGAAGACCCAAATGTAGTCGTCCACGTCCCCGATCTGGACTGCCAGTCGCTCATCATCTGGTGCCAGGTCGAATGACCCATAAACTTGCTCCGGAATGTTCTCCAGAAATTCGCTCCGCCCCAAACCATCCACTCTCGCGATGCGCCCGGCGGCCAAATCCCCGCCTGGGACGTAGATGAGTGTGCCATTGTCAGAGACGCTCGCTTGAGTCTGCGCGAAGAAGGACTGCATGTTGACTCCGGACTGTACCGTGACTGGCTCACCCTTGATTGCCAGTCGATCGAGATCGAAAGGCACGGCGAAGATGGAATTATTCCGGCTAAAGACAAGGTGGCCGGAAGCGACATAGCGCGCATCGTATGCTCGGTTGATCAGCAGTTTGGTTTCCTTTGTTTGGAAGTCGAACACGTTGAGATCCGCGAAATCAGCCCGAATGCCATTTGTGTGTCTGGTCATGAGTACCGCTTTCCCGTTCGGCAAAACCTGATCCATGTAGCCATTACCCGCTCTGATCGCGGTGATCATCTCCAGGCTGCCTCCTTGCGGCGCGACGCGGGTTAGCCGCGCGGCTTCGTCCTCGGCGACATAAATCCAGCCGTCGCGGGTCCAAAAAGCCCGGACGGGCGTGCGCGCGTTGCAAAGCGTCTGCACCGATCCGTCCTGCAACGAGACCTTCTTCACTTTGTCGTCCGTCAGGAATCCAAGCCAATGGCCGTCGGGCGAGTAAAACGGGTGGATGGCGCCACCGGTGTTCGGCACGGGCTGAGCGTCCCAGCCGTCGAGTGCGCGTCGAAAAAGATGTGTGCCCTCCGTGGTCTTCGCCACGTAAGCGATTTCACGCCCGTTGGGTGCAACCGCCATCAAGGGACTCTCGAAGCCGATGCGCGGTGTCCAGTTCCCAAGGGCCAGCGGAGCATTTGTGGGCAGGCGGATCGAAAAACGGACCACGTTTGTTCCCTGCGGGGCAGCGGCTGGATTGGCGAGCGATCCGCTCCGTCTCGATTTGTAGATCTGCGTCGCGAAGCCCGCCAGCAACAAACCCACGATCCCGATCCAGACTGAACGTTCCACCGCGACCCGTCGTGCGCTCGACATGGAAAAGTTTGCTTGGATGGTGTCAGCTTTCGCATTCGACCCGGAGAGTCCTTCTAACGCGAAGGCCAGATCGCTCGCTGACTGGAAGCGCCGCTCAGGCGACTTCTCCAAACACCGCAGGACGACTCGCTCCAAGGCGCGCGCGAGATTTGGATGCGCTTCGCTCAACTCCGGCGGCTCCTCGGTCAGGATTGCGTTCATCGTCTCGATGGTCGTGTCGCGTCGGAACGGACGACGGCCATCGAGCATTTCGTAGAGCACGCAACCAAACGCGAAGATGTCCGCCCGATGGTCCGCAGTCTCGCCGCGCACTTGCTCGGGTGACATGTAGGCCGGCGTGCCCAGGACGCGGCCAGGCTCGGTGGTGTCCAGGGCAGCGAGTTGGGCGGTGGAAGCTTCTGTGTCTGGAGCGCGGATGCCCTCATCCGCACGTTGGCCGTGGGGCGACTCCTTCTCGCGGATGTGGGCATCCGCGCTCCTAAGTTTCGCCAAACCGAAATCCAGAATCTTCACCCGGCCATCTTTCGTGACGAAGAGATTGTCCGGCTTGAGGTCGCGATGAATGACGCCCTTGTCATGCGCCGCCGCCAGGCCTTGAGCGATTTGCAGCGCGTACTCGGTGGCCTTGCGTGTGGGCAGCGCGCCGCTCCTGAGTTCCTCGCGCAGCGTCCGCCCTTCGAGCAATTCGCTCACGAGATACGGCGCGCCTTCATGGACACCGGCGTCGTGAATGGTCAGGATGTTTGGATGATTCAGCGCGGCGAGCGTCTTGGCCTCCTGCTCGAAGCGCCGCAGCCGGTCCGCATCGCTGGCGAAATCCTTCGGCAACACTTTCACCGCCACGTCACGGTTGAGCCGCATGTCCCGCGCGCGAAACACTTCGCCCATCCCGCCGGCGCCGATAGACGAGGTGATCTGATATTGATTGAGCGTGGCACCGATCATGACACTGCGGTGGTCAGGCGCGTTGTTGGAAAGTGATTCAACCCGACATTGGTAGCGTTTCCATCCGGGACAGACAAGCCAATGCGCGATTCACGGCTGTGACAAAGTCATTGGAGAAAACAGTTGAGAGTTGAATGGCCATGGCGAGCATCTGATTTCTGGTGAATTTCGGTGGTTCAGCGACTTCAGGAAGGGCAAGGCTTGAGGTTTTTGAACGCCATCACCAAGCG